>NZ_JBFAOC010000027.1:0-4082 GCF_040675055.1 Micromonospora sp. NPDC049662
CCCCGCGCCCCGCGCCCCGCGCCCCGCGCCCCGCGCCCCGCGCCCCGCGCCCCGCGCCCCGCGCCCCGCGCCCCGCGCCCCGCGCCCAAGATCCTCACAAGATCGGGGATGTTGCTGCCTCAGCCGCGCCGGAGACAGCAACATCCCCGAAGTCGCGCGGATCTTGACGGCGCGCGCCAGCCACGACCACCGACCGGCACGGGTCTGCGGGCCGACGGGCAGCGGCACGGGCGGGCCGGGCCGGCACGGCTCAAGGTCACGCTCGATCCTGGATGTAGTGGCCTCTCGCACCGCCGACACCACTACATCCTGGATGCAGCGCGATCTTGCGGGCGGCCCAGCGGGCAGCGCGGCGGCCGGGCGGGCAGCGCGGCGACCCGGCGGGCAGCGCGACGGCCCAGCGGGCAGCGCGACGACCCAGCGGGCAGCGCGACGGCCCAGCGGGGGCGCGGCGACCCGGCGGAGCGGCAACCCACCAGGCCTACGACCCAACGGAGCGACGACCCAGCGGGGCACACAGCTTTGCCCGGGAGTATGTGGCTCCGGCCCATGTGCCGACGGACACACAGCTCGTAACTTCTTGCGCCATGACGGCAGAACCCGTGGCGGTCCCCCACGTCGTACAGGTCGACCTCGCCGGTCGGACCGCCCTGGTCACCGGCGGCGGCAGCGGCATCGGGCGGGCGTGCGCCCTGCGTCTCGGCGCGGCCGGCGCGAAGGTGCTCGTAGTGGACCGCAACCTGGAGGCGGCCAAGGCCGTGGCCGCCCAGGCCGGCGGACGCGCCGAGGGCGTGGACCTGGCCGACCCGGCTGCCGTGGACGCGCTCGACGTGGACGTCGACATTGTGGTGAACAACGCGGGGCTCCAGCACGTGGCGCCGGTGCAGGATTTTCCCGTCGAGCGTTTCGAGTACATCCAGCGGGTGATGGTGGAGGCGCCGTTCCTGCTGATCCGCCGGGCGCTGCCGCACATGTACGCCCGGGGCTGGGGTCGGATCGTCAACATCTCGTCGGTGCACGGTCTGCGGGCCTCGCCGTACAAGGCGGCGTACGTCTCGGCGAAGCACGCCCTCGAAGGGCTCTCGAAGGTGGTGGCGCTGGAGGGCGCCGCGCACGGGGTGACCGCCAACTGCATCAACCCCGCGTACGTGCGGACCGCCCTGGTGGAGAGCCAGATCGCCGACCAGGCGGCCAGCCACGGTATCGAGGAGGCCGAGGTCGTCGAGAAGATCATGCTGGCCCGGGCGGCCGTCAAACGGCTGATCGAACCGGAGGAGGTGGCCGAGTTGCTGGCGTACCTCTGCTCCCCGCCGGCGGCCTTCATCACCGGCGCGTCGATCGCGCTCGACGGGGGCTGGACGGCCAACTAGTGGGTCCGCGCACAATGTCGACCATGTCGTCGCCGGTGGAGTTCCTGGAACTGCTCGCCCGCGAGGCCGCCGCGGTGGAGTTCGAGGGCCCGCTGGTGGCCGCGCGCGCCGCGGGTGTGCCGCCGGCCCGGCTGGCCGAGTTGGAGCAGGCCAAGACGGTGGCGTTGCGGGTCCGCGCGCTGCTGGAGCGCCGTCGTCGCCGGGAGACCGAGCTGTCCGGCCTGTACGACACGGTCAGTGACCTGGCCGGGCTGCGCGACCTGGACGACGTGCTGCGGGCGATCGTGCACCGGGCGCGCAACCTGCTCGGCGCCGACGTGGCGTACATGACGCTGAACGACGACGAGCGCGGCGACACGTACATGCGGGTGACCGACGGGTCCGTGTCGGCCCGCTTCCAGCGGTTGCGGCTGCCGATGGGCGCCGGCCTCGGTGGTCTGGTGGCCCAGTCCGGCGCGCCGTACGTCACCGCCAACTACGGCGAGGACGCGCGCTTTCACCACACCGGTGAGATCGACGCCGGAGTGGGCGAGGAGGGCCTGGTGGCGATCCTCGGGGTGCCGCTGCGGCTCGGGTCCACCTCGATCGGGGTGCTCTACTCGGCCAACCGCTCGGCCCGGCCGTTCGCCCGGGAGGAGGTGGCGTTGCTGGTCTCCCTGGCCGCGCACGCCGCGGTGGCGATCGACACGGCCCGGCTGCTGGCCGAGACCCGTTCGGCGCTGGCCGAGTTGTCGGCGGCGAACACCACCATCCGGGCGCACAGCAGCTCGGTGGAGCGGGCCGCGGCGGCGCACGACCGGATGACGGCGCTGGTGCTGCGCGGCGGCGGCGTGGAGGACGTGGCGGCGGCGGTGACCGACGTGCTGGGCGGGGCGCTGCTGGCGTTGGACGCCGAGGGCCGCCTGCTGGCCCGGGTCGGCGAGATCGACGAGCCGGAGCGGGCGGACATCGTCGAGGCGGTGGCCGCTTCCCGGACCGAGGGGCGCAGCGTCCGCCGTGGTCCACTGTGGTACGCGGCGGTGGTGGCGGGCGCCGAGAACCTGGGCGCGCTGGTGTTGCGTCCCAACGACGAGTTGGTCGACGCGGACCAGCGCATCCTGGAGCGGGCCGCGCTGGTGACCGCGCTGCTGCTGCTGTTCCGCCGGACGGTCGCCGAGGCGGAGGGGCGGGTCCGTGGCGAGTTGCTGGACGACCTGATCGCCCGGCCGCTGCGCGACACCGACGCGCTGCGCAGCCGGGCCCGTCGGCTCGGGGTGGACCTGGACGCGCCGCACGTGCTGGTGACGGTGGGCGACGACGCGATCGCGGCGACCGGCTCGGCGCGGCAGCGGGTGCTCTCCTGGGCCACCACGTACGCCTCGACGCGGGGTGGCCTGGCGGCGGCGCGCGACGGTCGGGTGGTCCTGATGCTGCCGGGCCAGGATGCCGGCGGCAGCGCCCGCGCGGTGGCGCGGGACCTGTCGCGGGTGACGGGCCGGCCGGTGACCGCCGGGGCGAGCGGCCCGGCGACGGGGCCGGGGGCGCTGGCGGGGACGTTCCACGAGGCGGACCGGTGCCTCACCGCCCTCGGCGCGCTGGGCCGCGCCGGTCAGGGGGCGAGCACCGCCGAGTTGGGCTTCGTCGGGCTGCTGCTGGGCACGGTGGGTGACCGGGGCGACAGGGACGTGGCGCGGTTCCTCACCACCACGGTCGGACCGGTGGTCGACTACGACGCCCGGCGCGGGACGGCGCTGGTGAAGACGCTGGAGGCGTACTTCGGGGTGGGTGGCAGCCTGGCCCGGGCCGCCGAGCAACTGCACGTGCACGTCAACACGGTGACGCAGCGGCTGGAGCGGGTCGGGCAGCTGCTCGGCGCGGACTGGCAGCGCCCCGAGCGGGCGTTGGAGGTGCAGTTGGCGCTGCGCCTGCACCGGCTGCGCGCCCCGGCGGGCTGACCCGACGCGCGGTCGAGAAGGCCCCGGCCAGGGCGCGCGGTCGGTGCAGGCCCCGGCCAGGGCGCGCGGTCGGTGCAGGCCCCGGCCAGGGCGCGCGGTCGGCTCAGCGGGCGCGGATGCCCTCGAGAACAGCGTCCACGACCTGCGCGGGCAGCTTGCGGTTGTCCAGCTCCGGGTTCCACTGGAGTACGCGTTGGATCAGCATCGGCCCGGTGAGCAGCGCCATGGTGACCTCGATGTCGATGTCGGGCCGGAGCAGTCCCTCGTCGATGCCGCGCCGCAGCACCTCGCGCATGAGCTGCCGCCGGGGCTCGATGATGTTCTGGTAGAGCTGGAACTGGTCCGGGCTGCGGTTCACCGCCGGCACCAGGCACGGCATGATCTTCGTCGCGCGGGGGTCGACGTTCTGCCCGACCGCGCCGACCAGCAGCAGCAGGTCGTCGCGGACGGAGTGGCCGGCCGGCTGCGGCATGATGCCCTTGAGTCGGCGCAGCGCGTCCAGCAGCAACGCGTCCTTGCCGGCCCAGCGGCGGTAGATGGTGGCCTTGCCGACGCCGGCGCGGGTGGCGATCGCCTCGATCGAGAGCGCCTCGATGGTGCTGCCCTCGGCGAGCAGGTCGAGGGTCGCCTCGATGATCGCCTCGTCGGCGCGGATGCTCCGCGGTCGCCCGGGCGACCCCCGCGGAAATTTCGTGGGGGTGATGAAGGGAAACTTGACCCAAACAATACCCGCCCCCGCCAAACACGGGGGGCGGGGGGGGGCGCCGCCCCCCGGCCC
>NZ_JBFAOC010000027.1:4092-94668 GCF_040675055.1 Micromonospora sp. NPDC049662
GCCTCCCCGGGCCGCGCCGGTCGCGGGGCGCCACGTTGTCCGCCGCCGCGGCGCGTTTGCTCGGCGGTGCCCCGGCCCCCCGCGGAGCATCTGCGGTGGAGGTCATGTCGGACATCGTCCCCGAACCTAGGCCGTCCCGGCCAACTCGGGCTCGGCGGCGGGGGCCGCCGACGCCGGAGCCAGCGCGTCGCGGCCCGGCATCCACCGCAGCACCACCAGCATGCCGAGAGCCGCGACGATCGCGGACAGCGCCGCCGCCCAGTGCATGGCGGTGACGAAGGCATCGTTGGCCGCCGAGATCAGCGTGGGCGCTGCCGGGCCGAGCTGTCCGGCGGCTGCGTACGCCCCGGAGATCGACTCGTTGGCTGCGTCCTGCGCCTGGGCGGGCAGGCCGGTCAGCGCGTCGCCCACGTCGCTGCGGTAGACCGCGCTGAGCACCGAGCCGAGGACCGCCACGCCGAGCGCGCCGGCCACCTGGCGGACGGTGTTGCTCACCGCGGAGCCGACGCCGGCCTTCTCGCGCGGCAGCGCCGACATGATGGACTCGGTGGCCGGCGGCATGATGTTGGCCATTCCGACGCCCTGGAGGAAGAAGACGACCAGCACCATCCAGATCGGGGTGGAGGCGTCGATGAAGGCGAACGCGGCCAGCGCCACCACGGTCAGCCCCAGCCCGACGGCGGCGACCGCCCGGCCGCCGTAGCGGCGGACCATCGCGGCGCTGCGCGGCGCGAAGATCAGCTGGGCCCCGGCGAAGGGCAGGAAGAGCAGACCGGTCTGCAGCGGGCTGTAGTCGCGAACCAGCTGCAGGTAGAAGGAGCTGAAGAACATCACGCCCATCGCGGCGAAGAACACCAGGCCGACGATGGCCACCGGCGCGGCGAAACGGGGCACCTTGAACAGGCGGACGTCCAGTGACGGGTGGTCGGAGCGGAGCTCGTGCCGCACGAACCAGGCCAGCACGGCGATGCCCACCAGAATCGAACCCCAGGCCACCGGACGGTCGAAGCCGTGCTCGCCACCGTCGATGATGCCGTAGGAGAGGGCCACCAGGCCGACCACGGAGAGCAGGACGCCGAGCAGGTCGACGCGGCCGGGGCGCGGGTCACGCGACTCGGGGACGAGCAGCGCCACCAGGATCACGCCGGCGACGACCACCGGGACGTTGATCAGGAAGACCGAGCCCCACCAGAAGTGCTCCAGCAGCGTGCCGCCGAGGATCGGGCCGATCGCCACGGCCAGGCCGACCGCGCCGGCCCAGACGCCGATGGCCCGGCCGCGCTCGCGGGGGTCGAAGACGTTGGAGATGATCGAGAGCGTCACCGGCATGATGGCCGCGCCGCCGACCCCCATCAGGGCGCGGGCGCCGATGAGCTGCGCGGGGCTGTCGGCGTACGCCGAGAGCAGCGACGCCAGGCCGAACAGTGCCAGCCCGATCATCAGGAAGCGCTTGCGGCCGGCGCGGTCGCCGAGCACGCCGAAGGTGAACAGCAGGCCGGCGAAGACCAGCGTGTAGGAGTTGATCGCCCACTCCAGCTCGCCCTGGCTGGCGCCGAGACCGTGTACCGGGTCGGCCAGGGTGCGGAGGGCGACGTTGAGGATCGTGTTGTCGAGGACGACGACGAGGAGGCTGATCACCAGCACCCCCAGGATCGCCCACCTCCTCGGGTGTCCTGTGTTCTCGTGCAGCTCCATGCCCGGTTCTCCCCCCGGTTGCACCCGTTCCGCAATACGATACGGGCCAGACTCGTAACGGCGAACAGACTACGACCAGCCATTAACGATACGGAACTGTTTCGTATCGGAAGTGGTCGGCGTCACGTCTCGGCGCGACGCCGCTCCCCCGGCTCCGGCACGTTCAGACAGGCGGCCACGGCGGCCGGCAGCGCGCTCAGGTGGACGGCGGGCGCGGCGAGCGGTTCGATCCAGCCCGGCCCGGCGCCGTAGACGCGCAGGCCGGGGAAATCACGGGCGAAACGCACCAGCCGGTACGCGCGCCCGGTGACCGGCGTCTGCGACCACACCACGACGGTGTACGGGCGAGCGCGGCGCACGGCGCCGCTCAGCGCGGACCACGGCAGCGCGGGTCCCAGGTGCAGGCAGCCACGCCCCCGCTCCCGCAGGGCCGCGGCGAGGGCGTGCAGACCGAGCGAGTGCGCCTCCCGCTCGGCGCCGGCCAGCAGCACCCCGCCGGTCGGCAGGGACCGCCCGGGATCCCGGCGATACACGTCCAGCCCGACCCGGACGCCCTCGGACAGGGCGTGTTCCACGGCGATCTCGCCGACGTCGCGCCCCGACATCGGCGCCAGCAGCGGCTGGCAGACCTGCTCCCAGAGCGCCGGCACGCCCCACTCGGCCGCCAACTCCAGCATCAGCGTGGCGACCCGGTTACCGTCCAGGTCCTCGGCCGCCAGCGAGACCCGCTTGAGCGCGGTCTGCACGGCGTCGGCCGGCATCGGATCGGTCAGCACAGGCGGCATCGGATCGGTCAGCACAGACGTACCCCCGGGTCGGTGTTCGCTACCCAGGGTTCGCCGCGACCGGGCGCGGCGGATGCGCCCGGCGCGGAATTTACCGGCGGCGGGCCGACGCCGACCGGCGCGGCCCGACTTGACCGGACCTCCTAGCGTGAAGATCCACACAGCCCAGCGGAAGGCCCCCACCCCATGCCCGTCGGCTTCACCATGGCGATCATCCTCGCCGTCGCCCTGGTCGTCAGCGCCGTCGCCGCGCTCGTCGCCCCCGCCCGCTCGCTGAAGCGGGTGGCCGCCCTCGCCGCGCTCGGCTTCCTCACCCTCAGCCTGGTGGTCGGCATCGCCTCCAGCGCCCACTCGGTGCCGATCCGCTCGGTCGGCATCGTGACCAGCTTCGGCAAGCCGACCGGCGAGGTGACCGGCTCGGGCCTGAAGTGGGTGGCCCCCTGGCAGAAGGTCGGCGAGTGGGACGCGGGCCGGCAGAAGTACGACCACATCGGCGGCGACGACTGCGTCCGGGTCCGTACCGGAACGCTCGCCGACGCCTGCGTCGAGGTGCTCATCGAGTGGCAGGTCAAACCGGAGAACGCCCCCAAGCAGTTCATGGACTACAAGGGCGACTTCGTGAGCTTCCGGGGACAGCGGGTGGGCGTGCAGCTCGACAGCGCGGTCAACGACGCGTTCGCCGCGTACAACCCGCTGGAGAAGATCGACGCGCGCACCGGCGACCTCAACGTGGACCTCAAACCGTTCGCGGCGAACATCAAGACCAGCGCGGAGAGCCGCCTGGCCACGGACGTCGACATCCTGTCGGTGACCATCACCCGGGTCAACCACGACGACAAGACCGAGGGCAACATCAAGGCGTTCCAGGACAAGCTGGCGCAGACCCGCAACCTGGAGCAGGACCGTAAGAACGCCGAGATCTCCAAGCAGATCACCGAGACCAACGCGAAGGTCGACAAGGTGACCCGATGCCTGGAGATCGCCGAGAAGAACGGCGCGAACCCGGGCCTGTGCATCAACCCGGGCATCGTCACCGGCAAGTGACCCGGGGCGGGGCTCGGACCATCCGACGCAGCGCGTCTTCCACGGCGTCCGACAACGGATCACCCTCCGTCGCCGGCGACAGGTCTGCAGTCGTCGGCGCAGAGCGCCGGGTTCGCCCTGGGGTCCCCTCTCGTCGGCGTGGCGATCGACCTCTCCGTACCGGCCGGCGGCTTCGCGGCGGCCGGGATCGCCGGCCTCGCCGCCGCGCTGGCCGGACGCCTCCTGTCCCGCAGCTCGCTAGGCGTACCGGAACAGCGGAGGGAAGGCGAGGACCACGATCCAGGCCCAGGCGGCGTACACCGGCAGGTAGCCGGTCTGCCAGCGTTCGAGGGCCGCGAACGGCGTACGCCGACGGACGAAGCTCAGCAGGAGCCAGGCCGACCACGCGAGGTTGACCAGCAGGACCACGTTCTCGCCGAGGGCCGCCGCCCGGTTGGGCGTACCGCCGTAGTCGTCGGTGATCCGCCCGGTGATCTCGAACAGCACCAGCAGGTCGATGGCCAGCGCGCTGAGCACCAGCGCCAGCTGGAGCTTGTCGAACGCGCCGGGCGGGGCCAGCGGGTCGCGGGCAGACAACGAGTAGAGCAGCAGCCCCAGCACCACGACCAGCAGCAGGTCGAACAGGATCAGCGCCTCGCGCTCGACGTCGATGCCGTGGCTGGTCCAGACGACGGCGACGAGGAAGGCCAGGAGCGCGGCCGTGAACAGCGGGGTGAACAGCCGGGTGAGGACGGGCGCGATGTTCTCGACGACGCTCTGCTTGGCCTCGACCAGCCACCCGGCCACGACGACCGCGGCCGCCGCGCCGCAGGGTAGGAGCCACTGCGAGACGAACGCCTCCGGGACGATGCCGATGGCCGCGAAGGTGTTGAACAGGAAGGCGGCGAGCACTCCACCACCGAGGGCCATCAGCACGAAGTAGATGAACCACTCCCCGGTGAAGCGGATGAAGTCCATGCGTCGACGTGTCGAGCGCCAGTCGTCGGCGACGTAGGCCAGACCGACCACGAGCCACAGCGCGATCGGTAGGTGGACGCTGGTGACGACGATGGACTGCGAGTCGCCCGCCAGCGGGTAGACGTTGGCCGCCAGCGCGCCGAGGACGAACAGCGCCACCAGCGCCACGACCACCGCCGGCCGGGCTCGGCGCCGCCAGGCGAGGAACGCCGCCAGCCAGGGCAGCGCGAACAGGGTGAAGTTACGCGTGTAGAACGAGCCGTCGCCGTCGAAGGTCAGCCCGAACAGCGCCGGCACCTTCACCGACGCCACCGCGCCGGCCGCCGCGCCGAGCATCACCCACAGGTCCCGTCGGGAACGCGTGCCGGCGTCCGAGGCGCCGGAGTCGCCGGTGAGCACGAGCTGCTTCCAGAGCCGCTCCGAGTGTTCCCGGGCGAACTCCCGGGACAACTCGTCGAGGCTGCCCATCCGTTTCACGGCGACCAGGAACGCCTCGTCCGCGCTGAGGCCCGCCGCGACGAGCGCGTCGACGGAACCGCGGAGATGGTCCTCCAGCTCGTCGGCGTCGGCCGGGCTCAGCGTCCCGCGGCGCAGCACGTACTGACGCCACTGCGTCACCTGCGCCTCCAACTCGCGCGGGCCTTCGTGCTCGTGGGGACCGTCGTACACCGTCATGCGAGACCCTCCAGCGGACGCGGCGTCAGCGGCGCGCGGTCGTGCCAGACCGCCTTGAGCGCGCCCACGACCGTGTCCCACTGCCGGCGCTGCTCGGCCAGCTCGGCCCGGCCCCGGTCGGTGATCCGGTAGTACTTGCGCCTGCGCTCGCCGGCGACCGCCTGCCAGCTCGACTCCACGAAGCCGAGACGTTCGAGCCGGTGCAGCAACGGATAGAGCAGCCCTTCGGTCCAGTCCAGCTCACCGCCGGACAGCTCGTTGATCCGCCGGAGGATGGCGTAGCCGTAGCTGTCCCCCTCGGCCAGGATGCCGAGCACCATCGGCGTCGCCGACGCGGCGACCAGATCCTTGGCGACCTTCACGGGACCTCCCGTCCAACCCTAGAAGTACGATGCATAGTACTGCTAGGTATTTTCCCGCCGCAACGACTCCGCCACCGAAAACCCGTCGAAGGTCGCGGCCGATCCCGCGACAATGGCCGACGTGCCGGAGATCGAGGTCGTCGTCGCCCATTCCGAGCGGGCGACCGTACGTGCCGGGGACGTGTTTCTCAAGATCGACGCTGATCCGGATCACGCGGACGTCGAGGTGGCGGCGATGGCGCTGGCGCCCGTGCCGACCCCGCAGGTCCTCTGGCACAACCCGCCCGTGCTCGCGCTCGCCGCCCTGCGCGGGCGGGCGCTCGGCCGCCTGGGCGAGCCGTCGACCGCGCCGGCCACGGCGTGGGTCGCGGCGGGCGCCGCCGTACGGAGGCTGCACGACGCGCCGCTGCCGCCCTGGCCCGGTCGGAGTCTCGACGAGTTGGCCACGCGGCTCGACCGCGAGTGCGCCTGGCTCGTCGCGAACGGCGCTCTCCCCACCGACCTGGTCACCCGCAACCGGCACATCGCCGAGGCGGCGCTCCGGCCGTGGACGCCGGTCTTCACGCACGGCGACCTGCAGGTGGGCCACGTGTTCGTCGACGGTGACGAGGTCACCGGCGTCCTCGACTGGTCCGAGGCGGCCCGGGGCGACGCCCTGTTCGACCTCGCCACGCTGACGCTCGGCCACGAGGAGCGCCTCGGTGATGTCCTGGCCGGCTACGGCGCCGACGTCGACCTCGACGTGATCCGGGCGTGGTGGTCGTGGCGCAGCCTGGTGGTGATCCGTTGGCTGACCGAGCACGGCTTCGACCCGTCGGCGCCCGGCTGCGAGGTCGACGTGCTGCGGGCGCGGATGTGACGAGCGTCAGGGGATGAGGCGGTCGAGCAGCTCGAACCGCTCGTACGACTGGTCGTAGTCGCCGAAGTGGCCGTCGTCGCGCACGATCTGGGTGCCGCCGAGCCGCTCGAACATCGCGCGTCCCTGCCGGTCGTCGCAGCCGTACGGATCCTTGCGCGAGTTGACGAAGTAGATGTCCCGCACGTGCGACCGGATCGCGGCCCAGTCGTAGCGCTCCTGCAGGACGGGCTCGTCGCTCGTGTTGGGCCTGGTGCAGTAGCCGGCGACCAGGATCGCCTGGGCCACGGTCACCTCGACGTGCTCCAGGAGCGCCAGCAGCAGGGCCGCGCCGCCGGAGTGGCCCACCAGCACCGTCTCCTCGTCGAAGTGGTGCCCGGCCAGCACCGTCGGCAGGAACGTCGCGATCGGCTCGACGTTGACACCCGGCAGGTGCGGCACCTCGACGGCGTAACCCCGGGCCTCCAGCCGCCGGGCCAGCCAGCGGTACCAGACGACGTCCGGGTTACCGCCGGTGCCGTGGAAGATGATCGCGTTCCGTCCCACCGTGCCCCCTCCGCATCGACGTCGTGATCAAACCACCTGACCGCCAGCAGGACGAGAGGGATTCCCGGTCGTCGGTACGGGCTGGTCGTACAGCGCCGACACCCACAGGCGGGTGAGCGTGTCGACCAGCACCGCCCGGTCGTCGAACGGCGGCACCCCGCACGCGGCCAGGTAGTAGAGCCGCTCGCCGGTCCAGGTCAGCGTTGCGGCGAGCGCGTGCACGTCGACACCGTCGAGCCGGGCCGAGACAGCGGGGTCCGCCCGACGATCGGCCTCGATCCGTGCGACCGTCGCGTCGGTGAACGTCGCCATCTGGCCCAGCCACAGCTCGCGCAACTGCGGGTCGGACGCCCAGGTCTCCACGATCGCGCGCAGCACGGCGGCATTGGCGAGCCAGAGTTCGGCACCGGCGTCGATGCCCGCTCGCAGCGTCTCGCGCGGGTCGGCGGCCGCCTGCACCCACGGTTGGGCGGCCTCGTGACCGGCACCGACCGCCCGACGTACCAGCTCGGCCAGCACCGCCTGTTTGCCGGCGAAGTAGAAGTAGAAGCTGGCCCGCGAGACGCCTGCGGCGGTGATGATGTCGGCCACGCTGAGCGTGTCGAAAGTGCGTTCGCGCAGCAGTTCACGAAGTGCGTTCAAGACACGTTCGCGCAGCTCGGCGCGGCTCTGCTGCGGGTCGTCACGGCGGGCCATCACAGGCCGCAGCCTACCTGATAGAGCATCTGGACACTGTGACCAGACAGGGCGTATGGTCGGGCGCATGACCGAGGTTACCGACCGCACCGCGCAGTTCCTCGACCCGCCCGAGCACCGCTGGGCACCCCACCGGCACCTGAGCGACGTCGCTGCCGAGTTCGTTGCGACGGAGTTCGCATGAGGTACACGACGTTCGGGCGGACCGGGCTGCGAGTGTCCGAGTTGGTGCTCGGCGCGATGACGTTCGGTGAACAGGGTGGCGTCGGTGCGCCGATCGAAGAGTGCCGCCGCATCCTCGACGCCTACGCCGAGGCCGGCGGCAACGTCGTTGACACCGCCATCAACTACCGCGGCGGCGCCAGCGAGGAGATGCTCGGCGAGCTGCTCGCCGGGCGGCGCGACAGGTTCGTCGTGGCCACGAAGTACACGGTGACCCGTGATTCGGCCGACCCCAACGGTGGTGGCAGCCACCGCAAGAACCTCAGGCTGTCGCTGGAGACCAGCCTGCGCCGGCTGCGCACCGACCACGTCGACGTCTACTGGGTGCACATCTGGGACCAGCGCACGCCCATCGACGAGACCATGCGGGCACTCGACGACGCGGTCACCGCCGGCAAGGTCCTCTATGTCGGGGTGTCGGACACCCCTGCCTGGGTGGTCTCCCGCGCGAACACGTTGGCCGAGTGGCGCGGCTGGAGCCCGTTCGCCGGCCTCCAGGTGCCGTACAGCCTCGTCAACCGCGACGCCGAGCGGGAACTGTTGCCCATGGCCGAGGCGTACGGCATGACCGTGACGGCCTGGAGCCCGCTCGGCGGCGGCGTGCTGTCCGGCAAGTACAACGCCGGCCCGCCGCAGGAGAGGACGCGGCTGAGCCGGGACACGATCGGCGACCGCGACCTCACTGTGGCGCAGGTCGTGCAGGAGGTCGCCGGCGAGCTGGGCGTCACCCCGGCGCAGGTGGCCCTCGCCTGGACCCGCCTCCGCAGCGGCGTGCTGCCGATCATCGGCGCGCGGACCGTGGAACAACTCCGGGACAACCTGGGCTGCACCGCGGTCACGCTGCCGCCGGAACTGGCCCTGCGGCTGGAGACGGCCACCGGGTTCCGTCTCGGCTTCCCGGCCGATTTCATCGCCGAGACCAGACAGTGGGTGCTCGGCGCCGCCGCGTGACCCCGGTGGCCGCCGGCCAGCGACAAAGGCGTCCGGGCCGGCGGCGGTCGACGTTTACCCGCGCCGTCATCTGCCGCGACCGCGGCACTCCGGGATAGCCTTGGCGCATATGGCTACCTATCGCAGCGCCTCAGTGCTTCTCTCCTCGGACGGCACCAGGACCCCTGGCACCGCCGCCCTCTTCGCCGAGCCCGCCCGCAAAGGTGGGACCCGGCCGTGGGCCGGCGACTTCCGTCCCGCCAACAGCGCCGGAAATGGTCCCAAGAACGCGATCGGCAAGACCTTCACGTTGGAGCTGCCCGACGGCAGCACCGGCAAGGTCGTCGTCCAGAGCCTCAAGAGCGGAAGGGGTGGCGTCGTACTGGCGCTGATGGGCGAGGACGCACCACCCTTCTGAGCGAAGCCGATCTCCGGCCGGTGCCGCCGGCCGGAGATCGCCAGCGGGTGAGCCTGCTCGGCTCAGTCCAGTGTCACCACCCAGCGGGCACCCTCGCCTCGGGCGAGCCGGTCGAACGCGGCGGGCGCCTCGCCCAGCGCGACCGTGCCGCTGACCAGCACGCGCAGGTCCAGTGCACCGTCGGCCAGTTCGGCGGCCAGCACCGGCACCTCACGGTCCGGGTCGGACGAGCCGTACACCGAGGAGCGCAGCGTACGGGCGGAGTGGAAGATGTCGAGCGCGCCGAGGCTGACCATGTCGTCCTTCGCGCCCATGCCGACCACGGTGACCGAGCCCCCGCGCCGGGTGAGCCGCCAGGCCGCCCGGATGGTGGCGGACCGACCCACGCACTCGAAGGCGTGGTCGACGCCGCGCCCCTCGGTGCGAGCCCGCACCTCCTTGGAGAGCCGATCGTCGGAGAGCAGGAAGTCGGTGGCTCCGGCGGCCAGGGCCAGGTCACGCTTCGCCTCGGCCACGTCCACGGCGAGGATCGTCGTGGCACCCGCCCGGCGTGCCGCGCTGAGCACGGCGAGCCCGACCCCGCCGAGCCCGACGACGGCGACCGACTCGCCGGACGCCACCCGGGCGGTGTTCCGGACCGCGCCGAGGCCGGTGAGCACCGCGCAGCCGAGCAGCGCGGCCTGCTCGACCGGCAGGCCGACGGGGATCGGTACGACAGCGCTCTCCGGGACCACCACCGCCTCGGCGAGCGCGCCGAGACCGAGGGTCAGGTGCAGCGGAACCCCGTCCTCGGTCTCGCCCCGCGGCACGGTCGGGGCCGTCGTGTCGGCGCACAGCCACGGCTCGCCGCGTCGGCACCACCAGCAGGCCCGGCAGGCGGGCGCCCAGTTGAGCACCACCGGTGTGCCGACCGTCAGCCCGCCGCCCGGCCCGACCTCGGCCACCACCCCGGTCGCCTCGTGCCCGAGCACCAGCGGGAACCTCGCGGCGATCGTGCCGTTCACCATGGACAGGTCGGAGTGGCAGACACCGGCCGCCCGGATCGTCACCCGCACCTCGCCGGGGCCGGGCGCGGGCAGTCGTACCCGCTCGACCCGCAGCTCGGCCCCGCGTTCGCGGGCGACCAGCGCGCGGACGACGACCGGCGCGGACGCCGGCTCGGCGGCGCCGCCCGGCGCGGCCGATGTCAGCTCGGGGCCGGTCATCGCTGGATCGCCTTTACCTCGCAGAACTCGGCGAGCCCGTGCGTGCCCAGCTCCCGGCCGAGGCCGGACTGCTTGTAGCCGCCGAAGGGAGCGAGCGGGTTGAACGGCGCGCCGTTGATGTCGACGGCCCCGGTCCGCAGGCGTCGCGCCACCGCGAGCGCCGCGTCGGTGTCGGCGGACCAGACCGCGCCGGCCAACCCGTACCGCGAGTTGTTGGCGATGGCCACGGCCTCGTCGGTGTCGTCGAACGGGATGACCGCGAGGACCGGGCCGAAGACCTCCTCCTGGGCGAGCGCGCTGTCCGGACGCACGTCGGCGAAGACGGTCGGGGCGACGAAGTGCCCGCGCGCCGGGACCGGGGCGTCCGGGCCGCCGACGACCAGCCGCGCGCCGTCGGCGAGCGCCCGGTCGACGTGACCGCGTACCCGCTGCGCCTGCGCAGCGGAGACGAGCGGGCCCAGCCGGGTGGCCGGGTCGAACGGGTCGCCGAGGCGGTAACCGGAGACCGCCGCCGCGACCAGGTCGAGCGCCTCGTCGTACCGGTCACGGTGCACCAGCATCCTGGTCCACGCCGTGCAGGTCTGCCCGGAGTTGAGCAGGGCGTTGCCCACGCCCACCTTGACCGCGGTGGCCAGGTCGGCGTCGCCGAGGATCACGTTGGCGGACTTGCCGCCCAGCTCCAGCGCGACCCGGGTGATCCGGTCGGCGGCGAGTCGCATGATCCGGCTGCCGGTGGCGGTGCTGCCGGTGAACGACACCAGGTCGACGTCCGGGTGCCCGGCGAGCGCCTCGCCCGCCACCGCGCCGGTGCCGGGGACCAGGTTGAGCACGCCCGGCGGCAGGCCGGCCTCGGTGACCGCGTCGAAGAGCAGGTACGCGGTCAGCGGGGTCAGCTCGCTCGGCTTGAGCACGACCGTGCAGCCGGCGGCGAGCGCGGACGCCACCTTGGCCATCACCTGGTGCAGGGGGTAGTTCCACGGGGTGATCGCGCCGACCACGCCGATCGGCTCGCGGACGACGAGAGAGTTGCCGATGCTCTCCTCGACCGGCGGACGGGCGGCGAGCGCGACGTGGTCGCGCAGCACCGTCAGCGGGAGCCCGACCTGCACGCGGGTGGCGAGCTTGAGCGGCGAGCCCTGCTCCACGGCGATGGTGCGGGCGAGGTCGTCGGCACGGGCGGCGAGCGCGGTGTGCAGCCGGTCGAGGTGCGCGGAGCGTTCCGCGGGCGCGGTGGCCGCCCAGCCCGCGAAGGCGGCGCGGGCTGCGGTGACGGCGGCGTCCACATCGGCCGCCGTGCCGGCGGGGACCTGGCCGACGGTGTCCCCGGTGCTCGGATTCTCCACGTCGAGCACGTCGGCGCCGGCGGGCGGCGTCCACTCGCCGCCGATGTGCAGGTGACGCCGGAGGCGCAGGGTGTCGGGGAGCGGCGACGGCGGTGCGGCGAGGTCCATGGCGTCCCTTCGGGGGGTGGGCGACGGGCGGCTCAGCGGCGGACGGACGATGAAACTAGCGCTGGGAGTTTGGACGCTACCCGCTGGACTGCCCGGACTCCACCGCGCCGAGGGGGCCGACGGCGCGGTCGTACTCGGCGGCCAGCCCGTGCAGCAGCGCGTCCAGGCCGAGGGCGAAGGCGCCCTCGTCGACGCTCTGCTGGTGCTCGGCGAGCCGGTGCGCCTGGCCCAGGTGCGGGTAGTGCGCGGCGTACAGCTCGGGATCCTCGACGAAGCCGCGAGCGAACGAGCCGAGCGCCGACCCGGCCACGAAGTAGCGCAGCGCCGCGCCGATGTGGGTGGCGCGGGCCGGCGGCCAGCCGGCGCGGACGAGACCGCCGTAGACCGCGTCCGCCATGGCGAGCGCGGCCGGACGTCGACCCGGCCCCTGCGCCAGGTACGGCACGATGTTCGGGTGCGCGGTGAGCGCCCGCCGGTACGACCACGCCCAATCGCGCAGCGCGGCGGCCCAGTCACGGCTGGCGAATCCGCTGGTGTCGACGGCGCCGGTGACCCCGTCGGCGACCGCGTCGAGGATCTCGTCCTTGGTGGCGAAGTGGTTGTAGAGCGAGGGCCCCTGGACGCTCAACGCGGCGGCGAGCCGGCGGGTGGAGAAGGCGGGCAGGCCCTCGGCGTCGATCAGCGCGGTGGCTGTCTCGACGATCAGCTGCCGGGTGAGCCGGGGCTGGCGGGGTCGGGGCACAACGCTCCTCGCGGGACTGGACTCAGCAAAACTTACACCGCTAGTTTAGTGGTGACCGGCCGCGCCGACGCCAGGAGGACCATCGTGGACTTTTCGCTCACCGACGAGGAGCGGGCGGTGCGGGACACCGCCCGGTCGTTCATCCAACGCGAGGTGATGCCGCTGGAGGCGGAGGTGCTTCGCCGGGAGCGGGCCCACCAGCCGAGTCTGGACCATTCCGAGGTCCGCGAGCTGCAACTCAAGGCCCGCAAGTTCGGCTTCTGGGGTCTCGCGACCCCCGAGGAGTACGGCGGGATGAACCTGCCGGCCGTCCTCCAGTCGCTGATCTGGACAGAGCTGGGCCACACGTTCGTGCCGTTCCGCTTCGGCGGCGAGGCCGACAACATCCTGTTCCACGCCACCGAGGAGCAGAAGCAGGAGTTCCTCATCCCGACGATCGAGGGTGAGCGCCGGTCCTGCTTCGCGATCACCGAACCGGGCGCCGGCTCGGACGCCGCCAACATCCGGCTCTCCGCCCGCCGCGACGGCGACGACTGGATCCTCGACGGCGAGAAGACCTTCATCACCGGCGGTCACGACGCCGACTTCGCCATCGTCGTCGCGGTGACCGACCGGGAGAAGGGCGCCCGCAACGGCGGCGCGACCGCCTTCCTGGTGGACCGGGCCATGGGCTGGCGCTCGGAGTTCATCCAGACCATGGGCGAGGGCGGCCCGGCGTCCCTCATCTTCGACGGCGTACGGGTGCCACACCGCAACATCCTCGGCGAGATCGGGCAGGGCTTCACCCTCGGCATGGAGTGGATCGGCAAGGGCCGCTACACCATCCCGTCGCACGCCGTCGGCATCGCCGAGCGGGTCCTGCAGATGGCCATCGAGTACGCCAACACCCGGGAGACCTTCGGCGCGAAGATCGGCACCAACCAGGCCATCCAGTGGATGATCGCCGACTCGGAGACCGAACTGGAGGCGGCCCGCTGGCTGATCCTGCGCTCGGCGTGGACCGTCGACCAGGGCCTCGACCCCCGGCACGCGTCGTCGATGGGCAAGTTGTACGGCGCGCAGATGGTCAACCGGGTCGTCGACCGGGTGCTCCAGATCCACGGCGGTATGGGCTACACCCGGGAGCTGCCCATCGAACGCTGGTACCGGCAGGTCCGGCTCTACCGCATCTTCGAGGGCACCGACGAGATGCAGCGGCTCATCATCTCCCGGGACCTGCTGCGCGGGTACACGAAGATCGGCGGTCACCTGGCCTGAGCCCGAATGTCAGTCCTCTGCTCCTGAGCGCAGGCCGGCCGTGCCCCATTGCGGGGCGCGGCCGGCCTTCCGGCCTCAGCCGACGAGCGCCGTCAGCGCCGCGTCCACGTCCGCCTCGGTCGAGTAGAGGTGGAACGAGGCGCGGACCCGGCCGGCCCGGACCGCCGCCCGGATGCCAGCTGCCGCGAGGCGCTGTTCCGCGTCGGGCACGTCAACGGCGACGATGGCGCTGTCCCCCGCCGGCCGGCCCAGGCCGGTCAGGAACCGGTTGGCCAGCGCCACGTTGTGCGCCTGGATCGCCGGCACGCCGATCTCGGCGACCAGCTCCATGGCGGGGGCCGCGCCCACCCAGCTGAACCAGGCCGGCGAGATGTCGAACCGGCGGGCATCGTCCGCCAGCCGCAACGGCAGGCCGTAATAGGAGGCGTGCGGGTCCTGGCCGGCGAACCAGCCGGCCGCGTCCGGGCGCAGCCGCTCGCGCAGGGCGGGGGCCAGATAGGCGTACGCGGTGCCGCGCGGGTTCATCAGCCACTTGTAACCGCCCACGGCCACCACGTCGGCCCGGCTGCCGTCGAACGGCAGCCACCCGCACGCCTGGGTCGCGTCCACCACCACCAGCGCGCCGTGCGCGCGGGCGGCGGCCACGATCTCGTCGTACGCGGCGACCGCGCCGTCGGACGACTGCACCAGGCTGAACGCGACCACGTCCGTGTCGGCGTCGATCGCGTCGACGAGCCCGTCCACCGGCACGGTGCGGACCGTGACGCCGCGCTCCTCCTGCACCAGCCAGGGGAACAGGTTCGAGGTGAACTCGATGTCCGGAACGACCACGGTGGCGCCGGCCGGCAGGGCCGCCGCCACCGGCGCGAGCATCTGGGAGACCGTCGCGCCGACGGCCACGTCGACGTCAGGCACCCCGATCAGACCGGCGAACGTCGTCCGGGCCCGCTGCACCGAGTCGCCCCAGCCCTCCCAGGAGGTGCTGCCGACACGCCACTGGGCCAGGGAGTCCTGCAACGCCGTCCAGCCCGGCTCGGGCGGCAACCCGTAGGAGGCGGTGTTCAACCAGCCGGGCTCCGGCTTCCACAACTGCTGCGCCTGCGCGATCTCCATACCACCGACGTTAGGCCTGGTCATCGACGGTCAGCCACGGCCAATCGGCAATCGGCGGCCTGCCAGCGGGCATCCCTGCTCGCGACCCGGACGCAGTAGGGCGGACCGCGCCGGCCGTACCGACTGTGCACGGGAGACTACGCTGCTCGGGCATGGACGACGGCAGGCTTGTCGAGGCCCGGAAGCGCATTGATACCGCCACCACTGGGCATGTCGACCTGAGCGGTCTCGATCTCACCTCAGAAGACCTCACCGAACTGCTGCGCGACACCTGGGCTTTCGCCGAGGTCGTCAGCCTCGATCTCGCCAGCAACGAGCTGGACACGCTGCCGGACGCCGTCGCCGCCTGGACGTCCCTCACCCTGTTGGACCTGAGTAGCAACCGGTTTTCGTCGCTACCCGACGCCGTCGCCGCCTGGACCACCCTGGAACGGCTCATCCTGGACAACAACCAGCTCACCGCGCTGCCGAACGCCGTCGCCGCCTGGACCTCCCTCAGCGAGCTGAACCTGATCGACAACAGAATCACCGCGCTACCCGACGCCGTCGCCGCCTGGACCGCCATGACAAAGCTCAACCTGGATAACAATCAGATCAGCGCACTACCCGACGCCGTCGCCGCCTGGACCGCCCTCACCCGGCTCGACATGGATCACAACCAGCTCACCGCACTACCCGACGCGGTCGCCGCCTGGAGCTGCCTCAATGTCCTGTACCTGGAAGGCAACCAGCTCACCGCACTACCCGACGCCGTCGCCGCCTGGACCTCCCTCAGCGAGCTGAACCTGGCCAGCAACAAACTCACCGCGCTACCCGACGCCGTCGCCGCCTGGACCTCCCTCAGCGGGCTGTACCTGGAGAACAACCAGCTCACCGCACTACCCGACGCGGTCGCCGCCTGGACCGCCCTCACCGACCTGCACCTGGACAGCAACCAGCTCACCGCACTACCCGAAGCCGTCGCCGCCTGGCCCTTCCTCGATGTCCTGCACCTGAATCACAACCAGCTCACCGCACTACCCGACGCCGTCGCCGCTTGGACCGCCATGACAAAGTCCAACCTGGATAACAATCAGATCAGCGCACTACCCGACGCCGTCGCCGCCTGGACCGCCCTCACCCGGCTCGACATGGATCACAACCAGCTCACCGCACTACCCGACGCGGTCGCCGCCTGGAGCTGCCTCAATGTCCTGTACCTGGAAGGCAACCAGCTCACCGCACTACCCGACGCCGTCGCCGCCTGGACCTCCCTCACCGAGCTGCACCTGACCGGCAACAAACTCACCGCCTTGCCCGACGCTGTCGCCGCCTGGACCGCCCTCACCAGCCTTTACCTCCAGAACAATGAGCTCACCGCCTTGCCCGACGACGCCGCGTCCTGGACCTCCCTCACCGAGCTGCACCTGGAAGGCAACCAGCTCACCGCACTACCCGACGCCGTCGCCGCCTGGACCGCCCTCACCGAGCTGAACCTCGACAGCAACCGCCTCACCGCGCTACCCGACGCCGTTACCGCCTGGACCTCCCTCACCGGGCTTTACCTAGCCGGCAACCGGCTCACCGCGCTACCCGACGCCGTCGCCGCTTGGACCTCCCTCACCGGCCTTTACCTGGAAAGCAATCAGCTCACCACCCTGCCCCACGCCATCGGTCGGCTCGCAGAGCTCCGGACGCTCGTCGTCGACGACAACCCACTTCCGCCCGAGGTGCTGGCCGCTGAGGCGGAGGGCACTGAAGCGCTGCTGGCGTTTCTCCGGAACGTCGCCGCCGACGGGATACCGATTTCGGAGGCGAAGCTCCTGTTCGTGGGCGCCGGCGAGGCGGGGAAGAGCTCGCTGCTCGGAGCGTTGCGCGGCGAGCCGTGGCGGGATCGTCACCAGACGCAGGGCATGGACATCAAGTCGCTGGTGGTGACCCACGCCGGTCGGGAGATCACCCTGAACGGGTGGGATTTCGGCGGTCAGCAAGCCTACCAGCCGGCGCACCAGTTGTTCTTCAGCGCGCCGGCCGTCTACGTCGTCGTCTGGAAACCGCGTCCGGGTGTCGCGGCCGGCATGGTGGAATCCTGGATCGCCATGATCGCCCACCGGGCCCCGGACGCCCGGGTGCTCGTGGTCGCGTCGCACGGCGGGCCGACCTCGCGGGCGGACGCCATCGACGAACGGCATCTCAAGCAGCGCTTCGGTGACCTGATCATCGGCTTCTACGAGGTCGACAGCGCCGTCCCGGACGACCGGCTGGAGGCGCTGCGGGAGGCGATCTCCGTGGCCGCCGGCACGCTCCCGCACGTGCACCGCAACTATCCGGCGAGCTGGCAGCGGACGATCGAGGCCGTCACCGCCGACGGTCAGCAGGTGATCGACTACCGCGACTTCGAGGCGATGGCCGAGGCGCAGGGACTGACCGTTGCCCAGGCGCGGGCGCTGGCCAGCAACGCCCACCACCTGGGAAAGTGGATCTACTACGCGGACGACGACGCGTTGGCCGCGTTCGTGATCCTCCAACCGGACTGGCTCAACGTCGCGATCGCCGCCGTCCTCGACAGTCGAGACGCCGTCGACGCCCTCGGTCTCGTTTCACACCGTATGCTCGGCAGCCTGTGGGGTGCCGGGCAGGCGCCCGACGGCACGCTCTACACGAGGGAACAACAGCGACTGTTCCTGGCGCTCATGGGGCGCTTCGAGCTGACGTACCAGGTCTCGCTCGACGCCTCGCCCGAGCCGGTGAGCCTCATCGCGCAACTCGTCCCCGCCGCGCAGCCGGACCTGCGCAGCGCCTGGGTCGACTTTCGTTCCGGCGACCGCGAGTACCTGGAGGTGTGCCGGATCTCGGAGGGCCCGGCGGGTCCCGTGGTCATTCCCGAGTCGCTGATGTACCGGCTCATCGTGCGTCTGCACCATCAGCGCTACACGGAGCCCGACTCGTTGCAGGGCGTGCACTGGCAGCAGGGTGTGATCCTGCAGAGCCGGTACGGCGCCCGCGCGCTCCTCACGGTGCGTACCGGAGTCGGTGTCCAGGTCCAGGTCCGTGGCCCGGATGCCGTCACCTACCTGCGACAGGTCACCGACGAAATCCGCTACTGCATCGAACGGTTCTGGCCCGGCCTGACCACAGTCGCCCTCGTCGCCTGCCGGCACGGCTGCGGCCTGCCCACCCCGGGCGCGGGCCTGTTCGACGTCGACAAGCTCGTCAAGCTGCGCGACGCGCACGGTCAGAGCGTGGCGCAGTGTCCCGTCTCCAGCTGCGATGCCTTCCCCGCCATCGACGCGCTGTTGGGCGGCTCGCACGCCGGGCACGACGCGCTCGCGGTGCTGCAGGACGGCATGGCCCTGGTGGACAGGCAGGTCCGCGGCCTGAGTCGGCGGGTCACCGAGCTCAGCGACACCGTCAAGGCCAACCTCGCGGGCGTGCACGCACGGCTGACGGCCCTGATGTGGCAGCTCAACGACGAGGCCGCGGACGGGCCGCGCCTCTTCACCCTCACCCCCGTCGGGGCGTCCCTGCGCAATCCGCAGTGGACCTCCATCCGGATGCGGCTGACCTTGTACTGCGAGCACTCGCTCCAGCCCGTGCACGTCCTGGAGCCCTCTCGACGCGACGCCGGCGTCTACTCGATAGATGTCTCCCGGGAGTGGTGGGTCCGGGCCGTCCCGCTCCTGAAGGCAACCTCCATGCTCCTGAAGCCCCTGCTCGGCGTGGGGGTGGCCGAGCTCAAACTCGAGTTCAGCGACGAGCAGTGGAAGGCGGTGGAAGAGCAGGTCTCGCTGGCGAACGAGACACTGAACGCCGCGGCGGAGGCCGCCGACCACCTCACCGCCGACGACCACAGCGCCGGCCTGGCCGAGCGGGCCCCGGGCGCACCGCCGGTGCCGGTCATCGCCGAGGGCGCCACCCTCCGGACGCTGCACGCCGCGCTGCGCGCCCAGGACGTCACCATCGCCGATCTCCGCAAGGTCGTCCGCCCGGACGGCCGCATCCTCTGGGTCCACCGCCAGTTCGAGCACCTGTACCACGGCGGCCTGCCCGTCATCCCCTAACCGGGCCGGCTCAGGGTCGCCGGGGCGCGTCGGCGTCCGGGTGGATCCGGCTGAGGCTGTCGGCGAGCCCGGCGAGCCACCTGTCGACCTCCACCAGGTGCCGCACCGCGGCCGAGTCGACGTCGCCGAGAAGCGGGCGGAGCCGGTCCACCTCGTCGACGCAGTCGATCGGTACGGGCATCGGCCCGGCCGCCCGACCGTTCGTCACCTCGCCGGCCAGGTCGTCGTACGCCGACCGCAGGTGCCCGGCTGTGTCCCGCAGCAGTGCTGCTGCCGCCGGCCAGCCGGCCAGGCAGCCGGGCGGGTTCCGGCGCAGCAACGACTCGGCGCCGGGCACCAGGTGGTGTCCGGCGCTCAGGGCGGCGTCCCAGTTCAGCTGAACGCGCCGTGGGTCGTGGCGCTCGGAGTGGTACTGGCAGTAGGACGAGTCGACCAGGATCACCCGCCGGCCGACCTGGTCGAAGTCGTGCTCGGGTGGCCGCCCGTCGCCGAGCACCGCCTCGACCGTCCGCTCGACCGCCGTCCCACTGGCCGCCAGGTAGCGGGCGGCGTTGTGCCGTAGGTCGTGGCCGGCGCCGCGCGGCCACATGGCCACACCGGCGAGCACGCCGATCACCGCGCCGAGCCCGACGTCGACCAGCCGTGCCTCGGCGAGTCGCCACCCCTCGGGGCTGAGCTGGGTGAACACGACGGTCAGCAGCAGGGTGAACAGCGCCTGCTGCCACACCGGGCCGAGCAGGCGACCGACTCCGAACGCCAGCAGCAACGAGACCGGCAGTACGACGGCGTACACGACCGGTTCCTGCACGACGAGCACCAGCAGGCCGCTCGCGACCACGCCCGCGATGGTGCCGAGCACGGCGGGTCGCAGCGCGGTGCGGGTGTCGGCGGCCGAGGTGCGCAGGACGGTGAGAGTCGCCAGGAGCACCCAGAAGCCGTGGTTGAGGTGCAGCACCCCGGCCGCCACCCGGGCGACCGCCAGCGCCACCGCCAGTCGCAGCGCGCTGTGCAGGTGCGCGGAGCGGGGCGCGAGGTGGGCGCCGAACTGTCGCCAGTACAGCGTCCACGCGCCGTGTCGCGCGTACTCGAAGAGCCGGGGGTAGGCGTCGACGTCGACGCGCGCCCCGGCGGCGATCCGGGTGCCGAGGGCGAAGATCCGTACCTGGTCGGCGAGGGCCAGCGCCGTCGCGTCCCGGCACATCCGGGGTACGTCCGGCGGGCCCGATCCCACCGACGGCTCAGCCGCGCCGATCGCGGCGTCCAGGTCGCGCAGATCCGCCTGGGGCGCGTCGGAAAGCAGGCTACGGCTGGCGGCCCGGATCGCGTCGGCGCACGGGCGCAGCAGCCGCGCCGCCGCCAGGTCCGGGATCGGCGTCGAGGGGGCGTCCGTGGCGAGCCGGTCCGCCGTGGCCAGCACCTCCCGCAGCGCCGCTGCGGAGGTCCGCAGCGCCCGGTCCTGCGCTCCGGCGGCCGTGGGCGCCGACTCCGGGGAGTTGCGGCCCAGCCCGAGCAGTGCCACGAGGTCGTACGCCCGTTCGCGACGCCCGTCCCGAGCACCGGGGCCGGGGGCGGCCATCGCGTCGGCCGTGGCGTCGAGGAAGGCCGCGACGCTGTCCGCCGCTCGGGCGAGCAGTTGCCGGTAGGAGACGGACACCGGGTCGGGCCAGAGCACCACCTCGGCCGCGGCGAGCAGCACGATCGCGAGGGTGACCCCGCCGAGGCGCTGCGGCAGGCTGTCCGGCTGGTACGGCGGGAACGACGCCAGGATGTAGAAGAGTTGGAACGCGCTGGCCAGACCCACCAGTCGCGGGTTACCGACCCCGGCGAACGCCACGACGAACCCGATGACCAGCATCCCGCCGGCCGCCGCCCAGGTGTTCCATGCCAGGAGCGTGCCGGCGGCGATCAACGCCCAGACCGCCGGCAGCGACGTGACGAGGATCCGCGCCCGTTGTGACGCCGGGCCGGGCAGTTGCGCGAACGCCCCGGCGGCGATCGTGCCGAACAGCGCGTACGTGGCGAGCAGCGGGCTGCCCACGCCGTAGCGGCAGGCGTAGAAGAGGACCGACGCGACCAGGGTCAGCCGGGCCGCGCGCCGCAGGACGGCGTCACCCGGGTCACGGCGGCGAAGCCGACCGAGGAGGCTGGTTCCGAGCACGACCGCTCTCCCGGTTCGTCGCAGCGCCCCTGTCCGGTCCACCATTCTCCCCGCGACCCGCCCGGGGCGATGGGTTTCGCGGCAATTCACCGCCGTGCTCAGGATCCAGAGGCTAGGTGGCCCGCCACTTCTGGTTGGCGTTGCCGGTGCACTGCCAGATCTGCAACTGGGCGCCGTTGTCCGGGTTCGATTCGACCACGTCGACGCATCTGTCCGCCTTGGTGTTCACCAGGTCGTACGCCTTGTTGAGGGTGAACTTCTGCGATGACGCTCCGGAGCATTCGGCCAGGATGACGGCGGCCCCGTCCTGGGTGGAGTGGCCCGCGACGTCCAGGCACATACCCATGGACCGGACCGTGCCGTCCGACGGGAAGGTCCACAGCTGCTTGGCGGTGCGCCGGCAGTCCCAGATCTGCGGTCGCGCGCCCGCGTAGGGGTTGCCGTCCTGGATGTCGATGCAGCGGTCACTGGCGAAGCTGGAGATCTGCTTGCCGGCGGGCGCGCTGGACTTCGTCGGGGACGGCGGAGCGGACGGCTGCTGCGCCTGGTTCCGCGGTGCGGTGGTCGTGCCGCTGCCGGTCCCGGTGGACGCCGGCGGCCCGACGCTCATCGACGGTGGCGGGCCGGGGGACCGGGGCGGAGCCGTCGCCGCCGGCAGGCCCTGGAAACCATCCGTGATCAGCGCGAACACGGGCGTGCTGGCGGACCATTCGGCGGCGGAGGTGGTCCAGTCGATGGAGTACGCGTGCCCGTTGTGGCCGACGAACAGCCGGCTCGCCATGCGGGTCGGCGTGTCGTCCCGGTCGGTGTACGTCCACTCCCATTCGGCGGCCCGCGCCTGGTAGCGCAGCGCAGCGAGCCGGACCGGCCGGTACTGGGTGTACCGCCCGCGTTCCGCGTCCTCGCGCTGCCGCAGGGCGGCGACCAGGTCCGCCGGGACGGCCCGAAGCTCGTTGATGACGAGCACCCGGCTGCCGTCCTGCTCGCGGAAGACGACGCGCTCGCCGTCGCGGCGCGCCTGCCAACCGTCTGGAACCGGCACGAGGAAGCGGGGGTCGTCGCGGTAGTAGCGCCATCCGGCGGGCGCGGGCGGCAGCACCCGGGACACCGGCATCTCCGCGATGTTCGGGTTGGCGCTCGGGTCCGACGATCCGAGGACGCCCGCACCGCCCAGCATTCCGCCGTACCGCAGCGACGTCGTCACCACCAGGACGAGCAGCAGCGCGGCGGCCAGCGACCCGATCAACCGAGCCCGACGACGGCGCGCTGGTCCTGGCGACGGCTCGTCGTGGACCGTCGACGACGCGGCCGGGCCGTCGGCGGTGACGAACTCGGGCACGATCGCCGGACGGGACACCGGGTCGGTGGCGTCGTTGCCGGCCATGTCATCGGCGCTGGTCACCGGCACGGTGGGGGCGCCGGCATCCGGCGCCGGGACGGCAGGCACGGCTACCGCGGGCACCGCCACGGCAGGCACGGCCACGGCGGGCATTGCGGGGGTGGAGAGCGTGTCGGGGGCGGTGGCCTGACGCAGCAGTCGCTCGGCTTCGTCCGCGCCGATCCGTTGGTCCGGATCCCGCCGCAACAGTCCTTCCAGGAGCGGGGTCAGCCGACCGGCTCGCTGGGCCGGCGGTGGCGGCTCGGTGGCCAGGGCCGCCAGCGTGGCGAGCGGCGACGAGCGGTGGTACGGGGTGCGCCCCTCGACGGCCGCGTAGAGGGTGGCGCCGAGTGACCACAGGTCGGCGGCCGGCCCCACGTCGCCGTCGGTGGCCCGCTCGGGCGCGAGGAACGCCGGCGAGCCGAGCACCATCCCGGTCTGGGTCATCCGTGGGTCGCCCGGAAGGGTGGCCAGACCGAAGTCGGTCAGCACCACCCTGCCGTCGTCGCTGAGCAGCACGTTGGCCGGCTTGACGTCGCGGTGCAGCACGCCGGCCCGATGTGCGGCCCGCAGCGCGCCCAGGAGGCCCAGCCCGATCCGCGCGGCGCGGTCCACCGGCAGCGGCCCGTCGGCTTCGAGCACCTGGTGCAGCGACCGGGACGGGACGAGTTCCATCACGATCAGGGGGTCGCCGCCTGAGTGCAGCACATCGAAGACGCGTACCACGTTGGGGTGGCCCAGGCGGGCGACGGCCCGCGCCTCGCGCATGGACCGTTCGCGCAGCTCCCGGCGTTCGTCGTCACGCAGGCCGGGCGGTGCCACCAGTTCCTTGATGGCGACGTCGCGCTGAAGCATCTCGTCGCGGGCCTGCCACACGCGGCCCATCCCGCCCTGGCCGAGGGGACGGACCAGCCGGTAACGATCGGCGATCAACTGTCGAGGGGCATCGGGCACGTCAGGAAGGTACCGGGCGTTGTTTACACACCCAATTTCTCGGGACCGTCAATAAGCGGCAGTTGGCTTTTTCACATAAGGCTTCCGGTGACAACCATCCGCCATTCGATACATATGCGCCGTTGACCTGGCCCAGTCGCCCAGAGCAACGTTACCGACACGTATATCGGCAGTGTCGCAAATTAGTCATGAATTCAAATTCAGCTAGGCCGAGCGCCCAACTACCGCCGGAGTGGAGATGAGGCATCGGGCATCGATTGCCGCTGAAGGATTCGGCCCCTCAACCAACTCTCAAAAGATATGGAAACATCCCAAAGCGGGAAAGGTAGGCGTTGCCCGCCCGTAGTCGCTGCACTACGGTGCGGCACATGCGCTCCCGCCCGCTGTGCTATGCCGATGCGGCTCGTCTGCTTGGCAGCCCGGAAAATCCCGTGATACGAGCCGTCGGCGCGACGAGCGGCGTAGCTGCCGCCGGCCTGACCGCGGCTGGCCTCGGCGGAGCCGACCTCCTTTCCCTGGGCCGCGAACTGATCACCTGGGGCAACTCGGCAATGGCCGGCCTGCACGAGCGGATCGCTGGCCTACGGCGTTTCGACCGCACGCAACGTCTCGTAGCCGCCCACGCGATCATCGTCGTCACCGCCTTCTACGAGGCCTTTGAGATCGCCCTGGCCGACCATCCGGAGGTCGACCTGGCCGATGCCGCACTGACCGCCGGCGAACAGGTCGCCATCACCACCTCGACGGCGGTCGTCGACCGCTACGCCGACCTGGTGCGGGTGCTCATCGACACACCGCCTCCGATGCCCGCGCCGCACCAACCCTTCGAGGCGACGATCGCCGCGCTCGGCGGTTACTTCGGATCAGCGGCGGCAGCCTTGCGGGACTTCCTGCACGGTCTCAGCGCCTTCGAGGGACGCGACGACCGGGTCACCGAGACCATCGCGGCCATCGAAGGAGACGTACGGCGGATCGCGATTGACCGGTATACGCAGGCGTACCGGGCACTCATCACGCAGGCCCCCGAGTTCGGGGTCTGGGCGAGCATGGTCGACACCGAGGCCACCCGCGCGCTGCTGCGGGACTCGGTCGCCGACCTGTCCAGACAGCTTGCCGATCTGCGCGCCGTGTCGGCTGCGACCGCCGTCGACGCCGTCCTGGCCGGTCTCGGCCGGCGGTACCGGGCCGGATTGGACCGAGCCATCCTGGCCTCCGCGCATGCGCCTCGCCACGTCGTGCTTCCCAGCCTGGGCAAGGGCTACGTCAACCCGCACGGCCGGGTCGCGGTGGCCGGGCCCTACGATCTTCCCGCCACCGAGACGTGGTGGTCACGGTCCACCCGCCTCGATGACGTCCACGCCTTCCTGCTGGCGCACCTGACCGGACCGAACGCCGTCGAGAGCCCGCTCGTCGTACTGGGCCAACCCGGCTCAGGCAAGTCCGCGATGACGAGGGTTCTCGCCGCCCGGCTTCCTCCGGCCGACTTCCTGGTCATCCGAGTCGAACTACGCAACGTTCCCGCTGACTCCTCGATCCAGGGGCAGATTGAGGAGGCGCTCGTGCAGATGCTCGGCGAACGGGTCTCCTGGCCCGACCTCGCCCGCCGCGCGGGCGACGCGCTGCCCGTCGTCATCCTGGACGGCTTCGACGAGTTGCTGCAAGCCACCGGGATCAACCACGCGGACTACCTCGACCAGATCCGGCTGTTTCAGCAGCGCGAGGAGGAACTTGACCGTCCGGTCGCCGTGCTCGTCACCAGCCGTACCGTGGTCGCCGACCGAGCGCGGTTCCCGGACAAGTCCGTGGTGCTGCGACTCGAACCGTTCGGAGAACCGCAGATCCGGGCGTGGCTCGACGTGTGGAACGACCACAACGGTGCCAGCCTCACCGCCCGGGGGTTGCGGCCGTTGTCCGCCGAAACAGCCCTCGCACATGGCGAGTTGGCGAGTCAGCCACTGCTGCTTCTCCTGCTGGCGCTCTATGACGCGGGTGACAACGGCCTGCAGAACGCCGAGGGCGACATGCGCCGCGTGGAACTCTACGAACGACTCTTCGCTGATTTCGTCGAACGCGAGGTCGACAAACAGGAGCGCGGCCACACCGACGACCAACGCGCCCACGAGATCGCTGCGGAATGGCGCCGTCTGATGGCGGTCGCCATCGCCATCCTGAACCGAAGCGGTGAGGTGATCCTGGAAGCCGAACTGGATGCTGACATCCCGCACCTGCTGTGGAAAGAAGACCTGCGCTCGCCGTCGGCCGAGGCTGCCGACCGGGCGCTCACCATGAGCCAGCTGATGGTCGGTCGGTTCTTCTTCATCCACGAGTCGCGAGCGTCCCGGGACACCAGCGGACCGGAACGCAGCTTCGAATTCCTGCACGCCACCTTCGGCGATTTTCTGGCCGCCCGACAGATTGTCGCCGCCCTTGTCGATCTCGCCGAAGAACGCGTCCATCAGCGACGGCGTCAGGGTGTGATCGATCCCGGCCCGTTGTACGGGGCGACATCATTCGTCACCATCACCCGGCGAACTCCGCTGTGGGAGTTCTGCCGGGGAATGCTCGGGCGACTGGACCCACGGCGGCGTGGGATCTGCCGCGAGCTGGCCCTGGAGCTCCTGCCTGACGTCGGATACCCCCACCCCACCTGGACGAGAGGCGAATACGAACCTCGGCGGACACCGGCCGCCGTGCGGCAGGCGGCGTTCTCGGCGAACCTGGCCTGCTTCGTGCTGCTGTTGTCGGACGGCCCCGTGGACGCGGTCGAGTTGGTCGGGGAGCCGGTTGTCGACAACTGGCGACGGCAGGCGCTGCTGTGGCAGAGCCAACTCGACGCCGAGGACCGCAAGCGGATATGGCAGACGCTTCGGGTGGCCTGGCGGCTGGATGTGTCTCCCACCCGCCTGGAGGTACGCCCCGAGGACGGCGCCGAGATCAGCGTCTACGAGTCGCTGCCCTGGCCACCGGATACCCGTCCGAACACCCAGCCGCTTGATCGTCGGGTAGCTGCCATGGCGCCGGACGTGTTCGTCGCGGCGGACAGCCGCATCGGGCGGTCCCTGCGTCGGTCGGCGTTCGTGCAGACCGGACACGACGTTCGGGAATGCCTCTACGACCTGATGCCGTACTGGCAAGAAGCTGGCGTTCCCGGTCTGCACCAGATCGACGGCGAGCCGTTCCTGGTGTCCGAGGCGGCACTCTTTCTGCAACTACTGCTGTCGCCACCGGATCCGCAGCGGCGCGACATGCGGGCCGAGCAGTACGCCTGGGCCTTCGCGCTCACGCCCCTGCCACGGCAGCGGAGCCTGCTCATCCGGCAACTGGTCGACGATGCTCCGGGATTCTCCGCGGCGAACCTGAGGAAGATCTTCGGACGCCTCAGGATGGACGACCTCGTGAGCAACCCGACGGAGAGCGAACGGATCGTGACCACAGTGGCGGCGCGCGAGGATGACGGGCTAACGCTCGCGGAAGGACTGCTGCGCGCTGTTCAGCGCGGCGTACCTACCGAACCGATCGGGCCCGCCCGTGAGCAGGTCACTCACCTGCACCGGATGCTCGGCCTGGCGGATCCGTTCGCGCTCCCGGACCGGCCCTCCCGATAGATGGTCGGCTTCGGTGGAACCCCCTGCGGTCGCGCCGCTCGCCTCGCAACGCGGTCACGTCCTCGTCAGCGATGAGCAGGCGACCGCAGAGGGCTCCCAAGCTCCGGATCAGGCTCCCACGCCGGCGGCACTAACCGTCTTGTCGTCGGCGGGTCGCCGCGCCGCCGACCCGGACTCCTCGTCGTCGTGGTGGTCGAGCATGGTCGCCTCGTCGAACGGATCGTCGCCGCGCAGGACCTCGGCCGCCCGCTCCCGGTCGAACTCACCGGTCCAGGTGCCCACCAGCACGGTCGCCACCGCGTTGCCGGCGAAGTTGGTCAGCGCCCGCGCCTCGGACATGAAGCGGTCGATGCCGACGATCAGGCCGACCCCGTCGACGAGGTCCGGGCGGTGCGACTGGAGGCCACCGGCCAGCGTGGCCAGCCCGGCGCCGGTGACACCGGCGGCGCCCTTGGACGCGATCACCATGAACAGCAGCAGCGAGATCTGCTCCCCGACCGCGAGGGGCTTGCCCAGCGCGTCGGCGATGAACAGCGACGCCATGGTCAGGTAGATGGCCGTGCCGTCGAGGTTGAAGGAGTACCCGGTCGGCACGGTGATGCCGACGACCGGCTTGCTGACGCCGAAGTGCTCCATCTTGGCGATCAGCCGGGGCAGCGCCGACTCCGACGACGACGTCGACAGGATCAGCAGGAACTCCCGGCCCAGGTAGCGCAGCAGCGAGAAGATCGAGATCCGGGCGATGAACCAGAGCAGCGCGCCCAGCACCACCAGCACGAAGATCAGGCAGGTGGCGTAGAAGCCGAGCATGATCTGGGCGAGGCTCTTGAGGGCGTCCACGCCGGTCGCGCCGACCACGGCGGCCATCGCGCCGAACGCGCCGACCGGCGCCAGCCACATGATCATCGCGAGGACCTTGAAGACGACCCGTTGGATGACGGCGATCGCGCCGAGCACCGGCTCACCGCGCCGTCCCATGGCCTGGACGGCGAAGCCGACGAGCAGCGCGACCAGCAGCGTCTGGAGCACCTCGCCCTCGGTGAGCGCGGAGAGCAGCGTCGTCGGGATGATCCCGAGGAGGAACTCCGTCGTACCGCCGGCCTCGTCTCCGGCGGCGGCCTTGCCGGCGCCCGCGAGGTCCTGACCCAGGTCGAGGCCGGAGCCGGGGTGGATGAGGTTGCCGACGACCAGGCCGATGGCGAGCGCCACGGTCGACATGGTCAGGAAGTAGCCGAGGGCCAGGCCGCCGACCTTGCCGACCTTCGCGGCCTGCCGGACCGAGCCGACGCCGAGCACGATGGTGCAGAAGATGACCGGGCTGATCATCATCTTGATGAGGTTGACGAAGCCCGTGCCAATGGGCTTGAGTTCCTTGCCGAAATCGGGGGCGACCAGGCCGACGACGATGCCGGCGAGCACGGCCACGATGACGGCCAGGTACAGGTAACGGGTACGGTCCCGACGGGCCGACGGTTCCGCCGTGGTGGTGGATGCGGTGGTGTCCATGTCGACAATGTGAAGCGCGTCTCACCCGTTGACAGCCTTGCGGTCATTCTGTTCACCGCTCACCGGGAGAAGTCCGAGGAGGTGCCGGAGGTGGCCCGACGGCAGTGGAGCATCGCGGGGCAGCTCTTCGCCCTCCAGGCGGTGGTGGTCACCCTGCTCGTGCTGGCCGGGGCGGCGGGCGCCGTCTGGCTGGCCCGCGTCGACTCCCGCCAGGCCGCGCAGGAGGAGGTGCTCGCGGTCGCCCAGACCGTCGCCGGCTCCCCCGACGTCCGCGCGGCCCTCACGACCGCCGACCCCGCCCGCACCCTGCAGCCGTACGCCGAGTCGACCCGCAAGGCCACGGGGACGGACTTCGTGGTCGTGATGGCCCCCGACCGCACCCGCTTCTCCCATCCCACGCCGGAGCAGATCGGCGAGCCGTTCGTCGGGGAGATCGGGCCCGCCCTGGCGGGCCACGCGTTCACCACCACCAACGTCGGAACGCTCGGCGAGTCGGTGCGCGCGGTCGTCCCGGTGTACGACCAGCAGGGGCGCATCGTCGGCCTGGTCTCGGTGGGCATCACCACCCGCGCGATCAACCGGAAGCTGCTGCGCCAGCTCCCCGTGCTGCTCGGCGTCGCGGTACCGGCGCTCGCGCTCGCCGCGACCGGTTCGTGGCTGCTCAGCCGCCGCCTGCGCCGCCAGACCCACGGCCTGGGACCGACACAGATGACCCGGATGTACGAGTACTACGACGCGGTCCTGCACTCGGTGCGCGAGGGTCTGGTGGTGCTGACCACTGACCGGCGGGTGGCGTTGATCAATGACGAGGGCCGGCGACTGCTGGGCCTCGACGCCGACGAGCCGGTCACCGACCAGGCGGTGGCCGAGGTCGACCTGCCACCGGCGGTGGCCGAGCTGCTCGCGGCCGGTCGCGACGCCCTCGACGAGCCCCTGCTGGCCGGTGACCGGGTGCTGGTGGCCAACCAGCGGACCGCCCGCTTCGAGGGGGCGGCGCTCGGCACCGTGCTGACCCTGCGCGACCAGACCGAGCTACGGACCCTGGCCAGCGAGCTGGACTCGGTGCGCGCGCTCACCCAGGCGTTGCAGGCGCAGACGCACGAGTCGGCCAACCGGCTGCACACCGTCCTCACGCTGGTGGAGCTGGGCCGCGCCGACGAGGCGGTCCGGCTCGGCACCCGGGACCTCGCCCTCGCCCAGCAACTGACCGACCGGGTGGTCGACGCGGTCACCGAGCCGGCCCTGGCCGCCCTGCTGCTCGGCAAGTCCGCGCAGGCCGGAGAGCGCGGCGTGGACCTGGTGATCGAGCCGGACTGCCACCTCGACGACAGCCCGCTGCCGACCAACGACCTGCTCACCGTCGTCGGCAACCTGGTCGACAACGCCCTGGAGGCCGTCGCCGGTACGCCCCCGCCGCGCACCGTGCGGGTCTTCGTCGGCACCGTCGACGACGAACTCGTGGTTCGGGTCGCCGACAGCGGACCCGGGCTGGCGAAGGAGCGGGTGGCGGACGCCTTCCGGCGCGGCTGGTCCACCAAGAGCACCGGGCGGGGGCTCGGGCTGGCCCTGATCGGGCAGGTGGTCCGCCGGCACGGCGGCAGCGCCGAGGTGACCCGCTCGGACGCCGGCGGCAGCCTGTTCACCGTGCGACTCCCGGGGACCCGGCCGTGAACGACATCCGGGTGCTCGTGGTCGAGGACGAGCCGCTGCTGGCCGAGGCGCACGCCGCGTACACCGAGCGGGTGCCCGGTTTCGCGGTGGTCGGGGTGGCACACACCGCACGGGCGGCGATGGCGGCCCTGCGCGCCAACGACGGCGGCGACGTGGACCTCGTACTCCTGGATTTTCGGCTGCCCGACCTGCACGGCCTGGACGTCTGCCGGGCGCTGCGCGCGGCCGGCAGCAGCGTCGACGTCCTCGCGGTGACGTCCGCGCGGGACCTCGCGGTGGTGCGCACCGCGGTCTCCCTCGGGGTGACGCACTACCTGCTCAAGCCGTTCACGTTCGCGGCGTTCCGCGACAAGCTGGACCGCTACGCGGACTACCGGGCACAGGCGCTCGCCGACGGCGAGGTGGCCGCCCAGCACGACGTGGACCGGATGTTCGCCACGCTGCGCGGCGCGACCGGGCACAGCCTGCCCAAGGGGCTCGACGCGCAGACCCTCACCCGGGTACGCGCCGCGCTGGCCGACGGGTCCACTCCCGGGGCGGGGCTGTCCGCGACCGAGGTGAGCGCGGCGACCGGCATCTCGCGGGTGACCGCCCGCCGCTACCTGGAGTACCTGGTGACGATCGACAGCGCCGTCCGCCACCCCCGCTACGGCACCCCCGGCCGCCCGGAGGTTGAATACCGGCCCCGGTGAGCGGGGCGCCGCTCTACGCAGATTTGCGTAGAGCCAGAGCCTTCCGTGGGCTGACGCCAATCCCGGCTGGACTGCGGATAGTCGAGCCGTGACGGATCAATCCATGGTGAAGGCGGAACGGCGCCGCTGGGCCATCGCGACCTGCGTAGCGCTTGTCGTGGCGGCGATCGGCGACGCTGGTCCCGAGATTATCGAGTCCCGCAGCCTGGTCGCCGGTTACGACGGGCCGGGGCCGCTGATCTACCTCGGAGTGGCCGCCATGGTGGCGGCCTTCAGGTGGCGCTTCACGCCGTTGTTGGCGGTGGTGACGGGCGTCTTGTTTCTCTTCGGCGGGTTCTCCGACGCCTCCTTCGTGGGTCGGCTCGGTACCCCGACGGAACCCGTCCAGTTCTACGCGGGATGGCTTCAGATGGCCGGATTCGCCGCGGCTGTGGCGTTCGGGATCGCCGCCGTCTGGGTGCATGGTTCCGGGCCGGCCCGGACAGCGGATGCAGACAGACGACAGGACACTGAGACGGAGGGACCTCGACGGTGAGCGCGATCGTGGCGAGAGTGACGGCGGCCCGCAGAAGCACAAGGTTGTCGCTGTGGGGGCTGGTGGTGGGCATCCTGGGACTGCTCATCCAATGGATCGCGGATCCCGGCAAGTTCCCCCCGTTCCCACCGGGGATCGTCTTCATCGTGGTGTGCGGTGCCTTGGTGGTGTTCACCGTTCCGCGCTGGTGGGCACCGGTGTTCTCGGTGCTGATCTCATTGTGGATCGTCCTCGGCGGGTGGGCGGCCGGCCAGCTGACGCCGAATTTCCGATCGGAGAACGCGGGGACTGTCGCGGGCAATGTGGTGATGTCGCTCGGGCTGGTGTTTGCCGCGGCCACGGGGGTCGTGGCGATGCTCGGGGCGTGGCGGGCTCGGTGATTCCGGTCGGCCAGACCCTGGCCTGGATCATCAACCCGACCGTGATCAAGGCCGTCGTCAGAGCTCGTCGACTGGCGACGCCGTGCGGCGGTGTGGGGTCGGAACCCGGTGGCGGACGGAAGATCCGTTGTTAGACTTGGCCGAGTTGGGTCAGTGACACGACCAGGGAGACCAGACATGGCGGGTGACGACGACATCTCCGGGTGAGACCGGACATGTTCGGCCATCGGTTCGGCGCGCGTAGGCGCAGCCGTCGTGGCCATGCCGTCGCTCCACCGGTCCCGTTCGTCGTCGGGCCGCTCACGCGCGCCCAACCCACCCTCCGAGGTCACTCACCATGTCTGACGCTTTCATCGTCTGCTCGAACCTGTCCTTTTCCTGGCCGGACGACACTCCGGTCTTCTCCGACCTGTCCTTCAGCGTCCCCGGCGGTCGCACCGGTCTGGTCGCGCCCAACGGCGCCGGCAAGAGCACCCTGCTGCGGCTGATCGCCGGGGAGCTGCGGCCCACCGGCGGCAGCGTCACGGTCGACGGTCTGCTCGGGTACCTGCCGCAGACCCTGCCGCTGGCCGGCGACCTGGCCGTGTCGCAGGTGCTCGGCGTCGCCGAACGCATCGCGGCGCTGCACGCCATCGAGGGCGGCGACGCCAGCGAGACGCACTTCGCCACCATCGGCGACGACTGGGACATCGAGGAGCGCACCCGCGCCGAGCTGGATCGGCTCGGCCTGGGCGACCTGTCGCTCGACCGGCCGCTGCACACGCTCAGCGGGGGCCAGGTGGTCTCCCTCGGGCTGGCGGCGCAGTTGCTGCGCCGCCCGGACGTGCTGCTGCTCGACGAGCCGACCAACAACCTGGACCTGGCGGCCCGGCACCAGCTCTACGACGTGCTCACCGACTTCACCGGGTGTCTGCTGCTGGTCAGCCACGACCGGGAGCTGCTGGACCGGATGGACCGGATCGCCGAGCTGGAACGCGGCGAGATCCACTGGTACGGGGGCAACTTCACCGCGTACACCGAGGCGGTGCGGGCGGCGCGCGAGGTGGCCGAGAGCAACCTGCGCAACGCCGAGCAGGAGGTCAAGCGGGAGAAGCGGGAGATGCAGCAGGCCCGGGAACGGGCCGACCGGCGGGCCAGCAACGCCTCGAAGAACCTGAAGAACGCCGGCCTGGCCCGGATCGTCGCCGGTGGGCTGAAGCGCAGCGCGCAGGAGTCGGCGGGCAGGGCCCAGGACACGCACTCCGCCCGCCTCGGTCAGGCCAAGGCCCGACTGGACGAGGCGGGCCGGGCCGTCCGCGAGGAGGACCGGATCGTCGTGGACCTGCCGGACACCACCGTCCCGGCCGGACGGACGGTCTTCACCGGTACGGGGATGCGGGCCCGCTTCGACGACCGGGACCTGTTCGGCGGCGACGGCGCGGACCTGGTGATCCGGGGTCCGGAGCGGATCGCGCTCACCGGGGCGAACGGCGTGGGCAAGTCGACGCTGCTGCGCCTCGTCAACGGCGACCTCGAACCGGCCGGCGGCGAGATCCGCCGGGCCGACGGGCGGATCGCGTACCTGTCGCAGCGGCTCGACCTGCTGGACCCCGACCGGACGGTGGCGGAGAACTTCGCCGCGTACGCGCCGAGCCTGCCGGACGCCAAGCGGATGAACCTGCTGGCCCGGTTCCTGTTCCGGGGCGCCCGGGTGAACCTGCCCGTCGGGGTGCTCTCCGGCGGTGAGCGGCTGCGCGCCACCCTGGCCTGTGTGCTCTGCGCGGAGCCGGCGCCGCAACTGCTGCTGCTCGACGAGCCGACGAACAACCTGGACCTGGTCAGCGTCGCCCAGTTGGAGAGCGCGCTGACCGCGTACCAGGGGGCGTTCGTGGTGGTCAGCCACGACGAACGGTTCCTGGCCGAGATCGGCGTGCAGCGCTGGCTTCGCCTGACCGACGGCCAGCTACGCGAGATCGCCGCCCCCGACCAGGGCTGAGCCCTGGCCCGACCCTGGCCCGACCCTGGCCCGACCGCCCCGTCGATCATGGAGTGGTGGTGCCCACAAAGCGCGGTTATGGGCGCTTTGCCACCCACCACAACTCCTTGATCGGCGGGGCGGGCCGAGGACGGGCCGAGGACGGGCCGAGGGCGGGCCGAGGGCGGGTCAGCTCACGTTGGCTGGGCCGAGGACGCTCTTGAGGTCACCCATCAGCGCGGTCGTCGCCGCCACCCGGAACGGTCCCAGCCGCAGGGTGGTGGTACGGCCGCCGTTGAGCAGCTTCACGTGCACCTCGGTGTCGCCGGGGTGCAGCACCAGGGTCTCCTTGAGCCGTTCCACCAGCGGCGGGGTGCACCGGTGCACCGGGATGGTGAGGGTGACCGGCTTGTTGGTGGCGCTGGTGCTGACGTCCGGCATGGACATGTCCATCGCCATGATGCGCGGGGTGTCGTCGCGGCGGTCCACCCGGCCCTTGACCACCACGATGGCGTCCTCGGCGATGTACTGCCCGATCACCTCGTAGGTGTTCGGGAAGAACAGCGTCTCCACGCCGCCGGCCAGGTCCTCCAGGGTGGCCGAGGCCCAGGCCCGGCCCTGCTTGGTGACCCGCCGTTGGACGCCGGAGAGGATGCCGGCGAGGGTGACGACCGCCCCGTCGGGCACCGCGCCGTCCTCGGCCAGGGACGCGATCGTGGTGTCGGCCGCCGCGCCCAGGATGTGTTCCAGGCCGAACAGCGGGTGGTCGGAGACGTACAGACCGAGCATCTCGCGCTCGAAGGCCAGCTTGTCGCGCTTCTCCCACTCGCTGTCGCCGATCACCGGCATCACCGTCGTGCTGCCGGTGTCCGCGTCGCCGAAGCCGGCGCCGAACAGGTCGTACTGGCCGACGGCCTCCTTGCGCTTGACGTCGGCGTACGCGTCGATGGCGTCGGCGTGCACCGCGAGCAGGCCCTTGCGGGGGTGCTCCATGGAGTCGAACGCGCCCGCCTTGATCAGCGATTCGATGGTCTTCTTGTTGCAGACCACCGCGTCCACCTTGGACAGGAAATCGTAGAAGTCGGTGTACTCGCCCTTCTCCGCGCGGCACCGCATGATCGAGGCGACGACGTTCGCGCCGACGTTGCGGACCGCCGCCAGGCCGAAGCGGATGTCCTTGCCGACCGGGGTGAACGGGCCCGCCGAGGTGTTCACGTCCGGCGGCAGCACCTGGATGCGCATCCGGCGGCACTCGGACAGGTACAGCGCCATCTTGTCCTTGTCGTCGCCGACCGACGTGAGCAGACCGGCCATGTACTCGGCCGGGTAGTGCGCCTTCAGGTACGCCGTCCAGTAGGAGACCAGGCCGTACGCGGCGGAGTGCGCCTTGTTGAAGGCGTACCCGGCGAACGGCACCAGCACGTCCCACACGGCCTGGATCGCCTCGTCGGAGTAGCCGCGCTCGCGGCAGCCGTCCCGGAACGGGATGAACTCCTTGTCGAGGATCTCCTTCTTCTTCTTACCCATCGCCCGGCGCAGCAGGTCCGCCTGGCCGAGGGTGTAGCCGGCGAGGATCTGCGCGGCGCGCTGCACCTGCTCCTGGTAGACGATCAGGCCGTGCGTCGGCGCCAGGATCTCCCGCAGCGGCTCCTCCAGCTCCGGGTGGATCGGCGTGATCTCCTGGAGGTTGTTCTTGCGCAGCGCGTAGTTGGTGTGCGAGTCGACGCCCATCGGTCCGGGCCGGTACAGCGCCAGGACGGCGGAGATGTCCTCGAAGTTGTCCGGCTTCATCAACCGCAGCAGCGAGCGCATCGGCCCACCGTCGAGCTGGAAGACGCCGAGGGTGTCGCCGCGGGCCAGCAGCTCGTACGCGGCCTTGTCGTCCAGCGGCAGACCCAGCAGGTCGAGCTTGAGGCCGTGGTTCAGCTCGATGTTCTTGACCGCGTCGTCGATGATCGTCAGGTTGCGCAGGCCGAGGAAGTCCATCTTCAGCAGCCCGAGCGACTCGCAGGTCGGGTAGTCGAACTGCGTGATGATCGCCCCGTCCGCGTCGCGGCGCATCAACGGGATGTGCTCGATGATCGGCTCGGCGGACATGATGACGCCGGCCGCGTGCACACCGGTCTGCCGGATCAGCCCCTCGATGCCCTTGGCCGTGTCGATCACCTTGCGCACGTCCGGGTCGGAGTCGTACAGGCCCCGGATCTCGCCCGCCTCGGCGTACCGGGGGTGCTTCGAGTCGAAGATGCCGGTGAGCGGGATGTCCTTGCCCATCACGGCCGGCGGCATGGCCTTGGTGATCCGGTCACCGACCGCGTACGGGAAGCCCAGCACCCGGGCCGAGTCCTTGATCGCGGCCTTCGCCTTGATCGTGCCGAAGGTGGCGATCTGGGCGACCTTGTCCTCACCCCACTTGTCGGTGACGTACTTGATCACCTCACCGCGCCGACGCTCGTCGAAGTCGATGTCGACATCCGGCATCGAGACCCGCTCGGGGTTGAGGAACCGCTCGAAGATCAGGCCGTGCTGGATCGGATCCAGGTCGGTGATGCCCAGCGCGTACGCCACCAGCGAGCCGGCGGCCGAACCACGGCCCGGGCCCACCGCGATGCCCTGCTTCTTCGCCCACTGGATGAAGTCGGCGACCACGAGGAAGTACGACGGGAAGCCCATCTGGTTGATGACGCCCAGCTCGTACTCCGCCTGGACGACGTGCCCCTCGGGGATGCCGTTCGGGTAGCGACGGCCCAGCCCGGCGAAGGTCTCCTTGCGGAACCAGGACTCCTCGGTCTCGCCGTCGGGCACCGGGAAGCGTGGCATCAGGTTGTGGAACTCGAACATGCCCTTCGGATCGACCTTCTCGGCGACCAACAGGGTGTTGCGGCAGCCCTGCTGCCACAACTCGGACGAGTCGACCGCGCGCATCTGGTCGGCGCTCTTGACGAAGTAGCCGCCGCCCTCGAACCGGAACCGGTTCGGGTCGTCGATGTTGCTGCCGGTCTGCACACACAGCAGCACGTCGTGCGCGGTGGCCTGCGCCTCGTGCGTGTAGTGCGAGTCGTTGGTAACCACCGGCGGGATGTCCAGCTTGCGGGCGATCTCGGTGAGCCCCTCGCGGACCCGGCTCTCGATGGAGAGGCCGTGATCCATGATCTCCAGGAAGTAATTGTCCTTGCCGAAGATGTCCTGGTAGCTCGCGGCGACCTTGAGCGCCTCGTCGAACTGCCCCAGCCGCAGTCGGGTCTGCACCGCCCCCGACGGGCAGCCCGTGGTGGCCATGATCCCCTCGGCGTGCTCGGCGATCAGCTCCATGTCCATCCGGGGCCACTTGACGTAGTGCCCCTCCATGGAGGCGCGCGAGTTGAGGGTGAACAGGTTCTTCAGACCCTGCGCGTTCTTCGCCCACATGGTCTTGTGGGTGATCGCGCCGTTACCCGAGACGTCGTCGCTCTTCTGCTCCGGCCGACCCCACTTGACCCGCGCCTTGTGGTAGCGCGACTCCGGCGCCACGTACGCCTCGACGCCCAGGATCGGGGTGATCCCGGCGGCCACCGCCTGGTTGTAGAAGTCGTTCGCGCCGTGCATGTTGCCGTGGTCGGTGATCGCCACCGCCGGCATGCCCAGCCGGTTGGCCTCGGCGAACAGGTCCTTCAACCGGGCCGCTCCGTCGAGCATCGAGTACTCGGTGTGCACGTGCAGATGCGCGAACGAATCAGCCATGCGTGGCGCCCCCCGGCGGTGTGGATCTAGGTGGTCGGAGCCGACCGGCACCTACCCTACCGAGGTGATCTCGGCGGCTCCACCGTCCGCGCCGAGGGTGGTCCGCGTCTCCTGTTCGCACCGGACAGGCCTAGGCTCGACGGATGGCGAGGTACTACGACGTACACCCGGAAAACCCGCAGCCCCGCGTGATCGGGCAGGTCGCCGACCTGGTCCGCGGCGGCGGCCTGGTCGCCTATCCGACGGACTCCTGCTACGCGCTGGGCTGCCAACTGGGCAACCGGGACGGGTTGGACCGGATCCGCGCGATCCGCCATCTCGACGAGCGGCACCACTTCACCCTGGTCTGCCGGGACTTCGCGCAGCTCGGCCAGTTCGTCCAGATCAGCAATGCGGTGTTCCGCCTGGTGAAGGCGTCCACGCCGGGCAGCTACACGTTCATCCTGCCGGCCACCAAGGAGGTGCCCCGCCGGATGCTGCACCCGAAGAAGCGGACCGTCGGTGTCCGCGTACCCCGGCACACGGTGACCCAGGCGCTGCTCGCCGAGCTGGGCGAACCGCTGGTGTCCAGCACCCTGACGCTGCCCGGCGAGGACGAGCCGATGACCCAGGGGTGGGAAATCAAGGAACAGCTCGACCACCAGCTCGACGCGGTGCTGGACGCCGGCGAGTGCGGCATGGAGCCGACGACGGTGATCGACCTGTCCGGGCCGGAGCCGGAGATCCTGCGCCGGGGCGCCGGGGACGTGTCCCGCTTCGAGTAGCCCGGGTCGGGTGCCGGACCGGACGAGGACGGACCAGCGCCGACGGCCGCACGCTTGAGGATCGACCACCGGCGAGCATTGGACACCCGGCCGGCATCCCCGACCCCGCTGACCTCGACGCCCTGGCCCGCTCCGCCGCGCAGGGCGACCCGGCGGCGCTGGACGCTCTGCTGGTCGCGGTGCGTCCGGAGGCGCTGCGGCTGTGCGCCCGATTCCTGCCCAACCGCCAGGACGCCGAGGAAGCCTGCCAGGACCACGCTCCTGGCGCTGGCCGGCGGCATCACCCGGTTCGAGGGTCGCTCCTCGTTCCGTACCTGGCTGCACCGGCTGGCCGCCAATCGGGTCCGCTCCACGTACCGCAGGTTGCGTCGCCGCTGTCGACTGGAGGCCGGCGGTGTTCCGGTGCCCGATCAGGCCGATCCGCGGCGGACCAGCGTGGTCGCGGGCACCCGCCTCGATCTGCTCGACGCGTTCGACTCGGTCCACCCCGACCACGCCGAGGTGGTGGCCCTGCGCGACGTGCTCGGGCTGAGCTACCCCGAGATCGCCACCCTGCTCGACCTTCCGGTGGGCACGGTGAAGTCCCGGTTGCACCTGGCCCGGCGGCAGGTCCGGCAACGGCTCGGCGCCGGACGATCCCGTCATCGTTCCGCCGGCTCACCGTCGTCCTCGCGGCCACCGTGGGGGTCGCCGCCTGCGGCGCCGACGCCGTCTCGCCGCCGCCCGTCCAGCCGCCCGGCCCGACCCGTTCGACGCCGGCACCCCCGGCGATCTCCGCGAGCCCCCGCGCCCACCGCGTCGCCGTCCCGACCGCCGCCGACCAGCGGGCGTCCGCCCGCACCACCCACACCAAGGGGTACGCCCCGAACGACTCCCCCGTCGACCACCGCGACACCGGCCTGCCAGGGCGCGGTCCGCTACGACCTGCCACTCGCCGAGACCGAGATCGAGCTGCTGCGATCGCTCTGCTTCGCCACCGGTGCGGTGCTGCGGATCCAGGGCATCGGGCCCGGGCTCGTCACGGTGGACGTCGGCTACTTCCAGGTCGGCCCGGCCAGCTTCGTCGAGCGGAACTTCCGCCAGGGCGCGTCCTGCTGAGTGTGTGACCACGTGGCGGGGCGTCGGTGTCGACCGGGCGCCCCGCACGTCCCAGCGGCCCGAGCGGGGCTTGGCACACACGATGATGTCTCAGTAGACAACACTGTGTGGCACACAGTATGGTGTGACACATGGTTAGCGAGGACGTTCTACGGACGCATCTGCAGGAGTTGCGTCGAGGCACCGTCGTGGTGGCCAGCCTGGTCGCGCTCCGGCGACCGGACTACGGCTACGCACTGCTGCAACGGCTCACCGACCACGGCTTCCCGGTGGACGCCAACACGCTCTACCCGCTGCTGCGCCGCCTGGAGGACCAGGGCCTGCTGACCAGCGAGTGGAACACCGAGGAGAGCCGGCCGCGCAAGTTCTACCGGACCAGCGACGAGGGCGAGTCGATGCTGAGCCGGCTCCTGGACGACCTCGCCGCCGTACAGACCTCCATCACCGGGCTGATCCAAGGAGTCGACCGATGAACACCCTGACCGATCGCTACCTCGCCGCCACCCTGCGCTCGGTGCCCGCCCCGCGCCGCGACGAGATCGCCACCGAGTTGCGCGCCTCCATCGAGGACATGATCGAGGACCGGACGGGCGGCGGCGCGAACGCGGCAGCCGCCGAGCGGGAGGTGCTCACCGAGTTGGGCAACCCCGACCGGTTGGCCGCCCGCTACGCCGACCGCCGGCTCCAACTCCTCGGCCCGACCTACTACCTGATCTGGCTGCGGCTGCTGAAGCTGCTGCTCAGCTTCATCCCGGCGCTCGCCGGCACGGTCGTCGCGATCGTCGCGGTCGTCGAGGGCAAGGGCTTCGGCGCCATCGGCCCGGGCCTCGTCGTCGCCCTGCACGTGGCGGTGCACATCTGCTTCTGGCTCACCCTGACGTTCGTCCTCATCGAGCGGTCGCAGCCCACCGTCGACCTGCCCGACTGGACCGTCGACCAGCTCCCCGACGTCCCCGCGCACCGGGACATCTCGCTCGTCGACACCATCGCGACGGTGACGATGCTGGTGGTGTTCATCGGCTACCTGCCGTGGCAGCACTACCAGTCCTGGGTGCGCGACACCGACGGCGACAACATCCCGCTCCTCGACCCGGCTCTCTGGTCGTTCTGGCTGCCGGCGCTGATCGGCGTGCTGGTCCTCGACGTGGTGTTCGAGATCGTCAAGTACCGGATCGGGCGCTGGAGCTGGCGGCTCTTCGCGACCAAGGCGCTGCTCAACCTGGCGTTCACGGTGCCGGTGGTGTGGCTGGCGCTCTCCGACCGGCTGCTCAATCCGGCCCTCGGTGAGCGGCTCGACTGGCTGGCGGTCGCCGACAATCGCGAGATCCTCGCGGTCATCATCGCGCTGAGCACCGCCGGGATCGCGGTGTGGGAACTGATCGACACCGCACTGAAGACCCGCCGCCGGACCACCTGAGCGGCACCCGGGACGGCGGCCCGGCGCGGATGTCCGCGCCGGGCCGGCGTTCTGCGCGAGCCCGCCTGCCCGTACGGCATCGGCGACGCCCGCTCAGGACGACGGGAGACACCGCCAGTGGCGGAAGTCGCCGGTACGCGACCAGACGTCGCGCGCCGCACTGATGTTCCAACCAGGATCCAGCGCGGTCCGGCGGTCAACACCGAGCCGTGACAGCTCCATGTCGCTGAACTGGAACAGGCCCCAGCGCCGCGACCCGTCGGTGGTCACCTCCACCCGTAGCGGATCCAGCCCGGACAGACACCGCGCCAGCCACACGGCCTCGGACGGGTCTTCCGGGAACCTCGCCCGGAGGTACTTGCTGATCCGGTTCTCCGTCCACCGGACAGGCGACACCGGACCGTCCTGGAGCGCGTCGAGCACCTGCCCGTCCACCGTGCCGCTGACCTCCAGGGCGGCCAGCGCCTGAAAGGCGATCACCCGGCTGGTGGTGTCGGGTCCGAACCACCCGTCGACGGGTACGCCCAACCCACCCGCCACCAGCCGCTCCTGGACATCCAGCACGCAGGGGCCGTACATGCCCTGGCGGAGGACGACGGGGCACGCGCCGCTCGATTCGGCGCCGCTCGACCTGGGGATCATTCCGTCGCCGCCGGGCAGCAGCGCGCCCACGATCAGCGCGCCCACCAGCGCCAGCGCGCCCAGTGACAGCCGGCGACGCGCCGGCCGTGGTCGGTCGGTGGACCGGCGGGGACCGGCCGCCTCGGCGGACACCGGAGCGGAAGGCAGCGGCGCCGGGTATGCCGGCTCGTCGGGCGCCGGTTGGCCGGTGGGGCGCATCGGCTCGCCGAGCTGCGCTTCGATGTCACGGCGTAGGTCGAGCCACCGTTCGATCTCGGCCGCGGACGTGCCGCACGCGGCGAGCAACGCCACGACGGTCCGTTCCCGGGGCAGCGTGTTCCGCCCCAGCATGGTGGCGAGTGTGCTCGGCGGGAGCCAGTGCCCGGCCGCCGAGGCCCGACGGGAGATCTCCCGGTACGTCAGGCCGGAACGCCTCCGCACGTTCCGAAGTGACACCAGGTACTCCCCCGCCGTGGCCGCCTGCGGCACCGGATCCCGGACAGCGTCAATCATCGGATCTCCCCCGTGTCGTTGATGTGGCCGGGCTTGGACCGATCCCCGGTCCCACCCGACGGCTCGCACGACGCAGAGCGTCGCGGTCATCGTCGAAAACGCTAGATAGTCGCGTCGTGGCGGACAATGCCCTGGTCAGGGTAATGCGGTGTCCGCGCAGCTCAGAGCCGTCTGTCCGGGTTGTGTCCGACCATCTCGGACAGACCCCGCGACGACTTGCCCGAAGGCGTGCGGGGTCAGCAGAATCAGGCGATGACCACGGGGGACCTCCGACCGCGTGCTGCGGCAGACCCGGCCGAGTTCGTCGACCTGCTGCGCCAGCTCAAGGACCGGTCACGGCTGACGTTCCGGCAACTGGAACAGCGCGCGGTCGCGGCGGGCGACGTGCTGGCCCGCAGCACCGCCGCCGACGTCCTGCGCCGGTCGACACTGCCGCGACCCGAGGTTCTGGCGGCCTTCGTGCGCGCCTGCGGCGCCGCTGACGAGGTCGACGAGTGGCTGCGGGCGCGGGACAGATTGGCCGCGGGCGCGTACGCCTCTGCCGAGCCGCCCGTGGAAGCGTCGTTCGGAGCGCGCGCGGACGACGTGCTGACCGTCGGCCCAGACGAGACGCGATCGGGCTTGTTCACCCGACCCGGGCCGCTGGCGCTGCTCGTCGTGGCCACCCTGCTGGTCGGTCTCGGCGTCTGGTTCTGGTGGCCGGACGACGACGGGCCCAGGACGTCGGACCGTACCGCTGTCGGCGCGTCGCCGACCGGCAGCGCCTCGGCCAACGGAACGGCGTCCGGCACCGGCCAGGGATCGCCGGCCAGCGGTCGGAGCCGGATTCATCCCGCCCGTGACCCGCAGCTCTGTATCAGCGAGGGTCGCGATCGCAGCGCCCGATACGAGAACGAGGTGGCGGTCCAGCGCCCCTGCGTGGGCGCCACACCGCCGGAGACCTACCTGGTGCCGGTGACCGACGGCATGTACTTCGTCAGGTGGGAGCACCCGGTCAAGGGGATCGGCTGCCTCACGGTGCGCCGCGAGGAGCCCGGGCAGAACCTCATCGAGCCTCAGCACGAGTGCCGCACCGACTCCTGGGACCAACTGTTCCGCTTCGAACCGACCGGGTCGGCACCGAACGCGTACCGCCTGCGACCGGCGGGCGGTGACCTGTGCGTGGGCATCCGCGACGACGACACGGAGGTACCGGCCGAGGCCGCCGCCGAGCCGTGCACAGGCCAACCCGACCAGGTGTTCCTGATCGATCCGGTGCCGGAGGGCTGACGCCAGCGTGGGCGGGACGCTTGGTGCTTGATCGACTCCGGTTCACGGAAAGCGGGGTGTCCGCACGCGGCGGACACCCCGCTTTTCATGAAGTCGAGTCGATCAAGGGCCGGGCCGGACCTCAGGCGTCGACGGCCGCCATCACGTCGTCGGAGACGTCGAAGTTGGCGTAGACGTTCTGCACGTCGTCGCAGTCCTCCAGGACGTCGATCAGCTTGAAGATCTTGCGGGCGCCCTCTTCGTCCAGCGGGACGTTCATGCTGGGGATCAGGGAGGACTCGGCCGACTCGTACTCGATGCCGGCGTCCTGCAACGCCGTCCGCACCGGGATCAGGTCGGTCGGCTCGGAGACGACCTCGAACGCCTCACCGAGGTCGTTGACCTCCTCGGCGCCGGCGTCGAGGACGGCCATCATGACGTCGTCCTCGCTGGTGCCCTCCTTGGGCACGATCACCACGCCCTTGCGGGAGAACATGTACGACACCGAGCCGGCGTCGGCGAGCGAGCCGCCGTTGCGGGTCAGCGCGGTGCGCACCTCGGTGGCCGCCCGGTTGCGGTTGTCGGTGAGGCACTCGATCAGCATCGCCACGCCGTTCGGGCCGTACCCCTCGTACATGATGGTCTGCCAGTCGGCGCCGCCGGCTTCCAGGCCGGAGCCGCGCTTGACGGCGCGGTCGATGTTGTCGTTGGGAACCGAGCTCTTCTTCGCCTTCTGGATGGCGTCGAACAGCGTCGGGTTACCGGACGGGTCGCCGCCGCCGGTCCGGGCGGCCACCTCGACGTTCTTGATCAGCTTGGCGAACATCTTGCCGCGCTTGGCGTCGATGACGGCCTTCTTGTGCTTGGTGGTCGCCCACTTTGAGTGGCCGGACATCTTCTACCTCCGTCTGTCATTGCACGCCTGCGTCGACTGCCGCACCGATTCCGCGCCGCATCCGGCGGTCCGGCGGCCGGTCGGCCCCGCGGGAAGTGCCGCGCCGGGCGACGGCCCTGCCGAACCGCGGCAATCTTACCGAGGTCACGCCCCGCCATGTCACACCCGGGACCCGCCCGGGCAGCGGCGCGGCGTCGGGGGGCCATCAGACCAACGGCCCGGGGGCCCGATCCATGCCCGCGCGGCGGTGTCGGCCGCTCAGGCGGTCCGTGCCAGCTCGACGAAGTACGCGTGCAGGCGCAGGTCGCCCGTCAGCTCGGGGTGGAAGGAGGTGGCCAGCAGGTTGCCCTGCCGGACCGCCACAATCCGCTCGGCGGCCGGGCCGCCGCTCACCGTGCCGATCACCTCGACGGCCGGGCCGACCCGCTCGACCCACGGCGCGCGGATGAACACCGCGTAGAAGGGGTCGCCCGGCACGCCGGTGATCTCCACCGGTGCCTCGAACGAGTCAACCTGCCGCCCGAACGCGTTACGCCGTACCGTCATGTCGATGCCGGCGAAACCGCGCTGGTCGGCGCGGCCGTCCAGCACCTCGGTGGCCAACATGATCATGCCGGCGCAGGAGCCGTAGACGGGCATGCCGTCAGCGATCCGCTTGTCGATCGGCTCGCGCATCTCGAAGATGTCGACGAGCTTGCTGATGGTGGTGGACTCGCCGCCGGGGATCACCAGACCGTCCACCGCGTCCAGCTCGCCCGGCCGGCGGACCGGACGGGCGTCCGCACCCGCCGCGGTCAGTGCCGCCACATGCTCGCGGACGTCACCCTGCAGGGCGAGGACACCGATCGCTGGTGTCGCCACGTTTGCACCGTTCCTCTCGATCCCGCGTTAGGAAGGTGCCCTTCCTATACGTCAGGCGTTAACAAGGTGCCCTTCCTTGCACACCAGCCGCGTTTTGCACACCAGCCGCGTTTTGCTCACCAGCCGCGCTCGGCCAGGCGGTGCGGCTGGGGAATCTCGTCGACGTTGATGCCGACCATCGCCTCACCCAGACCACGGGAGACCTTCGCCAGCACGTCCGGGTCATCGTGGAAGGTGGTGGCCTTGACGATCGCGGCGGCCCGCTGCGCCGGGTTACCGGCCTTGAAGATGCCGGAGCCGACGAAGACGCCCTCCGCGCCGAGCTGCATCATCATCGCGGCGTCGGCCGGCGTGGCGATCCCACCGGCGGTGAACAGCACGACCGGCAGCTTGCCGCTCTCGGCGACCTCCTTGACCAGCTCGTACGGGGCCTGCAACTCCTTGGCCGCCACGTACAGCTCGTCGGCCGGCAGCGACGACAGCCGGCGGATCTCCTGGCGGATCTTCCGCATGTGGGTGGTGGCGTTCGAGACGTCACCGGTGCCGGCCTCGCCCTTGGAGCGGATCATGGCCGCGCCCTCGGTGATCCGGCGCAGCGCCTCGCCCAGGTTGGTCGCGCCGCAGACGAAGGGCACCGTGAACGCCCACTTGTCGATGTGGTTCGCGTAGTCGGCCGGGGTCAGCACCTCGGACTCGTCGACGTAGTCCACGCCCAGCGACTGGAGGATCTGCGCCTCGACGAAGTGGCCGATGCGGGCCTTGGCCATCACCGGGATCGACACGGCGGAGATGATGCCGTCGATCATGTCGGGGTCGCTCATCCGGGACACCCCGCCCTGCGCGCGGATGTCGGCGGGCACCCGCTCCAACGCCATCACCGCGACCGCGCCGGCGTCCTCGGCGATCTTGGCCTGCTCGGCGTTGACGACGTCCATGATCACGCCGCCCTTGAGCATCTCGGCCATGCCCCGCTTCACGCGGGCCGTGCCGACGACGGGGGCGGTACCGGTGGTCGAGGCGTTGGTGTCGGACACGGATCGGCGCTCCTAGAACGTGCGGCGGGCGGTGGCAGCGGAAATGCTACGCACGGCGCAACGCCGCTTCGACAGCCAATCAGGCCCCCGGTGGCCTGCTCTGTGGCCCCGCTCACGGTCCGCCGGCACCGCTGCCGACCTGGTCAGCCCGCCGGCACGTCCGCCGGCACGACGAGCGTCGGATCGTCGATGTCGAAGTAGCGCGGCCACTGACGACCCCGCCCCATCCGCAACAACCGCACCAGCGGACGGCTACGCGCCGACCGGGCGTCGCGGACCAGGTCGGTGTGTACCTGCCGGGACAACGCGAGCCGGCGGCTCGCCGCGATGACCGCCGTGCAGTCCGCGTCGGCCGGGTCCAACCGCACCGTGCGTAGCTGCCGGGTCAGGTCGTTCTCCGCCGCCTCCCGCTCGTCCGGCACGGCGTCGAGCGCGATCCGGGCCGCCGCGTACAGCTCGACGCCGAACCGCCGCTCGGCCAGCACCGCGGCGGCCGCCGCCCGGCGCAACAGGTGGGCGTCGAGGGCCCGCGCCGCAAGCTCCGCGCGGGCCTGCAGCCGCTCGACCCGGCCGGCGGTCCAGATGAGGTACGCCGCAAGCACCCCCACGAGCACACTCGCGGCCACCACCCACCACATGTGCGGCATCGTAGTGCTGCTCCGTTTCTCCTCCATCGCGCGCGTCGCCGCTCGTCACCGGCGTCACCAGGCGCACCATCGGTCACTCCGGCTCAGCCCAGCCCCACCCATTCCTGGTCGATGACCCGCCCGTCGGTCGCCTCGATCGCCGCTGCGTATACCTCCAGAACACGGCGGGCAACCATAGGCCAGTCGAAATTCGCCACCACCTGATCACCGCAGGCCGTCAGCGCGGCCCGTGCTCCCGGATCGTCGAGCAACTCGGACAGCGCGTCCCGCAGCCCGACCGCGTCGCCGGTCGGGAACAACCGCCCCGCCCGCCCACCGTCGAGCACCCGCCGGAACGCGTCCAGGTCGCTCGCCACGACCGTGGTGCCGGCGGCCAACGCCTCGGTGAGGATCATGCCGAACGACTCGCCGCCGGTGTTCGGCGCCACGTACAGGTGCACGCTGCGCAGCATCCGCGCCTTGTCCGGCTCGGAGACCAGACCGAGGAACGTCACCCGATCCCGCAGCTCGGCCGGGAACTGGTCGTACAGGTCGTCCGGGTCACCCGGGCCGGCGACCAGCAGCCGCAGGCCCGGACGGGTCGCCGCCAGCGCCACGAAGGCGTCCCGCAGCACCGGGAAGCCCTTGCGCGCCTCCGTGAACCGCCCCAGGAAGCCCAGCGTGCCGCCGGTGCCCGGCCCACACTCCCCCGGCCACTCCGGCAGCGGCTCGGCGTCGGCGAACTTCGCCACCGCCACCCCGTTGGGGATCTCCACCGCGCCGCCGTCCATGTGCTCGACCTGCACCTTGCGGGCCAGCGCGCTCACCGCGATCCGGGCGGTGATCCGCTCCAACACGATCTGCAGCACGCCCTGGGCGGCCGCCAGCACCCGCGAGCGGGTCATCGCCGTGTGGAAGGTGGCCACCACCGGCCCGCGCGCCGACAGCACCGCCAGCAGCGACAGGCTCAACGTCAGCGGCTCGTGTACGTGCAGCACGTCGAAGTCACCGTTGGTGAGCCAACGCCGGACGCGGGCCGTGGAGACCGGGCCGAACGCGATCCGGGCCACCGACCCGTTGTACGGCAGCGGCACCGCCCGACCGGCGGACACCACGTACCCCGGCAGGTCGGCGTCCTCGTCGGCCGGCGCGAGCACGCTGACCTCGTGCCCGAGGGTGATCAGCGTCTCGGCGAGGTCCACGACGTGGTTCTGCACGCCGCCGGGCACGTCGAAGGAGTACGGGCAGACGATACCGATCCGCATGCGTCAGCCACCCCCTTCAGGACCGACCCGAGGTCGACGCCGGCAGGTCCGTGCCCCCCGCGCCGCGCTGGTCCAGCCACATCCGCTGCAACATGTGCCAGTCTTGCGGATGCCGGGCGATGCCCGTCGCCAGACGGTCGGCGATCATCTGGGTCAGCGACCGGACCCGCGCGTCCAGTGGCCCCGCCTCCGGGCCGGGCACCGGCAGCGGGCCGGCGAGCGACGCGCACGCCCGGTCCTGCTCGTACCACATCGAGGCCACGTAGAGCGGCGCACCGGTGTGTATCGCGAGCAGCGCGGGGCCGGCGGGCATGCGCGTCTTCGCGCCGAAGAAGTCCACCTCGACGCCACGGGCCGACAGGTCCCGGTCGGCCAGCAGCGGCACGACCGCGCCTGAGCGCAGCCGGTCCAGCAGCACGTCGAACGCCGGACGCGGGCCGCCGTGGGTGGGCAGGATCTCCATGCCCAGCTTCCCGCGGAACGCCAGGAACCGCTTGTACACGCCCTCCGGCTTGAGCCGTTCCATGACCGTGCTGATCGGCCAGCCGGTGGCCGCCACCCAGGCGCCCGCCGCGTCCCAGTTGCCGGCGTGCGGCAGCGCCACCACCGCGCCCCGGCCGGCGGCGACGTCGGCGGCCAGCAGCTCCGCGCCGTCGAGCCGGAAGCCGGACAGGATCTGCGCCCGGCTCAACGACGGCAGGCGGAACGCCTCCATCCAGTACCGGGCGTACGAGCGCATGCCACGCCGCACGAGATCGTCCAGCTCGGCCTCGGGCACCTCCGGGCCGACCACCCGGCGCAGGTTGGCGCGCAGTCGGGCCGTACCCCCGCCGCCCCGGCGGTACGCGCGGTCCGCGCCCGCCGCGAAGGCCGCCGCCGCCAGCGACCGGGGCAGCGCGCGGACCAGCCGCCAGCCGGCGAGGTAGCCCAGCTCGGTGAGGTTCACGCGGCCCGGCCGCCGGTCGCGCTCACGCCTGGCCATCCGGCTGGAGCTGCTGGGCCTGGCGGTAGACGTGCGCCATCCGCTGCCCCACCGTGAAGATCGAGATGGCGGCCAGCAGCCAGAGCGCGATCTCCAACGCGGGCTTCACGCCCACGCCGGTGAGGATCCCACCGACACCGACGATCAGCAGTCGCTCGGTGCGCTCGGCGATGCCCACGTTGCAGGTCATGCCCAGCCCTTCGGCACGGGCCTTCACGTACGAGACGAGCCCGCCGGCGGCCAGGCAGAGCAGCGCGGCGGCGACGCCCGAGTGGTCGCCCCGGGTGGCCAGCCAGTACGCCACCGCGCCGAAGACGGCGCTGTCGGCGACCCGGTCCATGCTTGAGTCGAGGAACGCGCCGAACCGGGTGGAGCCGCCGCTCATCCGGGCCATCGTCCCGTCGAGCAGGTCGGTCAACGCGAACAGAGTCACGATCAACGCGCCCGCGACCAGATGGCCGCGGGCACCGAAGCCGAGCGCGCCGACGAGCACACCAACGGTGCCCGCGACGGTGACGACATTAGGGGTGACGCCCGCGCGCAGCAGGGCGCGGGCAATCGGCTCGACGACGCGGGTCATCCCCGCGCGGGCCGACACTTGGAAGATCTTCGCCATGGCGGTCCCCACGATAACGGTCCGCGCAGCTCCGGCCATAACGCCGGTCCGGACGACCCGCCCGGGGCAGGCTTGTGCGTGTCCGGCAACGGGTGTGAGATCGAGCCGGGAGGTGAGCCAGCTCACCCGTCCACCCGTTGAGTTCTCACCGGGCAGCAGACCACCGGAGGATATCGCCGCGCACTCGCCCCGGGCCGCTTCCACCTCGCGCGGCGGTCGCCACCCACCACCGGCTGAGGGAGGTGCGCCCCATGGCGCAGAAACATCAGGACAAGGGGGCCGCCGGCGGCACGCCGGTGGTGACCGAACCCGCGCGGGTTCGCAACGTGGCGCTCGTCGGGCACTCCGGCGCGGGCAAGACCACGCTCGTCGAGGCCCTGCTCGCCGCGACCGGCACGATCGGCCGGGCCGGCAGCGTCGTCGACGGCACGACCGTGGGCGACCACGACCCCGCGGCGGTACGCCAGCAGCGCTCGGTGAGCCTGTCGTGCGCGCCCCTGCTGCACGACGGCATCAAGGTCAACCTGCTGGACACGCCCGGGTACGCCGACTTCGTGGGCGAGCTGCGGGCCGGTCTGCGGGCCGCCGACGCCGCGCTGTTCGTGGTCTCCGCCGCCGGCGGCATGGACGCGGCCACCGTCGCCCTGTGGGAGGAGTGCGCGGCGGTCGACATGCCGCGCGCCGTCGCGGTGACCCGCCTGGACGCGCCCCGCGCCGACTTCGACGAGACGGTCGCGCTCTGCCAGCGGGTCTTCGGCGACAACGTGATGCCGCTCTACCTGCCGATGCTCGGCGACGACGGGGTCTCCACCGAGGGTCTGCTCGGGCTGATCACTTGCCGGGTCTTCGACTACACCACCGGGCTGCCCGCGGACGTCCGCGACCCGGACCCGGAGCACCAGCGGGCCATCGACGAGTCCCGCGACGAGTTGATCGAGGGGATCATCGCCGAGAGCGAGGACGAGACCCTCATGGACCGCTACCTCGACGGCGAGGAGATCAGCACCGAGGTGCTCGTCGACGACCTGGAGAAGGCGGTCGCGCGGGGCCACTTCTATCCGGCGGTGCCGGTCTGCGCCGAGACCGGCGTCGGCCTGGACGCGCTGCTGGAGGTGCTGACCGCGGCGTTCCCGTCACCGTTGGAGCACGAGCTGCCGGCGGTCACCGGGGTGGACGGCTCGCCCCGCCCGCCGCTGACCTGCGATCCGGACGGCCCGCTCGTGGCCGAGGTCGTCAAGACCACCGTCGACCGGCACGTCGGCCGCGTCTCGCTGGTGCGGGTCTTCTCCGGCACGCTGCGTCCCGACGACACGGTGCACGTCTGCGGGCACGGCATGGCCGAGCGCGGGCACCCCGACCACGACGCCGACGAGCGGGTCGGGCACCTCTACACCCCGCTGGGCGCCACCCTGCGCGAGGTGCCGCACTGCGTCGCCGGCGACATCTGCGCGATCACCAAGTCGCCCAGCGCGGAGACCGGCGACACCGTGTCGGCCAAGGACGACCCGCTGCTGATCGCGCCGTGGGAGATGCCGGAGCCGCTGCTGCCGGTGGCGATCGTCGCCCGCAGCCGTGCCGACGAGGACGCCCTCGCCCGCAACCTGGCCCGGCTGGTCGCCGGCGACCCCACCCTGCGGCTGGACCGCAACCCGGAGACCCACCAACTGGTGCTCTGGTGCATGGGCGAGGCGCACGCGGACGTCCTGCTGGACCGGCTGCGCTCCGGGGGCGTCGAGCTGGACACCGAACCGGTGCGGGTGTCGCTGCGCGAGACGCTGACCGCCCCGGCACGGGGGCACGGCCGGCACGTCAAGCAGTCCGGCGGCCACGGCCAGTACGCGGTCTGCGACATCGAGGTCGAGCCACTACCCCGGGGCGCCGGCTTCGAGTTCGTCGACCGGGTCGTCGGCGGCGCCGTCCCGCACAACTACATCCCGTCGGTGGAGAAGGGCGTCCGCGCCCAGCTGGAACGCGGACTGGTCGCCGGCCACCCGGTGGTCGACCTGCGGGTCACCCTGGTCGACGGCAAGGCGCACAGCGTCGACTCCTCCGACGCGGCCTTCCAGACCGCCGGAGCGCTGGCGCTGCGCGACGCGGCCGAGCGCGGCCAGCCGGCCCTCCTGGAGCCCATCGACGAGGTGACCATCCGGGTGCCGGACGGCTCGGTGGGCGCTGTGCTGGGCGACCTGTCCGGCCGGCGCGGCCGGGTGCTCGGCACCGAGCCGGACCCGGACGCCGACGGCCGCACCCTGGTCCGCGCCGAGGTGCCGGCCCTGGAACTGCTGCGCTACGCCGTCGAGCTGCGTTCGATGACCGGTGGCACCGGCACCTTCCGCCGCCACTTCGTCCGCCACGACCCGATGCCCACCCACCTGGCCGACCAGACCCGCAAGGAGCAAACCCCGTAACACTCCGCTCCCGCCGACCCGCGTTTCGGCTGGCCCGATCGCCCGCGCTCCGTCCCTGACGGCTGCGCGGCCGCGGGCCGTCCCTGACGGCTGCGCGGCCGCGGGCCGTCCCTGACTGCTGCGCGGCCACGGGCCGTCCCTGACTGCTGCGCGGCCACGGGCCCGGGCGGAGGGGCGCCCTAGGTGTTCGCGTCCTGTCGAGCTGCCCCATATTCGGGGCATCGCAGCCGAGGAGGGCGGCCAAAGACGCGCGCATCCGCGCGCACATGGCGGGTGGGCCGCGGTGGGCCGAGGAGCTGTTCGGTTGTCCCATATTCGGGGCAGCTCGACAGGACGACACCAGCACAGGGCCAGGCCAACACAGAGCCAGGCCGGCACCAGACCCGACCAGTACAGGACCAGACCAGGCCGGCGCGGGCTGTCACGACGCCGCAGGCGGCGGCACATGGCGGCACGTGGCGGCACGCCGCGAAGGCTGGGCAGGTGTGCGCTCTGGGCTCGGTGGGTGGGTCAGGGGTGGGTCTGGGGGTGGGTGGGGCGGGGCCAGTGGGGGCGGTCGGCGTCGCGGAGGGCGGCGGTGCGCAGGGCGGCGAGTTGGCGTTCCACCTCGACGAACTGCTCCGCCGGTAGCGGGCCGCGGTGCAGTGCCGCCGCGTTCTCTTCGACCTGGGCGACGGTACGGCAACCCGGGATCGGGATGGCCCGCCCGCTGCGGGCCCAGATCCAGCCCAACGCGCCCTGGGCGAGGGTACGACCGTCGGCGGTCAGCGCGGCACGGACCGCTCCGACCCGGCGCAGCCACTCCGGCGCCGGCCGGCCGCCGCGGAACCACTCCAGCCAGCCCGGCGTCAACCCGCGTACGTCGTCGCGGGGCAGCGTGGACGCGGCGGTGTACTTGCCGGTGAGCAGTCCCATCCCGAGGGGCCCCTGGTCGATGCTGGCCAGGTCGTACTTGTCGCAGACGGCGAGCACCTCGGGGGCGTCACGCAGCACCGACAGGGCGTGCTGCACGGCGGCGGCGCCCGGGGCGGCCGGCCCGAGCGCGGCGGCCCGGTCGGCGCGGTCGGTGCTCCACCCGTACGCCCGGATCAGGCCCTCGGCGACGAGGTCCTCGCAGGCGGCGAACAACGCCTCCGCCCGGTGCACGGGCAGGTCGGCCAGGTGGAGCTGGTAGAGGTCGATCCGGTCGGTGCCCAACCGGCGCAGCGAGGCGATAACGGCCCGCCGCAGGTACGCCGGTGACGCGTCCTCGCCGGTGGCCTGCCGGGTCGCCTCGTCGAACGTGTAACCCCACTTGGTGGCGATCACGGCGTCGTCCCGGTGGCCGGCGAGCGCCCGGCCCAGCACCCGCTCGCCGTGCCCCGCGCCGTACGTGTCGGCGGTGTCGAAGAGGGTCACGCCCAGCTCAAGCGCGCGGCGTACGGCCCGCACCGATTCGTCGTCGTCGACCGCGCCCCAGCCCAGCGGCTGGCTGCCCTCCGCCCAGGGGCCGGCGATCGCCCAGCACCCCATGCCGAGGGCGCTGACCTCGATGCCGCTGCGCCCCAACATCCGTGTCGTGACTGCCATCGGCCGATCGTGCCACCTTCCACGGGCCGGGGTGTAGCAACCACGGACGCGGAAACGCGGTACGCCTGCGCCGACGGCGTACGGCATGATCGTCGCCATGCGACGACTGGGCGTGGACATCGGCGGGGTGCTCATCGAGCCGGCCGACGACGACGCCGACACCTCCTTCTTCGGCGCGCACTACCTGCGTACGCCCATGGTCGACGGCGCGTTCGACGCGCTCGCGGCGCTCGGGCCGGCGTTCGACGAGGTGCACCTGGTCTCCAAGTGCGGCGAGTCCACCGAGCGGCGGACCCTCCAGTGGTTGGCGCACCACGACTTCACGGCCCGCACCGGGATCCCGGTCGAGCGGATGCACTTCTGCCGGACCCGTCCGGCCAAGGCGCCGATCGCCCGGCGGCTCGGCCTGACCCACTTCGTGGACGACAAGCTCGAGGTGCTCGGCTACCTCGACTCGGTGCCGCACCGGTTCCTATTCCGACCCCGCCCGGCGCAGGTAGCCGAGTACGCCGCGCTGCTGCCGCTCGTACACCGGGTGGAGAGCTGGCCGGAGCTGCTGCCGCTGCTGCGCGCCGACTAGCCGGACCGGCGCGGACGCCGCGTGGGCGGCGCGGTCAGGACGGCCAGGCGCGGGCGAACAGGTCGCGGGTGTCGTGCAGCAGCTGCGGCAGCACCTTGGTGCGGCCGATCACCGGCATGAAGTTCGCGTCGCCGCCCCAACGCGGCACCACGTGCTGGTGCAGGTGGGCGGCGATGCCGGCGCCGGCGACGCCGCCCTGGTTCATGCCGAGGTTGAAGCCGTGCGCGTTGCTCACCTTGCGGATCACCCGCATCGCGGTCTGCGTGTGGGACGCCAGCTCGACGGTCTCCGCCTCGTCGAGGTCGGTGTAGTCGGCGACGTGCCGGTACGGGCAGACCAGCAGGTGTCCCGGGTTGTACGGGTAGAGGTTGAGCACGACGAAGACGTGCTCGCCCCGGGCCACCACGAGGCTCTCCTCGGCGGGCAGCCCGGGGGCGAGACAGAACGGGCAGCCGGTCGGCTTCTCGTAGCCCTCGGCGGGGCGGTCCTCACCCGAGATGTAGGTCATCCGGTGCGGCGTCCAGAGCCGTTCCAGGCCGTCCGCCATGCCGCCGCTTTCCGTGTGTCGCTCCGCCCCTGTCACGAGCCGATCCTACGGAGCCGGGCCGGCGGGCCGCGACACCCGTGACCGGAAACTCGCTGCTGCAACTTCTTGACGGAGTCGAGACTCAGCCGTGAAACTTCCATTCATCCATTTCATTAGATCGATGGAAGGTGAGCTTCATGATCCGTCAGCTCGGCAGAATCCTCGCGGCGCTCGCGCTGGCCGCCGTCACCACGGTTCCCGGGGTCACCCTCACCTCCAGCGCCGCGCACGCCGACGGCTGCTACACCTGGGGTCGCACGCTGTCCCAGGGGATGTCCGGCGAGGACGTCCGGCAACTGCAGATCCGCGTCGCCGGCTACCCCGGTTACGCCGCCGTGCTCACCATCGACGGCGCGTTCGGCCCGGCCACGCGATCGGCGGTGATCCGCTTCCAGCAGGCGTACGGGCTGGGCGCGGACGGGATCGCCGGCCCGCAGACCTTCAACCGGCTCTACGCGCTCCAGGACGACGACTGCACACCCGCCAACTTCAGCTATGCCGAGCTGAACAACTGCAACAGCACCTGGTCCGGCGGCGCGGTCTCGGCCAGCACCGCCCGCGCCAACGCGCTCGTCTCGATGTGGAAGCTCCAGGCGCTGCGGCACGCCCTCGGCGACGTACCCATCGCGATCAGCAGCAGCTTCCGCAGCTACGCCTGCAACAGCGCGGTCGGCGGGGCGTCGAACAGCCGGCACCTGTACGGCGACGCGGTCGACCTGGTCGGCTCACCCTCGTTCTGCCGGCTCGCCCAGCAGGCCCGCTACCACGGCTTCGGCCAGATCCTCGGCCCCGGCTACCGGACCACAACGACCACACCCACGTGGCGGCGGTCGGCGGCTGGTCAGCGCCGAACTGCGGCATCTGACGACGGGAAGCCCGCCTCCCGGCTGAAGATCGCGCTCGACCATGGATGTAGTGGCCTCCCTGGCGCGGGAGGCCACTACATCCTGGATCGAGCACGATCATGACGCGCGGCGTGCGACAAGCGGGCGCTACTCCGCGGCGGCGGACGGGCCGATGTTGGTGCGGGAGCTGACCACGTCAAGGATGTGGGTCACCGCCTCGGCGATCGGCACGCCGTTGCGCTGCGAGCCGTCGCGGTAGCGGAAGGAGACCGTACCGGCGGCCACGTCGTCGTCACCGGCGATCACCATGAACGGGATCTTCTGCTGCTGCGCCGTACGGATCTTCTTCTGCATCCGGTCGTCACCCGCGTCCACCTGGGCCCGGGTGCCCTCGGCGCGCAGCGCCGCGACGAAGCCGTGCAGGTAGTCGGTGTGGTCCTCGCGGATCGGGATGCCCACCACCTGCACCGGAGCCAGCCAGGCCGGGAACGCGCCAGCGTAGTGCTCGGTGAGCACCCCGAAGAACCGCTCGATCGACCCGAACAGCGCCCGGTGGATCATCACGGGCCGCTGCCGGGTGCCGTCGGCGGCCTGGTACTCCAACCCGAACCGCTCCGGCTGGTTGAAGTCGACCTGGAGGGTGGACAGCTGCCAGGTCCGGCCGATCGCGTCGCGGGCCTGCACGGAGATCTTCGGCCCGTAGAACGCCGCGCCACCCGGGTCGGGCACCAGGTCGAGGCCGGAGGTCTCGGCGGCGGTCCGCAGCGCCTCGGTGGCCTCGGCCCAGTCTTCCTCGGCCCCGATGAACTTGGGCGAGTCGTCCCGGGTCGACAGCTCCAGGTAGAAGTCGTCCAGGCCGTAGTCGCGCAGCAGGTCCAGCACGAAGCTGAGCAGCGTGGTCAGCTCGCCGGCCATCTGCTCGCGGGTGCAGTAGATGTGCGAATCGTCCTGGGTTAGGCCCCGGACCCGGGTGAGGCCGTGCACGACGCCGGACTTCTCGTACCGGTAGACCGTGCCGAACTCGAACATCCGCAGCGGCAGCTCCCGGTACGACCGCCCGCGCGCCCTGAAGATCAGGTTGTGCATCGGGCAGTTCATCGCCTTGAGGTAGTAGTCCGCGCCCTCGAGCTGCATGGGCGGGAACATGGTGTCCGCGTAGTACGGCAGGTGACCGGAGGTCTGGAAGAGCTGCGCCTTGGTGATGTGCGGGGTGTTGACGAACTCGTACCCCGCCTCCTCGTGCCGCCGCCGCGAGTACTGCTCCATCTCGCGGCGGATGATGCCGCCCTTGGGGTGGAAGACCGCGAGGCCCGAGCCGATCTCGTCGGGGAAGCTGAACAGGTCCAGGTCCGCGCCGAGTTTGCGGTGGTCGCGCCGGGCGGCCTCCTCCAACAGCTTCAGGTACGCCTTCAGCTCGTCCCGGGTCGGCCACGCGGTGCCGTACACCCGCTGCAGTTGGGGGTTCTTCTCCGACCCGCGCCAGTACGCGGCGGCCGAGCGCATCAGCTTGAACGCGCCGATCAGTCGGGTGGTCGGCAGGTGCGGGCCCCGGCACAGGTCCGACCAGCAGACCTTGTCCTCCTTGGCGTCGAGGTTGTCGTAGATCGTCAGCTCGCCGCCGCCGACCTCCATCACCTCGTCGGTGTCCAGGCCCTCGCCCTTGACCTCGATCAACTCCAGCTTGAACGGCTCGTCGGCCAGCTCGGCGCGCGCCTCGTCGAGGCTGCCGAAGCGGCGGCGACGGAACCGCTGCCCGGACTTGATGATCTCCTGCATGCGCTTCTCGAGCTTGCTGAGGTCATCGGGCTGGAACGGCTTGTCGACGTCGAAGTCGTAGTAGAAGCCGTTCTCGATGGGCGGCCCGATGCCCAGCTTGGCCTCGGGGAAGACGTCCTGCACGGCCTGGGCGAGCACGTGCGCGGTGGAGTGCCGCAGCACGTTCAGCCCGTCCGGCGAGTCCAGGCTGACCGGCTCGACGACGGTCTCCTCGGCCGGTGACCAGTCCAGGTCGCGGAGCTGGCCCTGCGGGTCGCGGACCACGACGATCGCCTTGGGGCCGTTCGCGGGCAGTCCGGCCGCGGCCACCGCGTCGGCCGCCGTCGTCCCGGCGGCGACGACGACGGGGTCGGCCACGGCGGGGGTACGGGGTGCGGACACGGTGATTCCTCCAAGCAGTACGAAACGGTGCCGGCAGTCGGCTCCTGCCGATGCTATCGGGTAAGGAAGGGCACTTTAGTAACGCCTCCGGTAGAGCAAGGTGCCCTTCCTAACGGTCGGCGTTGAACCTTTCGCGTCTCGAATCCGAACTACGTGGTGTGGCCGGAAACCGGTGCCGGTCGCGCCGAGAGGGATGGGGGCACGAGATGGCGAGCACGCACGGCGGTGGCCGTCCGCGGCGGATCGTGGCGGTGACCGCGCTGACCGCGGTCGGGCTGCTGCTCTGGCCCGCTGCGGCGGCGCAGGCCGCGGACGTGACGACCACCCCGACGGAGGCGCGGCAGGGCGACGCCGTACGGCTGGAGTTCAGCGTGCCCGAGGAGCGCGCCGGCACGACGACCAAGCAGGTCGAGATCCGGTTGCCGGCCGGCGCGCCGGTGGCCGAGGTCTACCCGATGTCGGTCGACGGCTGGGCGCCCAGGATCGACTCCAAGACCCTGGACAAGCCGGTCGCGGGCATCCACTCCTCCGGGGTGAGCACCGTGACCACGGCGGTGACGTGGGTCCGCGTCGGCCAGGGTGCGACCGGCCCGGCCAAACTGGCCCTGTCCATGGGCCCGTTGCCGCAGGCCGAGCGGCTCACGTTCGAGGTCGTCCAGACGTACGCCGACGGCACGGTCGTCCGGTGGGCGGATGCCGGCGGCGACCACCGCGCGCCGGTGCTGACGCTGCTGCCGGCGGTCCCGGGCGCCGCCGGACCGGCCGCGCACGGCGGCCACGGCGCGCCGGCGGCCGGCGGACCCGCCGCCGGGGACAGCGGTGTGAATCCCGCACCGGTCGGCCGGGAGGGCGACGAGGATTCCGGCAACGCCGACGGAATGCTGGCCGCCGGACTGCTGGCCGGGCTGGGCGGCGGCGCGGCGATCGGCTGGGTGATCAGTCGTTGGCGGCGGCGCGACCCGGTCCAGGCCGCCGCGCTCGCCGAGGCGACCGGCAGCGCCGACGAGCCACCTTCCCTCGCCGAGATCACCGGCCGCGCGGACGAGCCGGTGTCCGCCTCCCGTTGATCCACCCGGGTTCCTGCAAACCGCGCCATCCGAGCCGCGCGGACAGCCCAATGTCCGGGAGCCCGAGTCGATCAAGCCTGGGGCGGACCAGGGCCGTCAGGGCAGCCAGGCGGGTAGCGGCTCGCGGGCGGCCAGCCACGCGTCGGGGACGCCGCCCGGGGTGCCGACCCCGGTGTACGCGGCCACCACCGCCCCCGCGATGGCGGCCGTGGTGTCCACGTCGCCGCCGGCGCGTACGCAGGTCCGGATCGCCGTCGGGTAGTCGTCGAGGTGTGTCGCGGCAACCCAGAGCGTGAACGCGACGGTGTCCTGGGCGGTCACCCGGGCGCCGTTGCCGAGCGCGGCCACCACGCGGGACAGCGGGCGGCCGAGCAGCCCGACAGCGGTGTGTACGCCACGGTGCACCTCGGTGCCCGCGTCGACCACGGCGGCGACCCCGGCGAGGAGCCGGGCCGGGGCCGGTCGGTGGCCGTCGAGGCGGGCCTGGGCGGCGAGCGCGGCGGCCACCGCCACGGCGACCGCGCCGGCGATCCCCTCGGGGTGCGCGTGGGTCACCTCGGCCGAGGCGCGGGCCTGCGCGGCCGCGCGGGCCGTGGAGTCGGCGAAGTACGCGCCCAGCGGACCCACCCGCATGGCTGCCCCGTTGCCGCAGGAGCCCTGCCCGTCGAAGGCGGACGCGGCGGCCACCGGCCACGGGGTACCGCTGCGGATCAGCCGTAGGGTCAGCATCGCGCCCGCGCCGTAGCCGCGTCGCGCGTCGCAGCGCTCGGCGAACGCCAGCGCCAGCCGGTCCCGGTCGATGGCGCCCGCCGCGGCCAGTTCGGCGACGACCGAGCAGGCCATCTCGGTGTCGTCGGTCCAGGACCACGGTGCCGGTGGCAGGCTGCCCGCGCCGGGATCGGCCACGCCCGGCGGGCCGGCCCACGCGCCGGGCACGTCGTCGCCGGGAATGACGGCCGTGGCCGGCGGGGCGTACCGCTCGCCGAGCGCGTCACCGGTGGAGAGGCCGGCGAGACTGTCTCGGGCGAGCGCCAGCCGAGCGTCGGCGAACAGGGTGAAGGACATCGTCGTACCAGCTTGCCCGCTTCCCGGGTACGTCGCAACGCGATCAACTTGCCAGGCCAAGTACCGTCTTGTCGTGGCCTCCGTGCTCCTGGTCGAAGACGATCACGTCGTACGCGGCGCGATGCTGCGGTCCCTCGCTGACCGGGGGCACGCCGTGCACGCCGTGGGCACCGCCCTGGACGCGCTGCGCCGGGTCGCCGCGGAGACGCCCGACCTGGTGGTGTTGGACCTGGGCCTGCCCGACCTGGACGGCTCGGACGCGCTGCGGATGCTGCGCGGCATCACCGACATCCCGATCATCATCGCCACCGCCCGCGACGACGAGCAGTCGGTGGTCAAGCTGCTGCGCGCCGGGGCCGACGACTACATGGTCAAGCCGTTCACCGGCGCGCACCTGGACGCCCGCATCACCACGGTCCTGCGGCGCGCCGGACGGGCCAGCCGGACGGTGCAGCCGGCGGTGCACACCGTCGGCGGGCTGCGGGTGGACGTCGGTGAGCGCAGCGCCCATCTCGACGGGGAGCCGCTGGCGCTGACCCGTAAGGAATTCGACCTGCTGGCGTATCTCGCCGCACGACCCGGGCGGGTAGTGTCCCGCCGGGAACTCTTGGAGGAGGTATGGCGGCAGCCATCGGTCGGCGAGGATCAGACCATCGACGTACACCTGTACTGGCTTCGCCGAAAGATGGGCGAGTCCGCGGCGAAGCCGCGCTACCTGCGCACCGTGCGGGGGGTCGGGTTCCGGCTGGTGGCACCGGACTGAGGACCGCGCTGGCCCTGCTCACGGCCGGCATGTGCAGCCTCGTCGCGCTCGCGTTCCTGATCCCGCTCGGGTTGAGCCTGCGGGGGCAGACACGGGACGAGGCGATCGCCGAGGCGGCCCGACGCAGCGCGCTGGTCACCGGCGCGTTGGCGGTGAGCACGGACCGCGCGGTGGTCGAACGGGCCGTCGTGGCCAGCGGCGACGATGCCGCCGTCCGGCCGGTGGTGTACGGGTTGGGGCTGGACGAGTCCGCGGGCCGCGCCGGTGGCGCCGACCTGGACCGGGCCCGCGCCGACCGCCGCTCGCTGGTCACCGACGTCGACGGCGGGGTGGTCCGGCTCGACCCGGTGGTCCTGGGTGACCGGACGGCCGTGGTCGAGGTGTTCGTGCCGGACTCGACGCTGGGCGAGGGCGCCGGTGGCACCTGGTTGCTCCTGTTCGCGGTGGGCGCGGCGATGGTCGGCGCGGCGGTGCTGGTGGTCGACCGGGTGGCCGCCCGGGCGGTGGACGCCACCCAGGGTCTGGTCAAGGCCGCCCTGTCGATCGGTGACGGCGACCTGGGCGTACGCGTGGAGCCGACCGGCCCGCGCGAGCTGGCGGAGGCCGGGTACGCCTTCAACCGGATGGCCGACCGGCTGGACGCGGCCCGCACCGACGAGCGAGAGCTGGTGGCCGACCTGTCGCACCGGCTGCGGACGCCGTTGACCGTGCTCCGGCTCGACGCGGAGGCGCTGGAGTCCGACGACACCAGCGTGGGCTCGTTCAGCCCGGCGGAGCTGGACCGGCTGCGGGGTATCCGGCGCATCCGGCAGGCGATCGTCACGCTCGAGGGCGAGATCGACGTGCTGATCAAGACCACCCGCAAGGCGGTGGCGCACGAGGCCGGCCCGGCCGAGTGCGACGTCAGCGAGGTGGTCCGGGACCGGATGGTGTTCTGGGCGGCGCTGGCCGGTGACCAGAACCGGCCGCAGCGGGTGACCGGCGCCCAACTGCGCATCCCCGCGCCCGTGCCGCGGGCCGAGCTGGCCGCCGCGTTGGACGCGGTGATCGGCAACGTCTTCCGTTACACGCCGCAGGGTACGGCGTTCGAGGTGGCCGTGTCCCGCCGCGACGGGTACGTGGCGATCCGGATCGACGACGCCGGCCCGGGTATCGCCAACCCGGACCGGGCGCTGCGGCGGGGCACCAGCGACCAGGGCTCGACGGGGCTCGGCCTGGACATCGCCAAGCGGGTGGCGTTGCAGGCGAACGGCTCGGTCAGCATCGACCGGGCCCGGTTGGGCGGCGCCAGCGTGGTGATGCTGCTCGCCGACCCCGAGGCGACGCCCCGGCAGGTCAGCAGGTTCGGCCTGGTGGGCCGGATGGCCCGCGACGCCCGGGATCAGAAGAGCAGCGGTCGTCGCTGGCCCCGCCAGCGCCCCACCGACGACTGAGCGTCCACCGGCGGGTGAGGACCGCCCGACCGGCGACCGAGCACTGTCGACCGACGGCCGAGGTCCGCCCGGCCGATCGGTTGATGGGCACGCTCCGATCGGCCGGGCGGGCCGGGGCTGTGCGGCGGCACAAGTCTTCCTTAGATCGAGGTTAACGAGCGCGGTCAGCCGCTTGCGGGCTGACAGGATCAGTGCACGAACCCACCAGTTCCACCGGCCAGCGCACCGCGCACCCACCGGCCGGTGGAGCCGTGCGCGCGGCGGGAGTCTCAGGTCCCCCCACACCCACGCTCCCGCCGCGCGCCCCGCTCACCCCGTACCTCAGCGGGCGTCGGCCACGTACGCGTCGATCTCCTCGATGATCCGCTGCTTGCCGGCCGGGTCGAGGAAGGACGCGGTCACCGCGTTGCGGGCCAGCGCGGCCAGCTCCCCCGGGCCCGCACCGAGCAGTCGGGCCGCCACCGCGTACTCGTCGTTGAGGGTGGTGCCGAACATCGGCGGGTCGTCGGAGTTGATGGTGACCAGCAGCCCGGCCTCGACCAGCCGGGGCAGCGGGTGCTCGTCGAGGGTGGCCACGGCCCGGGTCCGCACGTTCGAGGTCGGGCAGATCTCCATCCCGATCTGCCGTTCGGCGAGGTAGGTGAGCAGTTCCGGATCCTGTGCGGCGGAGATGCCGTGCCCGATCCGCTCCGCGCCCAGCTCGTGCAGGGCGTCCCAGATGGTCTGCGGGCCGGTGGTCTCGCCGGCGTGCGGCACCGAGCGCAGGCCGGCGGCGCGGGCCTGGTCGAAGTAGGGCCGGAACTGCGGCCGGGGTACGCCGATCTCCGGGCCGCCCAGACCGAAGCTGATCAGCGAGTCCGGCCGCTCGTCGAGGGCGATCCGCAGCGTCTCCTCGGCGGCCGGCAGGCCGGCCTCGCCGGGGATGTCGAAGCACCAGCGCAGGTCGAGGCCGAAGTCGGCGGCGGCGCGCTTGCGGGCGTCCTCGATCGCCTCGCAGAACGCGGGCGCGGGAATGCCCCGCCGCACGTGCGAGTACGGGGTGATGGTCAGCTCGGCGTACCGGACCTGCTGGCGGGCCAGCTCCCGGGCCACCTCGTGGGTGAGGAGCCAGACGTCCTCCGGGTCCCGGATGAGGTCGACGACGCTCAGGTAGACCTCGATGAAGTGCGCGAAGTCGCGGAACTCGAAGTAGCTGGCAAGCGCGTCCGGGTCGGCCGGGACGGGGGTGTTGCCCTCGTGGCGGGCGGCCAGCTCGGCGACGATCCGGGGCGAGGCGGAGCCGACGTGGTGCACGTGCAGCTCCACCTTGGGCAGACCGGCGATGAAGGTGGTCAGATCGGTCACGGATTCTCCTGTGCGCGGGCGCCGGTACGGGCGACGACGAAGACACGGCGGAACGGGAAGGACACCTGACCGTGCCGCACCGGGTAGGCGGCGCTGAGGCGTACCCCCAGCTCGGCCCGGAAGGCCGACCAGCCGGCGGCGTCCAGCGCGGCCCGGACGGGTCGCAGCGCGGTGCCCTCCATCCAGGCCAGTACCGGGTGGTCGGCGGCGGGATCGGCCGGCAGCAGGTGCACGTAGGTAGTCTCCCAGGCGTCCACCGCGCAGCCGGCGGTGGTCAGCAGGTCCGCGTAGTCGGCCGGGTCGTCGACGGGGTCGGCCCGCTGGAGCGGGGCCAGCTCGGCCCGCCAGGCCGGGAGACCGGCGACCTCGCGCAGTGCCCGGTGCGACGGGGCGTCGAAGTTGCCGGGGACCTGCATGGCGAGCCAGGCGCCGGCGGGCAGTTCGAAGGCCCAGCGGCGCAGCAACTCCTGGTGGCCGGGCACCCACTGCAGGGCCGCGGTCGTGACCACCACGTCCTCGTCACCGGTTGGCCGCCAGTCGCGCAGGTCGGCGACGGCGAACTCGACCGGGGTCGGCAGCGCCCGCGCGCGGTCGATCATCTCGGGCGCGGAGTCGAGGCCGACGACCCGCGCGTCCGGCCAGCGTTCGGCCAGGATGGCGGTGAGGTGGCCGGGACCGCAGCCGAGGTCGACCACCGTTCGGGGCCGGGCGGCGGGGATCCGGCTGAGCAGGTCGTGAAAGGGGCGGGAGCGCTCGTCGGAGTAGCGCAGGTACGTCGTCGGATCCCACATCGCAGCCTCCAAACCGTACGTCCGTCTTGTTGACGGTACGACTCGCGTGGCAGCCCGGCAACCCGATCACTAGGCTCGGGGCATGGAACAGCGCAGCTTCAACCGGCTCGGCCGGACCGTCGGGGTCGTCGGCCTGGGCGCCTGGCAACTCGGCGCCGACTGGGGGACCGTCAGCGAGACCGACGCCATGGCCGTGCTCAGCGCCGCCGCGGACGCCGGAGTCACCTTCCTGGACACCGCCGACGTGTACGGCGACGGCCGCAGCGAGCAGCTGATCGGCCGCTTCCTGCGCTCCCGACCGGACGCCGGGCTGACCGTCGCCACCAAGATGGGGCGGCGCGTCGAGCAGCGGCCCGAGGCGTACACCATGGCCAACTTCCGGCAGTGGACCGACCGGTCCCGGGCCAACCTCGGGATGGACACCCTGGACCTGGTCCAACTGCACTGCCCGCCGACCGCCGTCTTCGCCGACGACGCGGTCTTCGACGCCCTGGACACCCTCGTCGCGGAGAAGGCCATCGCGGGGTACGGCGTCAGCGTGGAGACCTGCGACCAGGCGCTGACCGCCATCGCCCGGCCCGGCGTGGCCAGCGTGCAGATCATCCTCAACGCCGTCCGGCACAAGCCGCTGGAGCAGGTGCTGCCGGCGGCCGCCGAGGCCGGCGTCGGGATCATCGCCCGGGTGCCGCTGGCCAGTGGCCTGCTCTCCGGCCGGTACGACGAGCACACCGAGTTCCCCGCCGACGACCACCGCAACTACAACCGGCACGGTGCGGCGTTCGACGTGGGCGAGACGTTCTCCGGCGTGGACTACACGCAGGGGCTCGCCGCCGTACGCCGGCTCGCGCCGCTTGTCGACGCCGACCGCACCATGGCGCAGTTCGCGCTGCGGTGGGTGCTGGACCAGGCCGGCGTCACCGTCGTCATCCCGGGCGCGCGCGACGCCGAACAGGCGCGACGCAACGCCGCCGCGGCGGACCTGCCGCCACTCACGACCGCCCAGCTGGCCGGCGTACGCGAGGTCTACGACGAGCTGATCCGCCCGCAGGTGCACGACCGGTGGTGAGCCGCCGACCCCGGGTGCTCGCGTCGCGCCTCCGAGACGACGATGCTGGACGCCCGGGGCGGCGTGCCGCCCGAGGCGGCGAGGAGGGTGCGCGATGAGGGGTTGGCTGACACTCACCCTCGGCCTGCTGGCCGTGGTGATCGGTGCGGTGTGGACGGTGCAGGGCCTCGGCTACGTCAGCGGCAGCCCGATGACCGACGAGTCGCTCTGGGTGGTGGTGGGCCCGATCGTGGCCGCCGCCGGGCTGGCGGCGCTCTGGTGGGGACTGCGCTCGCGACGCCGACTGTGAGCCAGCCTGGTCGCCGGCGCGAGCGGGTGAGCGGTGGACGTGGAAAGCCCCGCATCCCAGGACGGGATACGGGGCTTCACTTCAACGAGCCCTGACCGGCGGGGGCCGGCCAGATGTGTCAGAGGGGACGGACCTGCTCGGCCTGCGGGCCCTTCTGACCCTGGGCGATCTCGAACTCCACCCGCTGGTTCTCCTCCAGCGTGCGGTAGCCGCTGGTCTGGATGGCCGAGAAGTGGACGAACACGTCAGCACCCCCGCCGTCGACGGTGATGAAGCCGAAGCCCTTGTCAGCGTTGAACCACTTCACGGTTCCCTGCGCCATGTGTATCTCCTTCTAAAACTGGCGGCCGTGCACGCCGTGCGGCCGATTGGCCGTTTTCGAGCAGCGGCGTCTGAGGCGGCCCCCACGAAGGAGACTTCTCTCAACCCACGCCATCTCGCAACAGCGTGGAACAGCAAATCACGTACGCAAAAAGTCTGCACGACCTGTCCGACGAATTTCTCCGACATGTGACCTGACGGATGACTCAGGTCGCTGGGCGGCGTTGCGAGTCGTGCGAAAGGCCCCCTTCCCGTCGATGGGGAAGAGGGCCTGACGTCTATGCGTCGGTCAGTCCGGCCAGTGGCCGGTCATCCGGCGGACGCCGACCGCCCCGCCCCGGTCCACGGCGGCACGGACCACCGCGAAGATGGCCCCCTGCAACGCCGCGGCGGCCAGGATCTCGCCCCAACCACGGTCCTCGTCGGTGGCGTTCGGCGCCTCGCCGTCGCCCGCCGTGACCTTCCAGACCTGCCGGAAGATCGCGCCGGCCACCGTACCCGCGGCGATACCCAACAACACGCCGACCGGCCGGTACGCGACCTTGCCGATGCTCCTGCTCACCTACGCCTCCCCCGCACGATCATCAGCACCACCACGGTGGCCACCGCGCTGGCGGCGAGCGCCGCCCACGGCACCGGGTTGCGTCGAACCAGCTCGCCCTTTTCACGGACCAGGCCGCCCTTGTCGTACGCCTGGGCGCGGGCCATCCCGGCACCGCGCGCGGCCTGCCCGCGGACCCGGGCCACGGTCTGCGCCGCCTGCTCGCGCATCCGCTCCTTCGCCTGTTCGGCGGACTCCTTCAGGCGGGCCTTGACGTCCGCCTTGGCGGCCAACGCCTCCATCGTCTCGCCCAGCTCCACCCGGGTACGGCGGATCTCCTCGCGTAGGGCCTCGGTGTCGCCCGTTCCGTTGCCCGTCATGCCCGTCCCCTGTCCTTCACGGCGGCGGCCACGGTGTCCACGTCGGCACGGAGGCTGCGGACCGTCGCCGCCGGCACCGGTGGGACCGCACGACTGACCTGCTTCTTGCCCACCAGCGCGAGGATGCCGGCCACCAGGAAGAGGGCCACCGCCACGATCAGCGCGGCGGCCCAGGCGGGCAGCACCAGATCCAGCAGCAGGATGGCGGTGGCGACGAGCGCGCCCAGGCCGTAGAACGCCAGCGCCCCGCCGCCGCCGAACAGGCCGATCCCGATGCCGGCGTGCTTGCCCTTCTGGGTCAACTCCGCCCGGGCCAGCGCCAGTTCGTCCCGTACCAGACGGGATACCTGTTCGGTGGCCCGCTGCACCAGCTCGGCGGTGGAGGGCTCGCTCCCATTGCGGGATGTGCGGGCATTCGCCACGTCAGCCATGCTGTCCTCCTTTCCTCATCACCGCGCTGTATGCCCGGAGTCGTCGCCTGTCAATCCTAAAACTCGACGTGCGGCGACCTGTCGCCGTTGTCGGGATGCCGCGCCGACAAGCTGGCGTGGGTCACCCCGATCACGGCAGAGACGTCCGGCAGCACATCCCCCGCGCAACCCCAACCAAACCTCCCCAGACCCCACCCCACCCATTCGCGGCGATCATGAAGTTATTGCCAGGACACGCCGAAGCAAGAGGCAATAACTTTCATGAACAACGGGGTGAGTACGGGGGTCAGGGGCGGGTTTCCTCTGGGCCTACGAAGGCTTCGCTGCGGGCGTCGCCGTCGTCGCTGCCGCCGAAGACGCGGGCGTCGTCGGGGGCCTCGGTGTCGGAGAGGCGTCGGGTCGGCCGCCTGGGCTGCACCCACTGCCAGGACAGGTTGCTGGTGGCGTCGCCCAGTTCGGTGCGGACGCGGGGCATGGCGGTGGGCCGGTTGTCCCGGATCCAGGCCACCAGGTGCTCGCGGACGAGGGCGCGCAGGTCCCACAGACTGCCCGCGTCGGCGGCGCTGACCAGCGCGCGCAGCCGCACCATCCCGCCGGTGGCGTCGGTGACCTGGAGGACGCAGACCCGACCGTCCCACAACTCGGTGCCCTCGACGAGCCGGCGCAGCTCCTCGCGCATGGTCTGCACCGGCACGGCCCAGTCGACGTCGAACTCGGCGGTGCCGAGCACCGCCGCCTCGGTGCGGGTCCAGTTCTGGAACGGCTTGCTGGTGAAGTACGAGGTGGGCAGGATCAGCCGCCGGTCGTCCCAGATCTGGACCACCACGTAGCTGAGGGTCAGCTCCTCGATCCGACCCCACTCCCCCTCGACAACCACCACGTCGTCGAGGCGGACCGCGTCGCTGAAGGCGAGTTGCAGCCCGGCGAAGACGTTGCCGAGCAGGCTCTGGGCGGCCAGGGCGGCCACCACGCCGACGACACCGGCGGAGGTCAGCACGCCGGCGCCGATGCCGCGCACGCTCGGGAACGTCATCAGCATCACGCCGACGGTCAGGATGACGATCACCGCGACGGTCAGCCGGCGCAGCATCACCACCTGGGTACGCACCCGCCGGGCGTGCCGGTTGTTGGGCACGTCGACCCGGAAGCGGGCGAGCGCGGTGTCCTCGACGACGATCAACAGCGCCGCCACCAGCCAGGCGGCGCTGGCGATCACACAGAGCACCAGCAGGTGCAGCAGGAGCCGCCGCCAGCTCTCGCCGACGGCGTACCCGGTGGTGAAGCGGGCGGCGAACTGCACCGCGAGGACGGTGGCGGCGACCTGGAACGGACGGTGCGCGTGGTCGGTCAACTCGGTCAACAACAGGGACCGGCGGCCGAACCGCCGGGTGATCCGGTGGACGACCTCGACCAGGAAGAGGGCGACCGCCGCCGCGGCGAGCGCGGCGACGGTCGTTTCGAGATAGCTCTGCACGAGTGGGGCGCTTCCCTTCGACCGAGCGGCGGAACTTCGGGCAAAAGCCCAATAGTGCCCGACGTCCTCGGTATCGACCAGTTCAGACCTTGCGGTACCGGGACTGGAGGAAGCAGTAGACGCCGAAGGCGGCGATGCCGAGGGCGACCAGGGCCAGCAGGAACGAGCCGTACGACTGCTCGCGCAGCGTGTGCAGGGCGGCGTCCAGACCCCGGGCCTTCTCCGGGTCGTACTTCACCGCGGCGACGATGACCAGCAGGCCGGCGATGCCGTACGCGACACCCTTGGCGACGTAGCCCGCGATGCCGAGGCGACGGGCCAACTGGCGAGTCTTCGGGCTCATCTCGCCGGTCTTGAGGTGCTTCTCGAACGTCTTGCGGATGCCGTAGATGACCAGGCCGATGCCGATCGCCGCGACCACCAGACCGGCCAGGCCGACCAGCCAGCGGCCACCGGTGGAGGTCATCAGCTTGCCGCTCAGCGCCTCCTGGTTGTCGGCGCTGTTCGACCCGGCCTCGGAGAACACCTTGAAGGCGGTCCAGGCGAAGTAGAGGTAGACGATGGTCCGGCCGGCCGAGGCCAGCCGCTCCATGACCCGCTCCTTGCCCCGCTCGGCGCGGTGCCCGCCCGCCGCCTCGAGGCCCTGCCAGATCGCCATGGCGAGCAGGCCGACCGCGACGGCGATGACGAGGAACTTGCCGAGCGGCTGTTCCGAGAGGGTACGCAGCGCGCCGGACTGGTCGCCGTCGTCGGACGACGTGCCGAACGCGATCTGCAACGCCAACCAGGCGAAGAGCAGGTGGACGATGCCGTAGCCGATGAAGCCGGCCCGGGCGAGAAGTTCCAGCCACCGGCTGTCCGCCGTCCGGGAGGCGGTGGCTTCGGCGCTACGGGTGAGTGACATGGCGTCACAATCTCCGATTCCGACGATTCCCAAACGTCGGCCACCGCCGCCCGCGCGGGTCAGTTACCCGGGTTGCGGGAAACGCGGATCTTGACCTGCTGGTCGGTGACGCTGTCGACGGTGACCGCGAACCCGCCGGCCTCGGTGGCCTGCTGGCCGGTGGTGAGGGTGAGCTGCTCGCCGGCGACCTCGACGGTCACCTGGTCGCCCTCGGCGCCGACCAGCTTCGCCTCGACGCCGAGGATGGTGGCGCTCGCCTCGACGCCCCGCTCGAAGGTGACCGTGCAGGCGTCCAGCCCGCAGTCGGTGGAGGCGCCCTGGGAGCTGCAGCCGGCGAGCAGGGCGAGGCCGAGCGCCACGGCGGCAACCAGGCCGGCGGCACGGCGGACGGGGGGCAGGCCGATGGTGGTGGGTCGGTTCGTCACCCCGCCAAGGGTACGAGACGTCCGCGACGACCGGGCGGGGGCGAGCGTGGCCGGCGTCCCGGCTAGGGTCCGGGCATGGCCTTCGACATCGCCCGTACCCGGGCCGCCTATCCCGCCCTGACCGAGGGCTTCGTCCACTTCGACGGCGCCGGGGGCACGCAGACCGCGGCCGGCGTGATCGACGCGGTCACCGACGCCATGCGCGCCGCCGTCGGCAATCGCAGCGCCGCCTTCACGCCCGGTCGTCGGTCGCTGGAGATGGTGGCGCAGGCCCGCTCGGCGGTCGCCGACCTGCTCGGGGCCGAGCCGGACGGGGTGGTGCTCGGGCCGAGCGCCACCGCGCTGACGTACACCCTGGCCCGTACCCTCGGCGCGACCTGGCGGCCCGGCGACCAGGTGGTGGTGTCCCGGCTCGACCACGACGCCAACGTGCGCCCGTGGGTGCAGGCCGCCGAGGCGGCCGGCGCGACGGTGCGCTGGGCCGAGTTCGACCGGCACACCGGCGAGCTGCCCAGCGGCCAGTACGCCGACCTGGTGGGCGAGCGGACCCGGCTGGTGGCGGTGACCGCCGGCAGCAACGCCATCGGCACCGTGCCGGACGTGCCGGCGATCGCCAAGATCGCACACTCGGTCGGGGCGCTGGTCTGCGTGGACGGCGTGCACTCCGTGCCGCACGGTCCGACCGACCTGACGTCGCTCGGCGCGGACGTGCTGGTCACCAGCGCGTACAAGTGGTCCGGGCCGCACCTGGCCGCGATGGTGGCCGACCCGAGCCGGTGGGCGGCGTTGCGCCCGGCGAAGCTGGTGCCGTCCGCCGACGCCGCGCCGGACCGTTTCGAGTACGGCACACCGAGCTTCCCGCTGCTGGCCGGCGTGACGGCCGCCGTGGATCACCTGGCCGCCCTGGACCCGGACGCGACCGGCGACCGCCGGGCGCGGCTGCGGTCCGGGTTGGCCGCCGCCCAGGCCCACGAGGAGGCGCTGCTGGATCGGCTGCTCGCCGGTCTCGCCGCGCGGCCCGCCGTCACGGTCTACGGCTCGCCGGCCCGGCGCTGCCCGACCGTCTCCTTCCGGGTCGCCGGGCTGTCGCCGCAGCAGACCCAGCAGGCGCTGGGCGAGGCCGGGTTCTGCCTGTCGGCCGGCGACTACTACGCCTACGAGTACTTCCAGACGATGGGTCTGCGCGACAGCGGTGGCGCGGTGCGGGCCAGCATCTACCACTACAACACGGTGGACGAGGTGGACCGGTTGCTCGCCGAACTCGACGTGCTTGCCGCCGGGGCTGGGACAATGGCCCGGTGAGCACCCTCGTCGAGGACAATCCCGCCAAGAACCGATTCGAGATCCTGGTCGACGACGCGTTGGCCGGCTTCACCGCCTACCTGCAGCGTGGCGACGACGTGCTGGTCTTCACGCACACCCAGGTGGACCCGGGCTTCCAGGGCAAGGGCGTCGGCGGCGCGCTGATCCGCGGCACCCTCGACCAGGTGCGGGACCGGGGTGGGCGGGTGGTGCCGCAGTGCCCGTTCGTGGCGGCGTTCATCGACAAGCATCCCGAGTACGCCGACCTGGTCGCCGAGCAACCGTAGCGTCAGCGGGCCCGGCCGGTCAGCACCTCGGCGGCGGCCCGCCCGCTGGCCCGGGTGGCGCCGTGGGTGGCCAGGTGCACCGCTCCGACGACCAGCTCGGGCACACCCAGCTCGACCACGACCGCGTCCGGCCGATTGGCGAGCGCTCGCCGCACCGCCGCCTGCATCCAGTCGTGCCGGTGCAGGTCACGGACGACCAGCACCAGCGGGTGGTCCCCGGCGTCGGCTCCCGGGTCGGCGGGCACGTCGGGCTCGGCGTGGCGGACCGTCGTCGTGCCGGGCAGCAGTTCGCCCAACGGCTCGCCGATGCCCCACGGGGTCTCCGCGCCGATGGCGATGTTGCGCGGCGGCTCGAACTCGACCACATGGGCGGCGCGGGTCAGGGGCAGCGCGACCGGGGCGTCCGGGCCGGTGCTGATCCGGACGGCCCGGCGGGCGGCGACCAGCCCGACGTCGGTGGCCCGGTGGGTGAGGCTCGGGCGGGCGGCGCGGGCGGCCACCGTCCAGGCGGCGAGCTGGCCGACCCGCTTGGCGGCCTCGGCGAGGCGTTCCTCGGGCAGCTCACCGGAGACGACGGCGGCCACGATGGCGTCGCGCAGTTCCCGGGCGGCGTCCTCGTCGCTGCGCTCGCCACCGACGCAGATGGCGTCGGCCCCGGCCGCGAGCGCCCGCACGGCCGCGCCCGCGAAGCCGTACCGGTCGGCGACCGCGCGCATCTCCACGGCGTCGGTCACGACCACGCCGGAGAAGCCCAACTCGTCGCGGAGCAGCCCGCCCAGGATGCGCTGGCTCAGCGTGGCCGGCAGGTCCGCGTCGAGCGCGGGCACGAGCAGGTGGCCGGTCATCACCGCCTGCGCGCCGGCCGCCACCGCGGCCCGGAACGGGGCCAGCTCGCAGGCGTCCAGGCGGGCCCGGTCGGCGGTGATGCGCGGCAGGTCGTGGTGGGAGTCGACGCGGGTGTCGCCGTGCCCGGGGAAGTGCTTGGCGCAGGCGGCCACGCCGCCACCCTGGAGGCCACGGATCCAGGCGGCGGTGTGCCGCGCGACGAGCGCCGGGTCGGCCCCGAACGAGCGGACGCCGATCACCGGGTTGGCCGGGTTGGAGTTGACGTCGGCGTCCGGGGCGTAGTCGAGGGTCACCCCGGCCGCCGCCAGCTCGATGCCGAGGTCGAGGGCGACGGCCTCGGTCAGCGCCGGGTCGTCGACCGCGCCGAGGGCGTAGTTACCCGGCCGGGAGCTGCCCCGGGCGGACTCGATCCGGGTGACGTCGCCGGCCTCCTCGTCGATCGCCACGATGACGTCCGGCCGTTCGGCGCGCAGCGTCGCGGTGAGCGCCGCCACCTGGGCGGTGTCGACGACGTTGCGGGCGAACAGCACCACCGAGCCGAGCCCTTCGCCGAGCCAGCGGCACACCCAGGGCGGCGGCGTGGTGCCGACGAAACCGGGTTGCAGGACGGCGGCTGCCAACGTCGGAAGGTGCCCGGCCGGCGCGGTCACGCCGTCGCCTCGGAACGGTCGACGTTTCCCGCCGGCGCGGTGACGCCGACCCGCTGGTTGCGCTCGCTCATGCGGCCCCGTACCCCATCTCTCGCGCGCCCTGGGCGCACCGCCCTGGGCAGGCGGTGCTGCCATGGTCACACCGAGCGATTCAATAGTCAATAAACCTTACAGTTGCCCGACGGGACCCTTCCCCGGAAGAGTGCGGGGATGGACACCGCCCCGCTGGCCGACGCCACGAGCCCGGCCGACATCCCCGGCGTACGCCTGCTCGGCCTGGTGGTCGGCGCTCTGCTGCTGCTCGCCGCGATCCGGGCCATGTTCGGTCGACGCTGAGGCGATCGGGCCCCGACCCGCCGGTGTGGCCCGCCGCGACCGGGGTACGGCTCTCCCCGACAGCAGGACCGCGCGCCGAAGGGGAAGCCATGAAGATCGGATACTTTCTGTCCAGTGAGGAGTACCCGCCGGCCGAGTTGCTGGCGCAGGCCCGTGGCGCCGAGGCGGCCGGCTTCGAGGCACTGTGGATCTCCGACCACTACCATCCCTGGGTCGACGCACAGGGGCAGAGCCCCTTCGTCTGGTCGATGATCGGCGCGCTCAGCCAGGTCTGCGCGCTACCGGTGACCACGGCGGTGACCTGCCCGACCGTACGGATCCACCCGGCCGTGATCGCCCAGGCGGCGGCGACCAGCGCGGTGCTGCACGGCGGCCGGTTCGTGCTCGGCGTCGGCACCGGCGAGGCGCTCAACGAGCACATCTTCGGCGACGCCTGGCCCTCCGCCGACGTGCGGCTGGAGATGCTCGAAGAGTCCGTCGAGGTCATCCGCGAGCTGTGGCGGGGCGACTTCGTCAACCACCGGGGCACGCACTACACGGTGGAGAACGCCCGGGTCTACACGCTGCCGGACACCCCGCCGTCGATCTACGTCTCCGGGTTCGGGCCGAAGGCCGTCGACCTGGCCGCCCGCATCGGCGACGGCTACGTGAGCACCATGCCCGACGGCGAGCTGGTCCGGCGCTTCCGGGAGAACGGCGGCGGTGACAAGCCGTGCCAGGCCGGGTTCAAGGCGGCGTACGCGGCCAGCGAGGAAGAGGGCGCACGGATCGCGTACGAGCGCTGGCCCAACGCGGGCGTGCCGGGCGAGCTGTCGCAGGTGCTGCCCTCGCCGCGCCACTTCGAACAGGCCTCCGAGCTGGTCACGCAGGACATGGTGCGGGAGTCGTTCGTCTGCGGCAACAGCGCCGACGCGCACCTGGAGATGATCGACAAGTACGCCAAGGCCGGCTTCGACGAGCTGTACGTGGCCAACACCGGCCCCCACTTCCAGGGCCTGTTCGACCTCTACCAGCGCGAGGTCCTGCCCCGCCTACGGTGAGACCTGACGCACCCGAGCCCATGATCGCAACGGAGTGTTTCGGTGGTCATGGGCTCGGGTACCTCCGGCCCTCGATGAAACTGTCCACGCACTCGATGACGTTGCGCCGCGCCGCGAAGAGCCTCTTCGGCTGGAAAGCGCTCCGGCCCAACCAGCTCGCCGCCATGCGCGCGGTGATGAAGCGACACGACGCCCTGGTGGTGTTGCCCACCGGGGCCGGCAAGTCGGCGATCTACCAGATCCCGGCCAGCCTGATCCCCGGCCCGACCGTGGTGATCTCTCCGCTGCTGGCCCTCCAGCAGGACCAGATCGCGGCGCTCAACGAGCGGCAACGTCCCGAGCTGCGGGCGGTACGGATCAGCTCGAACGAGTCGGCCGGCCAGCAGGCCGAGGCGATCGCCGAGATCCAGGCCGGGCGGGCCGAGTTCCTGTTCATCACCCCGGAGCAGTTGAGCAACCCGGACCGGATGGCCGAGGTCGCCGCGCTGAAGCCGGCGCTGGTCGCGATCGACGAGGCGCACTGCATCTCCGCCTGGGGGCACGACTTCCGGCCCGACTACCTGGCGCTGGGCCACCTCATCGAGGGCATCGGCCGACCGCCGGTGGTCGCGCTGACCGCCACCGCGTCCCCACCCGTACGCGACGACATCATCGCCCGGCTGCGGCTGCGCGACCCGGAGGTGGTGGTCTCCGGGCTGGACCGGCCCAACCTCTTCCTCGAGGTGGCACACTGCCCGACCGAGGACTACCGGTGGCGGCGGCTGATCGCCCTGCTGCGCGACGACGAACGGCCCGGGATCATCTACGTGCCGACCCGCCGCTCGGCCGAGGAGTTGGCCGAGAAGTTGACCAAGGCGGGCTTCCCGGCGCAGTTCTACCACGGTGGGATGCCCACCGGCGCGCGCAACGACCTGCACGAGGCGTTCCTCGCCGACCAGGTTCCCATCATGGTCGCCACCTCGGCGTTCGGCATGGGCATCGACAAGCCGAACATCGCCTGGGTGGTGCACACGGCGCTGCCCGACTCGCCGGACAGCTACTTCCAGGAGATCGGCCGGGCCGGGCGGGACGGGCAACCGGCCCGGGTGCTGCTGCTCTGGCGGGCCGAGGACGTGGGCCTGCAACGGTTCTTCAGCGGCGGCCTGCCGGACGAGAACGAGCTGCGGGACCTGGCCGCGCTGCTGCGCCGCAAACCGGCCACCAAGACCGAACTGCGGGAGGCCACCGGCCTGGGACCGCGCAAGCTGGGCCAGTACCTGGCGCTGCTGGAGCAGGTGGGGGCCGCCGAGCCCCGCGCCCGCCAGCGCATCGGGGCCCCGCGCTACTCTCCCGCGCCGGTCGACGCGGCGGCGGCCGCCCTGGCCGAGGCGGAACGCCAGCAGACGGTGACGCGTTCGCGTACCGACATGATGCGGGCGTTCGCCGAGACCACCGCCTGCCGGGGGCAGACCCTGCTGGCCTACTTCGGCGAGCAGATGACCGAGGTCTGCGCGCACTGCGACAACTGCCACCGGGGTACCAGCACCGCCGACGAGGGCGCGGTCGGCCCGTTCCCGGTGCACAGTCAGGTGCGGCACGGCGAGTGGGGGCGCGGCCTGGTGCTCAGCTACGAGGACGACAAGATGACGGTCCTCTTCGACGAGGTCGGGTACAAGACCCTCTCGGTGCGCGTGGTGTCCGAGCAGGGTCTGCTGACCCTCGACTAGCCTGACCCGGGCACCACACGGGCCCGGTGGATCGACTCAAGCAGCACCGATTGACCACACAGCGCAGGGCGGAAGGGGCATTGCCGTGATCGAGCAGCCGGCGTACACCGGTTTCGGTTTCTCCGACGAGGAGTGGGGGCTGCTGGTCGGCCTGCCGCAGTCGGTGCTGACCGCGGCGAGCGCCGCCGAGTCCGACGGCACCCGCCGGACCATGGCGGAGAACGCGGCCGGTCTGGAGTCCATCGGGGCGGGCCGGGAGTCGGCCAACCCCCTCGTCGCCGCCGTGGCCGGGGAGATCGTGACCCGGGTCGGCGACCCCGAAGCCGGCGAGGAGCTGCCGGTCATCGCGCCCGCCGACCCGCAGGCGTACATCGACGACGTGCTGGTGCGGGCCCGTGAGGCGGCCGTGCTGCTGGCCGCCCGGGTGGACGAGGGCGAGGCCGGCGCGTACAAGCACTGGCTGGTGACCATCGCCGACCAGGTCGTGGGCGCGGCGTCCAGCGGCGGTCTGCTGGGCCTGGGCGGCGAGTCGGTCAGCGACTCCGAGCGGCGGTTCCGCGACCGACTCGCCCAGGTGCTCAACGACTGACCGGGGCGGCGTCCGAAAGCGACGGTTCGGTCGGCTCGGCGGCCAGCGCCGCGGGGTCGGCCGGCCGGACGCCGCGCAGCGTCAGCAGCGCGGTCACCGCGCCGAGCGCCATCGCCACCATGGCGGCGAGGGCGGCGAGGTGCAGCCCGTCGGTGAAGGCGAACCGGGCCGCGTGCAGCACCGCTTCGCCGACCTCCGCCGGCAGTCCCCGGGTCACGGCGAGCGCGCCGCCCAGGGTCTCGCCGGCCGCGTCGCGGACGCCCGTCGGCAGCCCGGCCGGCAGCTCGTCCAGAACCTCCCGGTGGTAGATCGCGGCGCCCACGCTGCCCAGGATGGCCATTCCCAGCGCGCCACCCAGTTCGCTGCTGGACTCGGTCAGCGCGGAGGCGACACCGGCCTGCTCCGGCGGGGCCGCGCCGAGCACCAGCTCGGTGACGAGCGACATCACCATCACCAGGCCGCCGGCGTACACGCTCGCGCCGACGAGCAGCAGCCAGAGCGGCGTCTCGGGGGTGACCCGGGTCAGCACCGCGAAGCCGACGACGGCGATCACGAAGCCGGCCCCGATCAGGTACGCCCGCTCGACCCGCTGGGCGAGCGCGGCGGCGGCCGGGGCGACGCCGCCGACCGCGAGCGACGGTACGAGGCTCCACAGTGCCGCCCGCAGTGGACTCAGCCCGAGCACCAGTTGGAGGTGCTGGGTGGTGAAGATGGCGAACCCGACCAGGGCGAACATCGCGAGCAGGTTGACCGCCAGCGATCCCGCGAAGCCCTGCCGGCGGAACAGCGCCAGGTCGATCATGGGGTACGCCCGGGTCCGTTGCCGGTGCAGGAAGAGCGCCCCGACCAGCAGGCCGGCTACGACGGCCAGCACCCGCGCCGCGCTGACGCCGTCGCGGGCCATCTCCTTGATGCCGTAGATCACCGGCAGCAGCGTGCCGAGCGACAGCGCCGCGCTGACCAGGTCGAAGCGGCCGCGCGCCGGGTTGCGGAACTCGGGCACCAGGACCGGGGCGAGCAGGAGCAGGAGCAGCATCGCCGGGATGTTGATCAGGAAGATGGAGCCCCACCAGAAGTGCTCCAGCAGGACGCCGCTGAGCACCGGGCCGATGGCGATGCCGCCGGTGAGCGTGGCGGTCCAGATGCCGATCGCGGTGCCGCGCTGCTTGGCGTCGTGGAACATGTTGCGCACCAGGGCGAGCGTGGAGGGCATCAGGGTGGCCCCGCCGACGCCGAGCACGGCGCGCGCGGCGATCAGGGTCGCGGCGCTGTCGGCGTACGCGGCCAGCAGGGACGCCGCCCCGAAGGCGGTCGCGCCCAGCAGCAGCAGCCGACGCCGGCCGATCCGGTCACCCAGGGCGCCCATGGTGATCAGCAGCCCGGCCAGCACGAAGCCGTAGATGTCGAAGATCCAGAGTTGCTGGGTGGCGCTGGGCCGCAGCTCCTCGCTGATGAACGGGACGGCGAAGTAGAGCACCGACACGTCCATCGAGACGAGGAGCAGCGGCAACATCAGCACCGCGAATCCGATCCATTCCCGCCGGCCCGCTCGGGGCGCCGGTGCGGTCGTCGCTGTCATGAGAACTCCTTCTGCGTATGCCGTACGCTTTAATGCGTAGACCATACGCAGAACTAGGATGGCGGGGCAAGGAGGAAAAGTGGCGGAGACGAAAGACGACAGCGGCCCGGCGCTCCCGCCGGCCATCGAGAGCGCCTGGGGGCTGCGCGAGCGGGCGCCGAAGGGCCCCCGGCCGGGCCTCACCGTGTCCGGCATCGTCGACGCGGCCATCCGGGTCGCCGACGCCGACGGGCTGGCCGCCGTGTCGATGGGCCGGGTGGCCAAGGAGCTGGGCGCCGCCACCATGGCCCTCTACCGGCACGTCGGCTCGAAGGACGACCTGCTGACGCTCATGGTGGACGCCGGCTACGGCCCCTCACCGGGCCCGGCCGCGCCGGACGACGACTGGCGTGCCGGCCTGACCCGCTGGGCCTGGGCCGAACACGACGTCCTGCGACAGCGCCCGTGGCTGCTGCACATTCCGATCGCCGGGCCGCCCGTCACACCCCAGCAGCTCGGCTGGATGGAGGACGGGCTGGGTTGTCTCGACGGCACCCCGTTGCCGGAGGGCGCGAAGATGTCGATCCTTCTGCTGGTCACCGGATACGTGCGCAACGAGGCGATGCTCACCAACCAGATCGCCGAGGGCAGCCGGGCCGCCGGTGTCGAGCCGGGCGACATGATGCCGGCGTACGGCGCGATGCTGGCGCGACTGATCGACCCGGCCCGCTTCCCCGCGCTGACCCGGGTGCTCGACGCCGGCGTCCTCGACCAGGACGATGATCCGGACGACGAGTTCACGTTCGGCCTCGACCGGATCCTCGACGGCGTCGAGGCCCTGATCGCCCGCCGGACGGCGTGAGGGGGCGCGGGTGCTGGCCAGGAACACCATCGACACGACCGTCCTGCCGCCCGCCGAGCGGTTCGGGATGTGGCTGGACCTGGTGGCGCGCACGTCCGTGCCGTTGCGGATGGAGTCCCCGTACGCCGACGACTTCGCCGCCCGGGCCGAATTCATCGACCTCGGCGCGATCCAACTGGTCAGCTACCAGTACCCCTCACTCGATGCCACCCGCAAGCTGATCCGACAGTCGGACCCGGAGCTGTACATCCTCGCCTTCACCACCAGCGGGGTCGGCACGTCCAGCCAGGACGGTCGACGCAGCGACATCCTGGCCGGCGAGTTCACCTTCTACGACGCCTCGCGCCCGCACGACGTCTGCCACCACGCGAGCGAGCCGGGCCGGACCCGGGCCACCTCGATCACGACGGTGATCCCGCACTCCGCGCTCCCGCTGCCGCCAAAGCGGATGGCCGCGCTCTACGGCGGGCGGATGTCCGGCAGCGAGGGGCTCGGGGCGCTGCTGGCGCAGTTCCTGATCCAGGTGACCGGCCACCCCGAGCAGTACCACGCCGCCGACGCCGGCCGGCTCGGCACGGTGGGCCTCGACCTGGCCACCACCCTGCTCGGCCGGAACCTGGTCGCCGAGGACGCGGTGCCGACCGAGGTCCGCCGCCGTGCGCTGATCACCCAGGTGCAGGCGTACGTCCACCGTCACCTGGGCGACGCCACGCTGGGCCCGCAGACCATCGCGGACGCCCACCACATCTCGCTGCGGACGCTGCACCGCCTGTTCGAGGCCGAGAACACCACCGTGGCGGCGTACATCCGCGACCTTCGGCTGGCCCGGTGCCGGCGCGACCTCACCGACCCGGCGCTGCGGGCCCAGCCGGTGCAGGTCATCGCGGCACGCTGGGGGTTCGGCGACAAGGCCCACTTCAGCCGGGCGTTCCGGGCGGCGTACGGGGTGAGCCCGCAGGCGTGCCGCGACGGCGATCCGGTTACGGCACGGGACGTCAACGACCTGGCGTCCAGAGTCAACTCGGGCCAGGCAGACTGACAACCGACGCGGCAGAGGCGGCGCCCGCGTACCCCGGGGCCCGCATTGGCCGCGAACGGGGGCCGTGGCGAGGCGCCCGCCGTGGCGCGCGGCGGGCGGCCGCCCGGTGTCGCCCCCGGCCGAGGCTCCGGCCCCGTCGCTTCCCCCCCAGGATCGTCGGCGGGGCCGGTCAGGCCTTCTCCAGCAGCTCCAACACGACCCGCTCGATCTCCTCGCGGGGGGCGCTCGGGTCGACCGGCACCACCACCCCGTCGTGGTAGAGGTCGACGACCCTCGGGTCCACGTAGGACGTGCGCGCCACGGTCGGGGTGTTGCCCAGCAGCTCCGCCACCGCCCGCATCACCGCGGCCACCGCCCTGCGCCGGGCGGTGACCGAGCGGGCCGGGTCGGCGGCGGCCAACTCCGCCGCCGCGCGCACCGTGGCGTGCCAGGTGCGGAAGTCCTTGGCGGTCATCTCGCCGCCGCTGGCGTCGCGCAGGTAGCCGTTGACCTCGTCGCTGCGCACGTCCCGCCACTGGAGGCCGTCCCAGTAGCCGAACAGCCGGTCCGCCCTGCGGCGACGCCGACGCAGGTTGACCAGCACCTCGCACAGCTGTGGGTCCTCGATCCGGCGCACCTGCTCGATACCGCCCTTGGCGGGGAACTCGAAGACCACGCAGTCGCCCCGGCGTCGCGCGTGCTCCGGGCGCAGGGTCGACACCCCGAACGTCGGATCGTCACCGGCCGCGTACTGGTCACTGCCGACCCGGAACATCCCCATGTCGAGCAGGCGGGCCACGGTGGCCAGCACCCGATCGCGGTTCAGTCCCCGCCCGACGAGGTCCTGCCCCACCCGCTCGCGCAACGTCGGCAGCCGTCGGGCCACCTCCAGCATGTGGTCGAACTTCGCCGCGTCCTGCTTCTCCCGCCACACCGGGTGGTAGAGGTACTGCTTGCGTCCGGCCGCGTCGACGCCGGTGGCCAGGATGTGTCCGTTCGCGTGCGGCGCGATCCACACGTCCTGCCAGGCCGGCGGGATCACCAGGTCGTTCAGCCGCGCCCGGATGGCCGGATCGCGCACGACGGCGCCGCTGGGATCGACGAAGGTCCAGCCCTTGCCGCGCCGGCGTCGCCCGTAGCCGGGCCGAGCCGGGTCGCTACGCCGTAACCGCACCGGAGACCCGCACCGCTCTCTCCACCTCGTTCACCGCAGCCAGCACCTCGTCCAGCGGCAGAGCCGTCAGTGTCGGGTGGGTTCCTACCCCGTCCCACCTGGGCCAATCCCCCTCGCCGGCCCAGAGCGCCCGGTGGCGGGGCCGGTCCGGCGGCGGCCCCCACGCCGCCGGGGGCACCGGCCCGAAGAGCACCACCGAGGCGGTCCCGTACGCGGTCGCCAGGTGCGCCACACCGGTGTCCCCGCTGACCACCAGCCGCGCGTCGGCGACCAGCGCGGCCAGCGCGCCGAGGTCGGTCCGGCCCGCCAGCACGGCGGCCGGCGGCAGACCGGACGCCTCGGCCACCCGCTCGGCCAACCCGCGTTCGTCGGTCGAGCCGGTGACCAGCACGCGGTGCCCCCGCTCCCGCAGCGTCCGGGCCAACGCCGCGAACCGCTCGGCCGGCCACCGCTTGGCGGGGACGTTGCTGCCCGGATGCAGCAGGGTCGCGCCGACCGGCAGGCCGGCCGGGTCGGGCCGGCGCAGGCCCAGGTCACGGCGGTCGGCCGGGATGTCGTACCAGGAGAGCAGCCGGCACCAACGGTCCACCTCGTGCTCGTCGTCGCGCCAGCGCGGACCGTCGCCGAAACCGGCGTCGGCGTTGGCGAAGGCGACGAGCCGCCCGGGACGGGCGGCGGCCAGCAGTCGGTGCGACTGCGGCCCACGCCCGTGCAGGTTCACCGCGATCTCCGGCGCACGGCCCGGCCGCAGCGGCCCGTCCAGCCCGGTGGTGTCCACCAGCTCGTCGACGCCGCCGATCAGGTCGACCAGCGGGGCCAGGCCGCCGGGCGCGGCGAGCGCCAGCTCGTGATGCGGGTACGCGGCCCGCAGCGCCCGCAGCGCGGGCACCGCGGTGACCAGGTCGCCGACGCCGAGGGCGCGCAGCACGAGGATCACGGGTACGACGTCTCCTGCTCGGCGCACACCACCATCTCCCGCACCGCGCAGCCGGGCGGCTGTTGGAGCGCGAACATGATCGCCGCGGCCGTGTCGGCGGGGTCGTTGAGGATGGCGTCCGGACCCGGCCTGTACTGCGGATCGCGTTCGTCGAAGAACGCGGTGCGCATGCCACCGGGGATGAGCAGGGTGACACCGACCTGACCGGCCAGCTCGGCGGCCAGCGCACGGGTGAACCCGACGACGCCGAACTTCGCCGCGCAGTACGCGGTGGCATCGCTGACCGCCTTCACGCCCAGGGTCGAGGCGACCGTGACGATGCGCCCGGCGGAGGTCTGCAGGAACGGGAGCGCGGCCCGGATCACCGCGGCCGTGGCCAGCAGGTCCACCATGACGATCCGGTCCCACGTCTCCCCCGGCACGTCGGCGAGCCGGCCCGGCACGTCCACACCGGCGGCCGTCACCACGGCGTCCAGGCCACCGGCCTGCTCGGCGAGGTGCCGGGTGGCCACCTCGGCGGCGCGGGTGTCGGCGAGGTCGCACTCGGTCCAGTCCACGCCGTCGACCGGCGGCTGCCGGTCCAGCACGAGTGGACGGCCACCGGCGGCGGCCACCGCCGCGACCACCGCCGCGCCGAGCCCGCTGGAACCGCCGGTGACCAGGACGGCGGGTCCGGCGTCGGGTCGTGTGGCGGTCATCGGGTCCGCTCCCCTGTGGTCGTGACCGGGACGGCGATGCCGACCGGCTGTGGCGGCCCGCTGTCGGTGCCGAGGGCCGGTCCGGCGGCGGCGCGCGCGATGAGGTCGCTGGTGGAGCGGCCGTCCAGGTACGGCACCACCACCGTGTTCCCGCCCCACCGACGCAGCACTTCCGCCTCGGGCAGCGTGGCCTCGTCGCCGACACCGCTCGCGTAGTCGCCGCCCTTGACCCAGACGTCCGGGCGTACCCAGGACAGCACCGCCTCGGGCGTCGGCTCGTCGAAGATGAGGACGGCGTCGACGCAGCTCAGAGCGGCCAGCAGCCGGGCGCGGTCGCCCTCGGGCAGCACGGGTCGCTGCGGCCCCTTCAACCCGGCGACGCTGGCGTCGGAGTTCACGCAGACGATCAGGCAGTCGCCGAGCTGCCGGGCGGCCTGCAGGGTGGCCAGGTGCCCGGCGTGCAACAGGTCGAAGCAGCCTCCGGTGGCCACCACCGTGCCGCCCGCGCTGCGTACCTCGGAAAGGAGCGCGGCGACGGCCGCGACACCCACCCGCTCGGCGCCGACGCCGGGCCGGCGGGCGCCGCGCACGCTCACCACGTCGGTGGGGGGCGGCAGGGCCGTGGCCACTCCCCCACCCGCCACGTACGTGGCGGCCTCGGCGACGGCCGCCTGCACCGCCTCGGAGACGAGCGCGCCCTGGGCCAGCGCGAGGCTCGCGGCGGCGGCGAAGCGGTCGCCCGCCCCGCAGGTGTCGCCCTCGGCGCTGCCCGATGTGGGCACCACCAGCGGCGTCGATCCGGCGTGGCAGAGCAACGCGCCGTCCCCGCCCAACGTCACCGCGACGGCGCCCGCCCGCCACCGGCGACGCAGCCCCTGCGCACCCTGGGAGGCGGCGGCGATCCGGGACGCGCCGGGCAGTGTCGGGACCAGTTCGCGCACCTCCGACTCGTTCGGCGTGGCCAGGTGCACGCCGGGTACCGCGGCCGGCCCGCGCGGGTGCGGGTCCCAGACGACCGGCGCGCGGGTGGCGGCCAGCGCGGCGCGCAGCGCGGGCTGGCGGGCGACGCCCCGGCCGTAGTCGCTGACCAGCACCGCCGACGCGGCGGCGAGCACCCGCAGCACCTCGTCGGAGGGCTGGCCCGGCTCACCGGAGGGGCCGCCCCGGTCGTGGCGCAGCAGCACCCGACCCCGGGCCCGCAGCCGGATCTTCTCCGGCGTCGCGCCGGCGAGGGCCAGCGGGTAGACCCGCACGCCGGCGGCGGCCAGCAGCGCGCTGAGCCGCGCGCCCCCGGCGTCGTCGGCGAGCGCGGTGACCAGCACCACGTCGGCGCCCTGCGCGGCGGCGAAGACCGCCGCGAGGCCCGCGCCGCCGGGCCGGTCGACGGCCGAGGTCTCGTCGAGCACCGGCACCGGGGAGTCCGGGCAGAGGCGGTTCACCACCCCTTCCACGTCCCGGTCGAGCAGGGTGTCCCCGACGACCACCACGGGTCCCCTCACGCCTACCTCCTCATGCTCACGCGTCGATCTGCTGTGCGGTCGGGCCGTCGAGCACGACCTCGACCCCGGTGCGTACCGGCTCGGACGCGAGCCGACCGGTCGTCGCGGGCTCCACGGCGGCCAGCGCCGCGGGCAGTTCCTTCTCGAGGTACTCGCAGATCAGGTGACTGGTGACGAGATGCAGCTCCTGGACGACCTGGGTGTCGGCCGACGACACGGCGAGCGCCTCGTCGCAGGCGTCCGCGAGGGGATTGGGCGCGGGTCCGGTGAGCGCCCAGGAGGTGAGCCCGGCGTCGCGCGCCGCGTGCGCGGCGCTGAGCAGGTTGCCGCTGACGCCGCTGGTGCTGAGCAGCAGCAGCACGTCGCCGGGTCGGCCGTGGGCGCGGACCTGACGGGCGTAGACGTCGGCGTAGCCGTAGTCGTTGGCGATGGCGGTCACCGCGCTGGTCTCGGCGTGCAGGGCGATCGCCGACAGGGGCTGGCGGTCGTCGCGCAGCTTGCCCACCAGCTCGGCGGTGAGGTGCTGGGCCTCGGCGGCGCTACCGCCGTTGCCGGCGACGAGCAGTCGTCCGCCGCCGGCCAGCCGGTGCGCCAGGTGCGCGCCCCAGCGCGCCAACTGCGGTTCACACCGGCGGTACGGGTCCAGTGCGGCGGCGAGGTTGGTCAGGTGCTCCTCGAGCGGGCTGACCGTCGCCATCAGGCCACCACCCGGGTCGGCCGGCGTACGGCGGCGACCTCGTTGTAGACCTCGGCGAGGCGTTCGGCGGTGGCCTCCCAGGAGTAGCGCGACCGGGCCCGCTCGCGGGCCGCCGTGGCGTACCGGAAGCGGCGGATCCGGTCGTCGAGCAGTCCCCGGATCGCGGCGGCGAGGGCGTTGGGGTCGCGGGCCGGCACGAGGTCACCGGTCGTACCGTCGACGACGGTGTCGCGGATGCCGCCCACGGCGGTGCCGACGACCGGCACGCCGCACGCCATCGCCTCCAGCGGGGTCAGGCCGAACGGCTCGTACCAGGGGGCGGCGACCAGCAGGTCCGCGGAGCGGTACCAGCGGCCCATCTCCTCGCGGGGCACCGCGCCGACCAGGTGTACCCGGTCGGCGACCCCGCACGACTCGGCGAGGGCCCGCAGCCGCCGGGCGTACGGGTCGGTCTCCAGCAGCCCCTCGGGCGGTCCACCCACCACGACGCACTCCGCGTCGGGCACCAGCGCCATCGCGCGGACGACCGTCTGGAAGCCCTTGCGCTCGACCAGCCGGCCCACGGTGAGGATGCGGGCGCGGCCCGGCTCCCGGTCGGCGGCCGGCCCGAGCGGGGCGAACGAGGCGAGGTTGACGCCGGAGGGCACGACCACCATGCGGTTCCGGGGCACCCCCATCCGGACCAGCTCGCCGACCTCGTCGCGGCACTGGGCGACCACCCGGTCCACCGAGCGGCCCAGCTCCCGCTCGTAGGCGATGCGCCGGGCCGGGCTGGTGTCCTGCACGCCCTGGTGGCGGCGCTTGACCGTGCCCAGCGCGTGGTACGTCTGCACCACCGGCACGCCGGCCTGCCGGCCGGCGGTCAACGCGGCGAGGCCGCTCATCCAGAAGTGCGCGTGGATCACCTCGGGCGTCCAGTCCCCGCCCCGCCACCGCTCGACGAGCCACCGGCTGAACTCGCGCATGTGCGGCAGCAGCGCGTCCTTCGCGAGCGGCTCGGCCGGGCCGGCGGGCACGTGCACCACGTCGTACCCGTCCGGGGCGCGGACGGTCACCGGCAGGTCGAGGGCGTCGCGGCGGGTGTAGACCCGTACGTCGTGCCCGGCGGCGACGAGCGCGGCGGACAACTCGGCCACGTGCGTGTTCTGGCCGCCGGCGTCCTCCCCTCCGAGGATGGCGAGCGGGCTGGCGTGCTCCGAGATCATCGCGATCCGCATACTTCCTCCTCCAGCAGCCGGTCCCAGTCAGCGAGGAAACGGTCGAGGCCGTACCTGTCGCGCGCGGCGGCCTGGGCCGCCACGCCGGCCTGGCGTGCGGCCGCCGGCTCGGCGATGAACCGGCGGGCGGCGTCGAGCAGGACGTCCATCCGGGTGGCGAGGGCCCCCGCCTCCGGGGGCACGGCGGTGACCGCCTCGGTGGTGGCGAGCGCGACGACCGGCATGCCGATCGCCATCGCCTCGATGAGGCTGAGCCCCAGGCTGGTCCAGCGGCACAGGTGCAGGTACGCACGCCGGCGGGCCAGTTCGGCGTGCATCCGGTCCTGCGGGACGTCGTCGTGGCTGGTGAGCCGGTCGGCGGGCAGTCCGAGGTGGTCGGCGAGGCCCGCGACGCCCATGCCGAACACGTCCAGGGGCGCGATCTCGGCGAACTGCGGCAGCAGGTCGGTGCCGGTGACCCGTCCCCGCCGCACCGGCTCGTTGATCACGACGGCGAGCCGGTCGAGTTCGCCCGTGTACGACACGGCCGGCGCGACGATGCCGTGGTCGACGACGCCGGTGCGGGTCGCGCCGGTGTCCCAGAAGATCTGGTTGAACCCGGTGACGTGGGCGACGAGCAGGTCATCACGGTCGGCCATCGGGTGCCGGGTGTTGGGGACGTCGCCCTTGGGCGTGTTGTGCTCCACGTAGATGGCGGGCAGGTCGCGACCCGGACGCCGGCCCAGCCACTGCTCGGCCAGGTCGATCTCCTCGGGGCGTTGCAGGACGACCACGTCGACGTCGGCGTCCGGCAGGTCGTCGGGGGCCACCTCGACGGCGCTGTCCGGCCACGGATACGTCCGCGCCCGGCCGAGGCCGTACGGACCCCGGTCGGGCGTGGTGGGGATCAGGTAGCGGTGACTGCCGTGCACGAAGGACGTCGTCCAGGAGCCGTGCACGTGCCAGAGCAGGATGTTCATCGGACGCCACCACCGCTGGCGGTCAGGGTCCGTACCGCCTCGACCACCTCGGCCGGGTCGACGCCGCTCAGGCACGGGTGGCCGGGGACCGGGCAGGCCGCCGCCCGGGTGTCACGGCAGGGCGCGCTCGCGTCGCCGAGCCGGACGGTGGGCACCCGGTAGGGACCCCACTGCCCGAAGGGGACGGTCGGCGCGAACAGGCTCACCACCGGTACGCCGGCGGCAGCGGCCAGGTGCGCGGGCCCGGTGTTGCCGACCACCACGGCGGCGGCGTCGGCGACGAGCGCGGCCAGTCCGGCCAGGTCGGTCGTACCGCCCAGGTCGGTGCCGCCCGCCGCCGCGACCCGGGCGGTCACCGTCCGCTCGTCGGGCCCGCCGGTGACCAGCACGCGATGCCCGGCCGCGCTGAGCGCCCCGGCGATGCGGGCGGCCAGCTCGGTCGGGCAGGCCCGGCTCGACGCGGCCGAGCCCGGGTGCAGCACCACGTAGCCGGGGTCACCGACAGCGGCCGGGCGGGACGCCACGGCGTCGTCGCGGAGCCGCAGCACGGGTTCGTCGCCGGCCGGCAACCGGTGACCGGCTGCGGCGGCGAGGGAGAGCGCCCGCTCGGGTTCGGGGACACCCGCCGGCACCCGGTGGCGGATGTCCACCAGCGCGCCCGGGTAGTCGTCGCTGATCGCGGCGATCCGGGTGATCCCGGCCATCCGCAGCAGCAACGCCAGCGGCAGGGCCGACTGGTGGAACGAGGTGAACACCACCGCCTCGTCCGCGCCGACGGCGGCGAGCCGGGCGGTCAGGCGTCGCATGTCGTCCGGGTCGACGGGCGTCGGCGCGGGGTCGATCCACGGCAGTGGGTGCTCGATGATCTCGTCGACGCCGGGCAGCAGCTCGGCGGCGGCACGCCCACGTGGTCCGCAGAGCAGCACCACCCGTCGCGCGCCGGCCGCGACGGCCCGGATCGCCGGCCCGGTGACGAGCACGTCCCCGGCCGAGTCGGAGCGCACCACCAGCGCGGTGCCCACTGCGTCGGCGGTTCGCGCGGGCTGCATGGCCCGCTGGCGGCGCAGGATCTCGTCGACCGCGGACGGCAGGTCCGGCGCCACCCAGCCGGCGGCGGCGATCTCCTCCGGGCGGGTCACCGGCGTGGGCACCAGCACCCCGGCCGCTCCGGCGGCCAGCGCCGCGCCCACGTCACGGCCGATGTCGCCCACCAGCACGCAGCGCGACGCGCTCGTGCCCAACTGCCGGGCGGCGGCGTGCACCAGGCCGGGCGACGGCTTGCGGCAGTCGCAGCCGTCGGCGTCGTCGTGCGGGCAGACCAGCCAGGCGTCGAAGCCGCCCAGCAGCTCCTCGACGCGGGCGTGTACCGCCCGCATCTGCGCCTCGTCGAAGTAGCCCCGGGCCAGGCCGGACTGGTTGGTCACCACCGCGAGGCGCAGACCGGCGGCCCGCAGTCGGTCCAGCGCCGCGCGGACGCCCGGCAGCGGGCGTACCTTCTCCGGGTCGCCGTTGTACGGCACGTCCTCGATCAGGGTGCCGTCGCGGTCGAGCAGCACCGCGTCGTACAGGACGCCACCGTGCGGTGCGGCAGGCCCGCGACCAACCCGGCCAGCACCGGCGTACACCCGGGCTGACCTGCGCTGATACGGATCCTCCTGGTCCTGTCGCACAGCCGGCGGGTTCCCGGCGCCCGAAGGAGTAAACGTCGTCGTCGGCGCCGTGGGCCAACGCCACCGGCGGTGCCCCGGTCGGCCTTACCCGCCGCCCGGAAGAAGCTAACCCGCCGGCTCGTTAGCCTCCGTCACCGCAGGGGTATGGGAGTCCAGTGGCGATAGTGGAGAAAGTGATCGACGCTCCCCCGCAGCAGGTGTTCGACGTGCTGGCCGACGGGTGGACGTACAGCGACTGGGTGGTCGGTACGGCGCACGTGCGCGACGTGGACGACGCGTGGCCCCGGGTGGGCAGCCAACTGCACCACCGGGCCGGCCCGTGGCCGTTCTCGTTGCAGGACGCCTCGACGGTGCTGGTGTGCGAGCCGCCGCACCGGCTGGTGCTGCGCGCCGGGCTGTGGCCGGCCGGGGAGGCGATCGTCGCGTTCACCCTGGAACCGGTCGACGGGAGCGCCACCCGCGTCCGGCTCGGTGAGGACTTCGCGGCCGGTCCGCTGCGCTGGGTCCGGAACAAGGCCAACGACCTCGTGCTGCACCTGCGCAACCGGGAGACGCTGGCCCGGCTCTCCGACATCGCCACCCGGCAGAGGGGCCCGCAGTGACGCGGACGGTGGTGCGCCGCCGCCCGCGCTGAGCGCGCCGCCACCTGCGGGGGGCCGGACCCACGGGGAGCCTTTTCAATCCGGGTCGGGCAACTGGCTACCCTCTGGGGTAGCCGTGTCCGCAAACCGAGGATGTCCGACATGATCGAGCCCGTCCAGCTGCCGTCGCCGTGGCGAGACGTACACCTGACAGTCGTCGTGCCCACCTACAACGAGGCGGGCAACCTGCCGGCGCTGGTCGAGCGGCTGCTCGCGCTGCCGCTGCCGGGGCTGCGCATCCTCGTCGCCGACGACAACTCCCCCGATGGCACCGGCGAGGTGGCCGACAAGCTGGCCATCGAGTACCCGGAGCGGATCGAGGTGATGCACCGGGCCGGCAAGGAGGGCCTGGGTCGGGCGTACGTCGACGGGATGACCCGGGCGCTCGAGGGCGGGGCCGAGTTCGTGGCGCAGATGGACGCCGACCTGTCGCACCCGCCGGAGGCGCTGCCCGGGATGCTGGGCGCGCTGCTCTCCACCCAGGCGGGCGTGGTGATCGGTTCCCGGTACGTGCCGGGCGGCGAGCTGGACGAGAACTGGCCGCTGTACCGCCGCGCGCTCAGCGGCTGGGCGAACCTCTACGTGCACACGCTGCTGCGGGTGCGCATCCGCGACCTGACCGCCGGCTTCAAGATCTGGCGGGCCGACGCGCTGAAGGACATCGGCCTGCACCGGGTGCAGTCCAACGGCTACAGCTTCCAGGTGGAGATGCACTACCTGGCCACCAAGCTGGGGCACACCATCCTGGAGGTCCCGATCCGCTTCGAGGAGCGGCGTGACGGCGTCTCCAAGATGACCACCGCGACCAAGGTCGAGAGCGCCCTGATGCCGTTCCGCCTACGCAGCAAGCACCGCAACATCACCCCCTGACCCCCCCTAACCCCCTCCCCCCCCCCCCGGCCGCCGGGCGCGGCGCGCGGGGCCGGGGCGGCACCCCGCCCCCGCCCCGCCGCGCGCGGGGAGG
>NZ_JBFAOC010000028.1:0-86328 GCF_040675055.1 Micromonospora sp. NPDC049662
CACATGTAGCTCTGCCCCTATGGCGTCGGGGCGCGCACCTGCCAAGGCGCTTCATGCCTGTGAGTCATCTTGATGACTCACAGGCATCACGCTCATTGGCAATTGCCGGCCGCCGCGGAGAGCTCCGGACCTCTCCGCCCCGAACCACCCGGCCGGCCGCCGGGGAGCGGTCCGGGCGACCGCGCGGTCAGATCATCGTCTGGGACTTGGCCTCCATGTCGGCGGCGGCCTCTTCCTTGGACTCGCGGGTCAGCGGCTTACCGCCCGGTGCCGGCGCCTCGCCGCCGAGCGGGTCGGCCCCGCCCTTGGCACCCTGCGGGCCGGCACCCCGCAACTCGCTGTTGGGCATCGCCAGGGTCACCAGCACCGCCACGATGGCGACGAGTCCGGCGGTCAGGAAGACCAGGTGCAGCGACTCCACGAACGACGCCTGGATAGCGGCCCGCACGGCACCGGGCAGCGCCATGATCGTCGCGGGGTCGTTGATCGAGATGTTCGTGCCGCCGCTCGCCGCCACCGCGGCCCGCTGTTCCGGTGGGAGCTGGGCGATCGCAGCGGGCAGCCGGTCGGCAAGCTGCGAGTTGAGCCGCGACGAGAGCACCGTGCCAAGGATCGCCACCCCGAACGAACCACCCAGCGACCGGAAGAACGTCGCCGACGAGGTACCGGCGCCCAGGTCACGGACGGAGACCGCGTTCTGCACCGCGAGGACGAGCGACTGCATGCACAGACCGAGGCCGACGCCGATCACCACCATGAAACCGAACGCCACCCAGAGCGACGTACCCACCTGCAACCGGGTGAACAGCAGCATGCCGACCAGCAGGGTCGCCGCCCCGGCCACCGGGAACCACTTGTAGCGGCCGATCCGGCTCATCGCCCGACCGGTGACGATCGAGGTGACGATGATGCCCGCCATCATCGGCAGCATCAGCAGACCGCTGCGGGTCGGCGAGGCGCCCTTGACGATCTGGAGGTACAGCGGGATGAAGATGATCGACCCGAACATCACCAGACCGAGCACGAAGCCGGCCGAGTTGGCCAGCGCGAACGTGGCGCTGCGGAACAGCCGCAGCGGCAGGATCGGCTCGGCGACCCGCGCCTCCTGAAGCACGAAGAGCGCGGCCAGCACCGCACCGGCGACGAAGAGACCGATGATCAGCCCGGAACCCCAGGGGTACTCGTTGCCGCCCCAACTCAGCGCGAGCAGGAGGCTGCTCACCCCGGCCACCAGCAGGCCGGCACCGAGCCAGTCGATCGCGTGGTCCCGCCGCTCGAACGGGATCAGCCGCATCACGTGGTAGCAGACCACGATGGCCAGGATCGCGAGCGGCACGTTGATGTAGAAGATCCACCGCCAGTCGGTCTCGGCGAAATACCCACCGACCAACGGTCCCGCCACCGACGCGATGCCGAACACCGCGCCGAAGAGCCCCTGGTAACGGCCCCTCTCCCGAGGTGAGACCACGTCCGAGATGATCGTGAACGCCAGCGTCAGCAGACCACCGGCACCGAGCCCCTGGATGCCGCGCGTGATGATCAGCTGGGTCATGTTCTGCGACAGCCCGGCCAGCAGCGACCCGAGCAGGAATGTGCCGATCGAGAAGAGGAAGACCGGGCGACGCCCGTACAGGTCGGCCATCTTGCCGTACAGGGGCGTCGACGCGGTCGAGGCGAGCAGGTACGCCGTGACCACCCACGAGTAGTGGTTGATCCCGCCCAGCTCACCGACGATCGTCGGCAGGGCCGTACCGACAATCGTCTGGTCGAGGGCGGCCAGCAACATGCCGGTCATCAGACCCAGCATGAGCAGCCGGATCTGCTGGCGATTCAGCACCGGGGCAGCGGAGGCGTCGGCAGTCATACGCCCCTCTTTCCCGCACACCCCAGAACATGCGCGCAACCGCCGACCTATGCCGCGGTGATCAAGAGGTTTGCGTCACGACACGCCGGTCGGGATGACGCAAACCTCTTGATCACCGGGGAAATGGGGGGTTAGGAGGCGGCGAAGGATTTGGTGATTTGGGTGCAGAAGGCGGGGAGGTCGTCGGGGTTTCTGCTGCTCACCAGGTTGCCGTCTGCTACGCACTCCTCGTCCACCCAGGTTGCGCCGGCGTTGGTCAGGTCGGTGCGCAGGCTGGGCCACGAGGTGATCTTCCGGCCGCGCACCACGTCCGCCTCGATCAGCGTCCACGGGCCGTGGCAGATCACCCCGACCGGCTTGCCGGCCTCGAAGAACGCCTTCACGAACCGCACCGCGTCCGGATCCGACCGCAGGAAGTCCGGGTTCGCCACCCCTCCGGGCAGCACGAGCGCGTCGTACCCGGCGGCGTCCGCCTGGTCCGCGGTGACGTCGACGTCGTACGTCTTGGACTGGTCGAGGTGGTTGAAGGACTGGATGGAACCGGGCTTGAGCGAGACCAGCTCCACGGTCGCGCCGGCGTTCTCGACCGCCTCGCGCGGCTGGACGTACTCGACCTCCTCGACACCGTCGGCGGCCAGGAAGGCGATCCTCTTACCCTGCAATGTCGCTGCCATCTCGGTACATCTCCTCTCCGGGGTTCCTCAGTTCCCTTCCCGCGCCCTACCGCCCGAAACACCCCACGAGGGGCGTCACATCGGCCCAGGTTTGGCCCGGGGGCCGCTGGGGACCCGGGGAGGCATGGCAGGAGCAGCAGCGGAACAGCGCAGGCTCGCCACCGTCGTGGAGAGCTGGCTCGGGCGTCCGGTCCTGATCGTCGGTGACGCCATGCTGGACGAGTGGCGGTTCGCCGAGTCCGACCGGCTCTGCCGGGAGGCGCCCGCCCCGGTCCTGACCCTGCGTCGACGGATCTCCGCTGCCGGTGGGGCGGCGAACACCGCCGTCAACGTCGCCACCCTCGGCGGTCGGGCCGTGCTGGTGGCGCCGGTCGGCGCGGACGTCGCCGGGGACGAACTGCACGACTGTCTGGACCGGGCCGGCGTCTGGGACCGTACCGTCAACCACCCTGGCCGACCCACCCCCGTGAAGCGGCGGATGCTGGCCGGCAACCAGATCCTGCTCCGGGAGGATTCGGGTGACCCCGACGACGCGCTCGACCCGGACGGCGTGACCCGGCTGCTCACGGCGCTGGACTGCGCCACCGAGGAGCTGCGCGCCGCCGCTGACGGCGAGGCGCCGACCCTGGTGGTCTGCGACTACGGCCTGGGGGCGCTGCCCGCGCCGGTCCGCGCGTGGCTGGTCGAGAACCGCGAGCGGTACGCCACGGTCGCGCTGGACGCCCACGACCTCGCCGACTGGCGGGGGCTCGCGCCGACCGTGGTCACCCCGAGCTTCGCCGAGGCGACCCGGTTGCTGGCCCGCGCCGGTGGCGCGACCCGTACGACGGCCGGCACCGACCTGCACCTGGAGCACCCCGACATCGATCCGGCCGACGGGCCGTCCGAGTTGAGCGTGGGGGCCGCCCCGGGCGGGGCCCGCGTCGACGACCGTCCCGGCCCGGTCGGCGAACCCACTCCGGGCGAGAGTCGGGTGGCCCTCACCGGCGACGGTCTGAGCGTCACCGGGACGGGCGTCACCGTGAACACCGAGGCCGGAGCGGGTGTGGACCGGGCCGTGCTGGCCGAGTCGCGCCTGGCGGAGTTGCACGCCCACACGGGGGCGGACGTGGTCGCGGTGACCCTGGACACCGACGGCGCGGTGGTCGGCGGCGCGGACGGCGAGCGGCGGCGCAGCCACAGCACCCCGGTCCCGGCGAGCCACGCCGTGGGAGCGGGAGACGCCTACCTGGCGGCGATGACCCTGGCCCTGGCCGCCGCCGCGCCGCTGCCCACCGCCGCGCAACTCGCCCAACTCGCGGCCACGATCACGGTCTCCGACACCGGCACCTGTGTGTGCCTGCGCGACGACCTGCTCGCCGCGCTCGACATGCCGCCGGAGGCCAGCGGGCACCCGGCGGTGGTCGGCACCGACGAGTTGGACGCGATCGTCGCCGAACACCGCGAGGCGGGACGGTCGGTGGTGTTCACCAACGGCTGCTTCGACGTGCTGCACCCCGGGCACGTGCGCTACCTGGAGCAGGCCCGCGCCCTGGGCGACCTGCTCATCGTGGCGGTCAACTCGGACGGCAGCGTACGCCGGCTCAAGGGTCCGGACCGGCCGGTCAACCCGGTCGAGGACCGTGGCGCCCTGCTGGCCGCGCTGTCCTGCGTGGACCACGTGGTGGTCTTCGAGGAGGACTCGCCCGCCGCGCTGATCGAGGCGGTCCGGCCGGACGTCTACGTCAAGGGCGGGGACTACCCGCCCGAGCTGGTGCCGGAAGCGCCGCTGGTGCGTCGGCTCGGCGGTCAGGTGCGAACCCTCGGATACGTGGCGGACCGGTCCACCTCGGCGATCATCGAACGGATCCGGTCCCACGGTCAGGACCCGTCGTCGTACGCCTCCGATCCGTCGTTGAGCACCCGTACCCAGTCGTCGTGAACCGGCCCCTCGCCCTCGGCACGCCGGCGGAGTTCCGCGTCGACCGGCTCGTCGACGTGCTGATCCCGACCCGTAACCGGCCCACCGAGCTGGCCGTCACCCTGGCCGGGCTCGCCGCGCAGGAGGGGGTGCCCGGCTTCGGCGTGGTGGTCAGCGACCAGTCCGACGGCGACCCGGCGTACGCCCACCCGGCCGCGGCCACCATGGTCCGGGCGCTGCGGCACGCCGGCCACCCGGTGCTGCTGACCCGCCGGCTGCCGCGTCGGGGCTTGGCCGAGCACCGCGCGTACCTGCTCGACGCGTCGGCCGCCCGGTACGTGCTCAACCTCGACGACGACGTCTGGCTGGAGCCGGGGGCGCTGCGCCGGCTGGTCACCGCGATCGAGGAGCTGGGCTGCGGGTTCGTGGGCAACGGCGTGCACGGTCTGTCGTACGTCGACGACGTCCGTCCGGACACGCACGGGCACTACGAGGAGTGGGCCGGACCGCCCGCGCCGGAGCGGATCCGCCCGGGCACCGTCGAGTGGGAACGCGCCCGGATCCACTCGGCGGCCAATCTGCTGCACGTCACCGCCACGGTGGGGCTGCCGCCGGGCGCGTGGCGGGCGTACAAGGTGTCCTGGATCGGCGGCTGCGTGCTCTACGACCGGGCCAAGCTCCTCGACTCCGGCGGGTTCGACTTCTGGCGTCGGGTGCAGGAGCGGCACCAGGGTGAGGACGTGGCCGCCCAGCTCGCGGTGCTGACCCGGCACGGCGGGGCGGGCATCCTGCCCAGCGGCGCCTACCACCTGGAGACCCCCACCACGGTCACCGAACGGGACGTGGAGGCGTGGGAGGTCGTCCTCGCCGACGAGGGCTTAACTATGGGTTGAGCAGTTCGCGGGCCGCCTCGCGCACTTCGGCCACGGGGACGTCGGTGACGAACGAGTCGCGGTGCGGGCACTCCCCGTCGCCCGGTCGGTGCGGATAGATGCCGGGCGTGCAGTCCACCCCGCAGACCGGGCAGTGCACCATCCACGAGGTGATCGGCCGGTGCCGGCCGCGCAGCGGCGTCGCCGTGTTGATCAGGTTGCCGACCCAGAAGATGCCCACCGTGGGCGTACCCACCGCGCCGGCCAGGTGCAGCGGGCCGGTGTCGTTCGAGACGACCAGAGCGCAACCGGCGTAGCAGCCGGCCAGCCCGCCGAGGCTGAGCGTGCCCACCTGCGGCCGGACCGGCGCACCGGCCGCCGCGACCACCCGGTCCACGACGTCCCGCTCCGCCGGCGTACCGGTCACCAGCACCTCGTAGCCGTCGTCGTGCAGCGCGTCCGCCACCTCGGCGAACCGCTCGGCCGGCCAGCGCCGTCGCGTGTCGCTGGCACCGGGATGCAACGCCACCCGGGGTCGCTCCGGCGGGCCGAGCACCCGCTCCGCCTCCGCCCGGTCGGCGTCGGTGACCGCCAGCGTCGGCACGATCGTGGTGGCCGGAGCGCCCACCAGCGCCACCGTCTCCAGGTAGCGGATCACCTCGTGCTGGTAGTACACGTAGCGGAGCCACCGGTCCAGCGGGGGCGCGTCCTCGGCGCGCAGCCCGACGGTCACCCGGGCGCCGAGCCGACTGATCAACGGGTTGGAGTTCGCGCCGCCACCGTGGAGCTGCACCGCCAGGTCGAAGCTCTCGTCCCGGGCCGCCGCCACGAAGTCGTCCACCGTCGAGGTCGACTCGTCGGCCACCGGCTCGCGGATGCCCGGCCCCGGCGGCACCACCAGCACCCGGTCCACCGGGCCGGGCCGGTCGCGCCAGAGCTTCGCGTGCCACGGCGCTCCGAGCAACACGATCTCCGCCGAGGGGTACGCGGCACGCAGCGCCTCCAACGCCGGCAGGACGAAGATGAAGTCGCCGAGGGCGTTGGCGCGCAGCACCGCGATCCGCCGCACGTCGTCGACTCGCCCGGCCGTCGGGCCGAGCAGGGACGGGGTGACCACCTGGCCCGCTACGGCCGGTCGATCTCGCCGACCGCGTCCGGGTGGTGCAGCTCCCGGTCCGCGGCGGGGTCGGCCGGAACCGGCGTACCCCCGGACAGGCCGCCGGAGCGCGGCCCGGTGCGGCCGACGGTGATGGTGCGCGGCGCGGGCCTCGCCGCCCGGGGCAGGCGGACCCGCAGCAGCCCGTGGTCCATCACCGCGTCGATGCCCTCCGGGTCGACCCGCGACGGCAGGTCGACGCGGTACTCGAAACCCCGGGTCTCGAAGCCACCGGGGATGCCCTGGTCGGCGTTGACCTCCGCCTCGGAGCGGCCCCGCACGCACAACTCGCGGTCGTCCAGCTCGACGGCGACCTCCTCCGGCGCGACGCCGGGCAACCGCACGACGACCTGCCAACCGTCCGCGGTCTCGGTCAGCTCGACGTCGGACGCCCCGGCCCGGCCGCCGACCAACCGGCTCAGCTCGGCGCGCAGCGACTGCAACTCGCCCATCGGGTCCCAGCCCTGCTGCCGGCTGCGCCACCCCCGACCGAAACCACCGGCCTGCTGCTCGGTCATCGCGCGTCTCCGATCCGCTGGGTGGTGGGTCGCAGTGAGCTGGGCGCGTTCAGATCGGCGTCGGGGTCGACGCCCACACCGAGCCGGTCGACAAGTTCGCCACCGAGCCAGGCGCTGATGCCGAGGATCGCCACCGCGACCACCTCGATGGCGATCAGCGCGCCGCCGGCGGCCCGCGAGTCCGCGTTGAGCCGGACCGCCCAGACGGCGGCGAAGAGCAGGATCACCGCGACGTTCGCGCCCGCGTGCAGCAGACCGACCCGCTTCGCGCGGGTGCCCGTCGGGATCGCCAGCAGGTCGAACGAACCGGCCGCCGCGGCCAGCAGGCCGCCGATCAGACCGACGGTGATGTTCCAGTACGCGACCTCGCCGAGGAAATCGGGGCCGCCAACGGTGTCGATGATGTCGAAGAGCACCGCCGTGACCAGCAACGCGACCGGGAACATGACAAGCATTGGATGGACTGGGTGACCCAGCACCTTGAGTCGGCTCTCCATGTCCCGGCCTCCACTGGTCGGCGCTCCTGCGGACGGTACGTGCGGCGGGCGTGTCGAGTGAGGCCGTACCCCCGGCTACCAGGGGCAAACCTCGATGGCCACGCGGGCCTAGGCTGGCGACGGTGGCGCGCCCGCCACCCTGGTCAACGGCTCAGGGAGGATCACGTGACGGTGGAGATCACCACGCACGAGGAACTACGCGAGTTGCTCGGGACGCCGCACCCCCGGGCCGCCAACAAGGACCGCCCCCGCCTGCACGAGCGCGACCGGCAGTGGCTCGCTGCCGCGCCGTTCTGCCTGGTGGCGACGGCCGGCGCGGACGGCACCTGTGACGTCTCCCCGAAGGGCGACCCGGCCGGGTTCGCGCTGGTGCTCGACGACACGACCATCGCGCTGCCGGAGCGGCCGGGCAACAAGCGGGCGGACGGCTACCGCAACATCCTGGACAACCCGCACGTCGGGCTGCTGTTCCTGATCCCGGGCCGCACCGACACGCTGCGCATCAACGGGCGGGCCCGCCTGGTGCGCGACGCTCCCTGGTTCGACGACATGGTCGTCAAGGGACACCGGCCGGTGCTCGCCGTGGTGGTGGAGATCGAGCAGATCTTCTACCACTGCGCGAAGGCGTTCCTGCGGTCCGCGCTGTGGCAGCCGGAGACCTGGCAGCCCGACGTGCTGCCGTCCCGCGCCCGCCTGATCAAGGAGGTCGAGGCGCCCGTCGAGAGCCTGGAGGAGCTGGAGAGGCACTACGGCCCGGAGTACGCCAAGAAGATCTACGTCTGAATCGGCGGCGACGAGCGGACACACGTCACGAGTTGAGGTTCATCGTCCTGCAGGGGGTCCAGTCACCGACCGGATGGTCCGGCCGACGGCCGACCAACCCACACGGCAGTGGCGCGAGCGGTACACCCAGCCGTGGGGCGATGGTGTTGTAAGCCAGCCTGCCCATCACGTCGTAGCCACCCGGTGTGGGGTGCACCCCACACTCGTCCAGATAGCCTTCGGGGATGGGCTGGTAGTCGATCCACGTCGGTACGCGGTCGCCGAACTCGTCGATGACCTTGATGCTGCGGTAGATCGCGTCGTTGACGACGGCCTCGCTCGCGGGGAGCCAGGCCGGGCTCGGGCCCGGTGGGGTCGTGCAGCCGGTCGTGCCATGGCCGGCGCTGTACTGCACCCACGCCGGGTACATGACGACGTCCGGGTCCATGTCCAGTGCGATGTCGAAGAGTGTCCGGTAGGTGCGCTCGAAAGCGGTGATCTGTGTCGCCGTGGCGGTCGACAGATTGTTGTTGGTCCCGCAGTTCAGCAGGATCAGGTCGGGCTGGTGCGTGCTGACGAGGTCCGCCATCCGTGTCGTCCAGTAGCCGCAGGTCGTACCCCCCACCGCCGCGACGGCGAAGGTGTGCGGGACGCAGTTCTCGGTGAGCAGTCGCCCCAACTCCGCACGGTAGGCAGCGCTCACCGAGCCGGCCATCGTCGCGCCCTCGGTGATCGAGTCGCCAACGGTCAGGATCTTCATCGTCGGCCGCGCTGGCGTGGGACAGGCGACCGCTGCGGCGTGAGCGGTCACGGGTGCTCCACCGGGCGCGGACAGAAGGGCCGCCACGAGGGCGAGTGCGATGGCGCCCAACAGCACCGGGCTGCGGTTCATCGACGCTCACCCGACGCCGAACCCACCGCGCGTTGCACCCCGTTCGCCGGGCAGGCGGGCAGGTCCGAGGTTCGGCGAAGAAGAGGTCTGGCGGCGCGACTGTCGTTCATGGCGCTGACCGTACGCTCAGCAACCCCCGACAGAGGTGGAGCCCCCAGGGGGCCGGCACAGGTGACCGTCGGCCGATAATCTTCCATGATGGACGCGGACGACTGGCTGGCCGACACGCGCACCTCGTACGACACGGTAGCGGTCAGCTACGCCGACCTCGTCCGCGACTTTCTGGCCAGCGCACCCTACGAGCGGGCCGCGCTGGCGCTGTTCGCCGAACTCGTCCGCGCCGCGGGCGGCGGTCCGGTCGCGGACGTGGGGTGCGGCACCGGTCGCATCACCGCCCACCTGCACGAGCTGGGTCTCGACGTGTTCGGCATCGACCTGTCCCCCGGCATGCTGGCGGTGGCCCGCCGCGACAACCCCGACCTGCGGTTCGAGATGGGCTCGATGACCGACCTCGACCTGGCCGACGGCTCGGTGGCCGGTCTGCTCGCCTGGTACTCGCTCATCCACGTTCCGGACGAACGGCTCGGTCAGGTCCTCGCGCACTTTCGCCGGGTGGTTCGGCCGGGCGGCCCACTGCTGGTCGGCTTCCACGTGGGTGACGAGACGACGCTCAAGACCGAGGGGTACGGCGGCCACCCGATGCGGGTCCACGTGCACCGTCGCCGGCCGGCCCGGATGACGGCCTGGCTGCGCGACAACGGCTTCGCGGTCGAGGCGGAGATGACGGTCACCTCGCCGGAGAGCAAGCTCGGCGGGATCATCTTCGGCCGACGGAAGCCCTGAGCCAGCAGTTGTCGGCCCTCCAGGTCCCCTGCTAGCGTCAAACTGCGAACAGCGTTAGCGGTAACATGGCGGGAGGATGGCGATGACGGACGACACGCGGCCGGTCTGGGTGCTCGGTGGCGGTGGAGTCGCCGGCATCGCCTGGGAGGTGGGCGTCCTCGCCGGCCTCGCCGACGAGGGACTGACCGTGGGCCCGGACGCGGTGCTTCTCGGCACCAGCGCCGGCGCGGTGGTGGGCGCCCAGATCGCCAGCGGCACACCCCTGCCCGAGCTGTACGAGCGCCAGCGTCAGGGCGTACCCCACGAGACCGGGCCCGCGCTGGGCCTGCTCAGCCTCCTGCGGCTCGCCCGGGCACAGCTGTTCGCCCGCAGCCCCGAGCAGGCCGCCCGTCGCCTCGGCAAGCTCGCGCTCGCGGCACCCATCGACGACCCGTCGCGGCAGCGCCGGATCGCCGAGGCCCGCCTCCCCGACCACAACTGGAAGGACGCCGACCTGCGCGTCACCGCCGTCGACGTCGAGTCCGGCGTCCTGCGCCTCTTCACGCGGCACGACGGCGTACCCCTCGTGGACGCGGTCGCCGCGAGCTGCGCCATGCCGCAGTCCGCCGCTCCGGTTGCCATCGACGGTCACCGGTACATGGACGGCGGCATGCGATCCAGCCTCAACCTGGACCTCGCACCCGGGAACGGCCCGGTGATCGCCCTCGCGCCCAGCACCGCCGCCATCGGGCCGTGGGCCCGGATCGAGAAGCAGCGCGCCGCCCTGGGTAAGGGCCGCCCGGTCGAGCTGCTGCTGCGCGACACGGCCTCCAAGCGGGCGCAGGGCACGAGCGTGACGGACCGGTCCGTGGTACCCGGGCTCGTGGCCGCCGGACGGGACCAGGGCCGGCACGAGGCAGCCCGAGTGGCCGCCGCACTCGGAGCCACCGGCCCTTCATAGGTTGATCATCGTCGACGCGTTGGCGTGGCAGGCTCACCGGCAGCGCGTGATCGTCGCCCCCAATCGAATTAGCGGCCGTGGATAGAATCGAGCCGTGGCCCGGGAATTCGACACCCAGCTCATCGAGTCGGTCGCGGTTCGCCGTGCCCGCATGCGGGAGCTGCTGCTGTGGGGCAGGCAGCGCCGCGTCCGCGCCACGGGTGACGGCTTCCGTTGGCTGCGGGCCGGTCTCGTGCTCGCGGCGGTGGCCTGCGCCGTGTGTGTGGGCTGGTCCTTCCTGCAGAACGTCGTCGCCGAGCAACAGCGGGCACGCAACCCGGCAGCGGTTCAGCCGACAGGCCAGCGATGACCGGTCCGCAGACCCTCGCGTCCGCCGGCCACCTCAGTCGGGTGACCCTGGCCGGGCCACACCGCCGCATCGACCTCGTGTTGCCCGCCGACGAACCACTCGGCCTGCTGCTGCCCGAGGTCGTCGCCCTCGTGGGCCACCCACCGACGGACGATTCGCGCGGCTACCAGATCAGCACCCTCGACGGTACGGTGCTCGATCCCGCCGGCAGTCTGCGGCAGGCCGCCGTTCCCGACGGCGCCCTGCTCCGGGTCGATCCCATCTCGGAGGCACCACCGGCGGCGATCGTCCACGACGTCTCCGACGAGGTCGGCGACGATCTCACGCGTCGACGCGGCCGGTGGGGTGACGTCCCTCGGACGTGGACCGCCACCACCGCCTGCCTGGTGGCCGCCACCACGGCCGCCCTGTTCTCCGGCCCACGACTCGGTCCCGCCCTGGTCAGCGTCGTCGGTGGCGCGGTCGCCCTGGCCGGCCTCCTCCTCGGAGTGGCGGGCCGACGGGCCGTCGGGGTGGCGGTGCTGCTGAGCGGCGCCGCGATCGTGACGACCACCGTGCCCGGTTGGACCGACACCGGCGCCGGACAGCTGGCGCTGTGGGCCGTGGTGATCGGCTGCACCGTCCTGACCGTGGGCGCGGCGACGGGCAACGGCCGCGCCGGCCTCCTCGGTGGCGGGACAGCACTCCTCCTGGTCGCGGGCTGGGGCACCCCGCTGCTGTTCGGCGTCTCCGACGAGCGGACCGCGGCGGTGATGGCGATCGCGTCGGTGGGCGTGCTGGGATTGCTACCCCGGTTCGCGCTGATCACCTCGGGCCTCACCCGCCTCGACGACCGACGCAGCAACGACGAGCCGGTGAACCGCGTATCCGTACAGGCCGCCGTCGACTCCGCGCACAGAGGACTGGCTGTCGCGGCGATCGCGGCGGCGACCTCGGCGACGCTCGCCGGGCTCGTCCTGGCGGCCACGCCGGGTCCGTGGCCACTGACGCTGGCAGTCCTCGTGGCCGCCGCCCTACTGCTGCGGATGCGCGCCTTCCCGCTGGCGGCCGAAGTGGTGGCGCTGGTGACCGGCACGCTGACCGTCGTGGGTGGCCTGCTGCTGAGCTGGATACACCAGCGACCCGACACGTGGTGGGCCACCGCCGTGGCGGCCCTCGGTGTCTGCGCGGTGTCCCTGGCGATCCTGGCGTACCGGCCGCCGCCACACATCCTGGCGCGGGGCCGGCAGATCGCTGACCGGCTCGAAGCCCTGACCGTGATGGCGCTGGTGCCCGTCGCCGTAGGGGTGTTCGGGCTCTACTCACGCCTACTCGACACCTTCTGAGAGAGGGGGTGGCATGAGCGCTCCTCCGGTGCCGCGAACCGCACCGCCGGCCGGTCCCTCGGTGGCCGAACCGAACAATCCGCCGATCGCACGCCGTCCCCCCTCCGGCGACTCCGCGCTACGGCGTACCTGGCGCAGCGCCAGCCAGATGTTCGCCAGCGGCCGGCAGAACCGGGAACTCACCGACCTGGCGGCCGAGGTGCAGTCGCCCGTACACACCGGCCGGCGCATCGCGGTGGCCTCCGTGCAGGGTGGCGCCGGGAAGTCCACGGTCGCCGCGCTGCTGGCGTCGGTGTTCGCGGCCCGTCGTGCCGATCCGGTCCTCGCCGCGGACGCCGACCCGTACGAGGGCTCACTGACCTGGCGGCTCGGCGTGCCGAGCGAGCCGTCGCTGCACCAGCTGGCACCCGGCCTGCTCGCGGCACGAGGCGGCGACCTACGCGAGCTGGCACCACTCCTACCCCGCACCGGGACGGGCCTCTGGGTGCTGCCGGGCGGCACCACCAACGCGAACCTGTGCACCGCGGTCACCCGCGCGCTGTCGCGCCTCTTCGCCGTCACCGTCACCGACTGCCCACCCGGCCTGGAGGCCCGTACCCCGGCGGGGGTGATGGCCGACGCGCACGCCGTGGTGCTCGTCGCGGCGGCCACACCCGACGGGGTACGGGGCACCTACCAGGCCCTCCGTCGGATCGTCGACGACGGGTACGGGGCGTGGCTGGACCGGGTCGTCGTCGTGCTGAGCGCGGGCAACCCGCACGGCCGCTCGACGCTGGACCAACGCGCGGCACGGGAGCTGATCGGGCAGACCGGCGTACCGGTGGTGGCGCTGCCCTACGACCGTCACCTGGCCGCCGGCGCGCTCATCACGCCGTCACGGATCGGCGAGGCGACACTCGTGGAGGTGACCCGCGCGGCCGCGTTGGCCCTGACCCGCGCCCGGCAGACCTGACCGGAGGACCGCATGTCGACGCGCATGGTGCACCGCCCGGCCCGGATGGCCCGCCCGATGTCAACGATGGACCCGCTGGTGCTGGACCCGCCACCGCAACTGCCCGACGGCCGGTCCGCGATGGGGCTACAGGCGCTGCTGCCGATGGCCGGCGCGGGCGTGGCCATGAGCATGATGATGTTCCTGCGTGGCTCGGGGTTCGCGGCCCTCGGCGCGGTGGTGATGGTGGCGGCGCTGGGCGCCGCCGGAGCGATGTACCTCACCCAGCTGGGCAAGGCCGGCCGACAGCGCCGCGCGCAGCGCGAGCGCTACCAGGACTATCTGGAGGAGCTGCGGGACCAGCTGCGCGAGAGCGAGCAGCGGATGCGTACGGAGGCCAGCCTCCTCGACCCGCCCGTGAACCGGCTGCTCGACGTGATCCGCAGCCCCGCCCGGCTCTGGGAGCGCCGACGCGCCGACATCGACTTCCTGCACGTACGACTGGGTGTGGGCGCGCTGCCGGTGCGACCCATCGAGCTGCGCGAGCAGAGCACGCCCACCAACCCGCTCGATCCGTTCATGCGTCACGAGGCGCGTTCACTGATCCGCCGCTTCGCGCTGACACCCGGGCTGCCCCTGCGGGCGAACCTCGACTGCGCCGGGGACGTCAGCGTGATAGCGCCGAACCACGCGGAGGCAGTGGCCGTCGCCAGGGCGATCCTCGTGCAGGTCGCCACGTTCCACGCACCGGACGACGTGACGCTCGCGATCATCACCACTCCGGAACGGGCCCGGGACTGGCGGTGGGCGCGGTGGCTGCCCCACCTGCTCGACCGGACCTCGATCGGCCCGTCCGGCCCGACCCCGCTGCTGGTCACGACGGCGCAGACGCTCGTGGAACTGCTCCGCGACGACCTGGAGGAGCGGGCCACCAGCGCGCTCAAGGCGTTCCGCCACGGTGGCGGGCGAGCCGAGGCGAAGGCCCGACCGCGCCTGCTGGTCATCGACGACGCGCACGGGGAGCTGGCTCGCGTGCTGGCCAGCCCCGACCCGACGGTCGGACTGGACAGCCTCGGCGTCACGGTGGTCCACCTGCTCGCCGACCGGCTGCACGAGCCCGGCGACGTCTCCCGCCGGATCACCATCGACGGCGACTCGGTCACCCTGGAGGACCTCACCGCGTCCCCCGCCATGACCGTACGAGGCACCCTCGACGCGGCGCCGGGTCCGCTCGTGGAGGGACTGGCCCGCAGCGTCGCACCGCTGCGACTGTCCGCCGACTCCTACGACGACGGCACCGGCACCCCACCGGCCGACTTCCAGGATCTGTTGGGCCTGTCCGACCTCACCGACCTCGACCTGACCAGCCTCTGGCGGCCACGTGGAGAGCGAGACTTTCTCCGTGTCCCGATCGGGGTCGATCCCGCCGGGCGTCCGGTGCTGCTCGACCTGAAGGAGCCCGCGCAGCTCGGCATGGGGCCGCACGGGCTGTGCGTCGGGGCGACCGGCTCGGGCAAGAGCGAGCTGCTCCGTACGCTCGTGCTCGCCCTGGCGGCGAGTCATCCGCCGGAGCGGATGGCGATGGTCCTCGTGGACTACAAGGGCGGGGCCACCTTCGCGCCGTTCAGCGACCTACCGCACCTGGCCGGGCTGATCACCAACCTGGCGGCCGACGCGGCGCTGGTGGAGCGGATGTACACGAGCCTCGACGGCGAGGTGCAGCGCCGCCAACAGGTGCTCGCCGACGCCGGCAAGGTCACCGACATCACCGAGTACCAGATGCTCCGCGCCCAGGGTGAGCGCAGCGACCTACCCCCACTGCCCCACCTCCTCGTGCTCATCGACGAGTTCGGTGAACTGCTCGCCGCCAAGGCGGAGTTCATCGACCTGTTCCTGCGCATCGGTCGGATCGGGCGGTCCATCGGCGTGCACCTGCTGCTGTCCAGCCAGCGCGTCGAGCAGGGCAAGATGCGCGGCCTGGAGAACTATCTCGCCTACCGGATCGGCCTGCGTACGCTCACCGAGATCGAGTCGCGCACCGTCCTCGACACGGTCGACGCGTTCCACCTGCCGCCGCTGCCCGGGAACGGGTACCTGAAGGTCGACGTGTCGATCTACCAGCGGTTCAAGGCCGCCTACGTGTCCGGCCCGCTCGACGAGGGTGCGGACGCCGAGCTCGCCCCGATCGTCGGACCGCTGGCGAAACCGATGCCGATGTTCGGAACCGCCCACGCCGACGTCGACGAGAGCGCGCCGGCCGAGCCGACGGCCACCCGGCGCACCACCGGACCGACCCTGCTGTCCACGGTGGTACGGCAGATGGCGGCGAGCGGGCAGCGCGTCCCGGCGATCTGGCTACCGCCCCTGCCGTCGCTGCTCACCCTCGACGAGATGGCCGGCGGAGTGAGCACCACACCCGATGGCGTACGCCTGGGGATGAGCCCGCCGCCCGGCGGTGGATTGCCGGTTCCGCTGGGCCGACTCGACGACCCGGCCCGCCAGTGGCAGGGCCCCTGGGTGCTGAACCTCGCGGGGAGCGGCGGCAACCTGCTCATCCTGGGCGGGCCCGGCAGCGGCAAGACAACGGCGCTGCGCACCCTCGCGCTCAGCCTGTCCACCACCCGCCGTCCCACCGACGTCGGGATCTACGGCATCGACCTGCTGGGAAACGGCCTGTCGGGGCTCGCCGAGCTGCCCCACGTCGGCGGCGTCGCGGGACGCGAGGACCGTGAGCGTGTTCGCCGTGTCGTCGACGAGGTGCACGCGATGCTCACCCGGCGGCAGCGCATCTTCACCCGCCACCAGTTCGACACGGTCGAGGACCTGCGGAACGCCGACGAAGCCGTACGCACCGAGGTCGGCTGCGTCGACGTGGTGTTGCTGATCGACGGGTACGGACAGCTCAACGCCGAGTTCGAAGGTCTCGAAGGCAAGGTGCACGGCCTGCTCGCCCGGGGCGGTCGCTACGGCATCCACGTGGTCGGCACGGCCCGGCGATGGAACGAGGTCCGCGCCGCCCAGCAGGTCGCCTTCGCCAACCGCGTCGAGCTGCGGCTCACCGAGCCCGCCGAATCCAGCATCGACGGCAGGCAGGCCCGAGCCGTACCACCGGACCAGCCTGGTCGGGCGCTGACCAGCGAGAAGTTGTTCGCCCAGGTGGCGCTTCCCCGCCTGGACGGGGTCGCCGACCCGGCGGTCGCCGGTCTGGTCGCGGCGGCCCGATCGGTACGGGCGGCCTGGACGGGCGCGCTGCCGCCGCCGGTGCGGGTCCTGCCCGCCGTGCTGCCCGTGGCCGACCTGGCCGGCGCGCCCTCCGGTCACGGGGTGGTTCCCTTCGGCCGCTACGAGCACGACTTCTCCACCGCCGCCCTCGACCTCTTCGGCCGCGACCAGCACCTCCTCGTGCTCGGGGACCCTCGGACGGGCAAGACGAACCTGCTGCGGCTGGTCGCCGAGGAGTTGATGGGGCAGTACGACTCCGAGGAACTCGTCTTCGCCGTGTTCGACCCGCGTCGTGCCCTCGCCGACGTGGTGCCCGACTCCTACTGCGGCGGGTACGCCCCGAACCCGGCGCTCGCCCAGCAACTCTCCAGGGCGGTCTCCGACGAGCTGGCGAAACGGCAGTCGCCGGAGGCGGCGCGTACCCGGATCGTGCTGCTCATCGACGACTACGACATCCTGGCCGCGTCGGCCACCCAGCCGCTCGGCGCGCTGGTGCCGCACGTGGCGGCCGGCCGCGACACCGGGCTGCACGTCGTGATGGCCCGCCGGGTGGCCGGTGCCTCACGCGGCCTGTTCGAGCCGTTCCCGCTGGCCGTACGGGAGGCCGGCTGCCTCAGCCTGCTCATGTCGGGCGACCGGACGGAGGGCCAACTGTTCTCCGGCGTGCGGCCCATGGTCCTGCCGACCGGCCGCGCGCAACTGATCCGCCCCGGCGACGGTCCCCGCATGGTGCAGACCGCGTTCACCGGTGAGACGAAGGAGCACTGATGACGTTCGACACGGTGGCGCTGTGCCGCGCCGAGCCCGATGCGGCCGCGATGCTCGGGGCCCTGCTCGCGGCCGGCTCCGAGCTGAAGATGGACACCGTCGAGGCGGTCGGGCTGGTGCAACTGTTCGATCCCCTCGACGGGCGGCTCCTGCTGAGCGTCGAGGCCGCGCGCCTCGTGCGCGTACCCGGGGAGGCGCGGCGGCTCCTCGGCCTCGCGCCCGCCGACGACGTACCCGAGCCGGTGTGGTGGGTGGAGAGCCGGGCGCCGGGCGCGGACCCGCAGGCCGCGGACGTCGCCCGTCGCTTCACCGCCGCGCTGGTCGAGATCACCGGAGGGCGGACATGGGAGAGCCGATGAACGGCGCGACCGACACGATCACCGACCGGGCCGTCGTCCTGCACCAGGACCGGGCGGTGGTCGGCCTGGCACCGTGGCTCGCGCAGGCGGCCGTCGACGCGGTACGCGACGGTCTGCTGCTCCAGGTCGTCACGCCGGTGGACGGCGTCATCACGTACCCGTTCGAGACGATGCTCGCCCAGGCGCAGGGCCAGTGGGTGGTGCGGGCGGGCGAGGAGTACCGGGACGGCCTCACCGGTCTGCCGCTGCGCTGGGACGGTCACCGCTTCGCCAGACCCGACGCCGCGCAGACCGCTGGAACACTGCCCACGAACACACCGTGGACGGGTGGCCTGGAGATCCAGATCGTCACCATGCACCCCGCCACCGAGGCCCTGCGGCTGGGCGCCAGCGCCGAGGCCGCCGTGCGCGCCCTCACCGGCGCCGAGCCGACCGGTTGGGGCGTCGCGGAACCGGTCACCGAACCGTGGTCACGCCACGAACTCACCGCATTCTGTCGAACGCGCGCGCCGGCACCCACCAGCCTGACCATCGTCGGCGGCGACGACGAGACGACGACGCTCGGGGTCCTGACGGTCGAACGGGTCGACGTCGGCGTCCGCGAACAACTCCGGCTGGCCGGCCCGCCCCTGTCGGTCGTCGACGCGGCGACGCTCGAAGGACTCGCCGAGAAGTTGGCGGGTAGCGCCCGCAGCCTGATCGTGTCCGTGCATCCGGGCCGGTCCGGCGGGCTGCGGTCGAGCCGACCGAGCATGCCGGCGCTGCCGTGGGGCATCCTCGTCGGCCACCACGAAAACCCCGTCGAGTCCGAGCACGAGGTTGTCGTGGGTCGGCCCTTCGGGCGGGGTGCCCGACGGGCGTGGTGGTACCGGCTGGACGGCGGTCCGGGCGCGCCGTACGAGACGCTCGGCGCGGTGCTGCGTCGCTACGGCCTGAACGCCGGTTATGGCGGCTGACCCGCCGATCGCCTGACCACACCGGTCAGCGGCGCACCCGGTAGCGCAGGTGGAGCACCCGGTTGCCCTGAATCACCACGTCCGGATCCTCCAGCAGGTGCTGCGCGTCGACCGACCCGAAGTAACGTTTCCCGGAGCCGAGCACCACGGGTACGACGTCCATGCGTACCTCGTCGATCAGGCCTGCGGCAAGCACCTGGCCACCGACGTCGCCAGCGGCGACCTCGACCACGCGGTCACCCGCAAGCTCCCGCGCTCGGGCCACGGCCGCCTCGACGCCGCCGACGAAGTGGAACGGCGTCGCGGGGTCCCAGCTCTCGGGCGGCGGCCGGTGCGTCACGACGACCACGTGGTCGATCCCGCTCGGCGGCTTCCCGTCCCAGCCGTCCGTCAGATCGAAGACGTGGCGGCCGACGACCGTCACCCCGATCTGGTCCCAGTACGGCCGGGTGTAGTCGTAGGACGTCTGCGAGACCTTCACCATGCCGCTCTCGTCCAGCGGGACGTCACCGTTCGCCAGCCAGTCGAAGAGCGGTCCCGGCTGGTCGCTGTCGTCCGCGACGAAGCCGTCCACCGACACCGAGCCGTACATGACCACCTTGCCCACGGGCTCTCCTCTGCTCTGAGACGCCCCAAGGTAGCGTGCCGTGAGCTGCCGCTCTTGTAGAAAATCAATCGACCGGCAGCGGCCAACCGTCCAACACGTGGCCGGGGTGCTCGCGCAAGAACCGCCGCCGGACTTCGACGTACCGGGTCGGTGTGAGCCCGGTGAACGCTCGGAACTCGTGGCCGAAGTGGGCCTGGTCGAAGTAGCCCGCGCCGCTGGCGAGCTCGGCCCAGTCAACCGGCCCGGCAGGGTCGATCGTGAGCACGGTGGCGGCGAAGCGGTAGGTGCGGGCCAGCCGCTTCGGGGTAACGCCGACGTGATCCTTGAACCGCTGAACCAGGTGCGTGCTGCTGACGCCGGCCGAGACCCTCAGGTCGTCGATGGCCACTGCCCCGCTGGTCGCGGCGATGACGCTGCTCGTATGACGAACCAACCCCAGGCCGCTGGTCTCGCGCAGCCGTCGCATGAGCTCGTCCTCGAGCAGCGTCAGCATCTGGTGGGGCCCGTCCGCCGTAGCCAGCCGGTCGCGCAGCTCGGCAATGGCGGGCCGGCCCCACACCTGTTCCAACGTCACCGGCCGGTCACACAGCTCGACCGCGGGCATCGGTAGGAACGGCGCCAGTCCCCACGGCTTGACGTGCACGCCGACGGACCGGGTCCGAAGTGGGTACCCGAACTCCACGACGCGGGTGGGAGTGGTGACGACACAGCCGTCTGCGTACTCGACCGTCTCGATGTCGGTACCGGCACGAATGCGAAACGGCGCCCCGAGGTTGACGATGAGCAGCGCCGCCGGCATCGGCGGCAACATCAGCCGGGCGTACGGCGACGAACCCTCCAGGTAATAGAGGTCGTCGATCAGCGCGTCCAGCGGCGGTCGCGGCGCCCTGGACACGTACTCCACCTCGACAGTATCGCCGACGCCCCGCCGACATATCGCGTCAACACGTCGGTTCAGGGCGAGGCAACCCTAGACGCCTGTGCGCACGTAGTCCTCGATCGTGATGTCGCCGTGCTCATCCCCGCCGAGCTCGCGATAGCCCGCGATCTCCTCGAAGTCCTCGTCGTCGCTGAATTTAACGACAAGTCCGGCACCGGCGGTGTCGGCGAGAAACGTCCAGAGCGCCTGCGTGAGCTGGGGATCTTCGGAGGTCAAGTGGTTACCGATGGAGTATCCGATGACCGTCCCACTCGGCTCTCTCAGCCGCTTACCAAGCCCGATCATCAACTGGCGCGACGGACACACCAGGTAGCTTGAAACACTCACGCCCTTTCCCCCATGACAACTAGATCGGCTCGTGTTGGCGGTCGATGAACGCGCTCACACTCTCCGCCTCGGCGCGGGTCTTCTCGTGGAGGCCCGGATCGTTCGCCAGACGATCGAAGTAGCCCTTCTCCGCCGAGCCGTCGAGATCGAGAATCGCCGGAATGGTGACGATCGTCAGACGCCACTGCAGTCGAGGTGTGGCTTCCTTGAGGAGACTGACCACCCGGGCTCGTTCCGAATCGTCCAACTGGTCGGGCCCCACGTTGCGGAACCAGCGGACCAGGCTCTCTGTCGCTCCCTGCAGGATGAAGAAGGCCCATGATCGACCAATGCTGTCGATGACCTCGTCCGGTGGCGTCGTCCACGTGACGCCGAAGACGTCCTCCGAGTCCAGGTACGCGTCAGCCCAGGCGCGCACCTTCTCGGGCGTGACGTCGGCGAGAGTCGGCATCGATTGCTTCAGCCGGGTGTACAGAATGAACCAGTAGTCGTCGAAGAACGCCTTGGGAAGTCCCCAATCGGTGTCGTCGCCGTAACGGTCCCGGACGTCCACCAGATAGGCGAGGCACGTCTCCAACGCCCGCAGGGCTTCGGCCCGCTGTGGTGGGCTGGGCGGCAGCTCGCGCGTCGCCTTTCCACGCTCGACGGGATCCGCCAGTCGCCATGGGACTGGCACGGCGGCCAGCATTTCGGGGGTAACCCAGGGATCGGTCACAGGAAATCAACTCCGTAGGGCCTGAGGAAGTCACGTGCCGCTTCGAGATTCGGCAGGTGCTCGCCGAACCAGGCGCCCGGCTTGCGCATCGGATGCGCCGGGTCGGCTGCGGCCCGCTCCACCGCCTCCTGCAGCGCGGTCAACTGCTGCGGGGTCAAGGTACGCCCGCCGATGCTGATCGGTACGTTCTGATCGGCGAGCCGTTCAATCGCCATCTGTGGAGGATCGTTGCCAGCGCGGCTGAAAAGTCCCGTCCAGCCCTCATCGGTGCCGACCCGAACGCTCACCTCACGTCCCGGGGCACCGTTACGCCAGTCGAGCATGCGATCCAACTGAGCAGGATCGGATCGGAACTTGTTGGCCACGGTTTGTGCGGTGGCCTTGACCTCCGTCACGTGAACGTTGCCGTCGGCGGTCTGGTAGACGAGATCGCTTTCGGGGATGCGCCCGGTGTCGACGACCGTGCCGTTGCCCAGGTTGACCCGTTCACCGGCGACGACGTTCAGACCGATCTTGCTGCCGGGCGCCAGATCGCCGCTCTGCAGCACCTCGTTTGCGGCACGCAGCTCCGTCGCGGCCCCCTCGAAGGCAGACCGGTCCCCGCTGAGGTTGTTCAGCACGTCGCGGAAGATGTCTCCCTGTCGGTCGACGCCTCCCGCCAGCCGCCCGGAGTCCTGGAGGTCCATGAAGTCCCGCGCCGCCTGGTTGGCCATGCCGTCCGGCAGATCGGTACGGGAGAGCAGATCCTGGACTTGAGCCCGCGCTGCGGGATCGAGCCGGCCAGCCTGGTCGAGGAACCGCTGCTGCTCATCCGGCGTCAGATCCCGCCCACGATCGGCGTTTCCTCCGCCCGGCGGGTTCCCGTCGGGGGTGTTGCCGCCAGGCCCGTTGCCGTCCGGGAGGTTGCCGCCAGGCCCGTTGCCGTCCGGGAGGTTGCCGCCAGGCCCGTTACCGTCCGGGATGTTGCCGCCAGGCCCGTTACCGTCCGGGATGTTGCCGCCCGGAGTATTGCCCTCGGGGAGGTTCCCGCCCGGCGTATTGCCGTCAGGGATGTGCCCACCGGGGGCGTTGCCGTCCGGGATATGCCCACCGGGCGTCAGGTCACCGGGGACGTGACCGCCCGGCGTGTTCCCGCCAGGCAGATGGCCGCCCGGCCCGTTGCCGCCGTCCATGTGCATCGCGTCGCCACCGCGAACGTTGGGCATCTCGACGTCGAAGCCACGCCCGATCGGCACGTCGCCGGCGATCGCCGGAACCAACCCGAGCTGCGGGATCTTGATGTCGAACTTCCTGGCGATGTTGATCGCCACCTCGCCGACGGTGGGCAGCTTGTCGAGCCAGTTACCGGTACGGACCAACGCGGCGCCGATCCGCGCGGCGGTGGCGCTGCCTCGAATGGTGTTGACCGCCGCGCCCGCGCCGCGCAGCCCGGAGGCGGCACCCTTGGTACCCACGATCGCTGAGACGATATTGAAGGTGGCCATGCCGGCGGCCTTCGACTTGTCCTCGCCCCAGGTGTCGTACGCGATGATGGTCTTGCCCGCGTTGAGCAGGAGGTTGCCCGCCTCGCGCTGCTCCATGAACGGCATGCCGACCGTCTGGTCGATCACGATCGTCACCGGGTTGACGTAGATCGAGACCGCCCACACGAACTTGCCGAGCCCCAGCCACGACTGACCGGCGGTGCCCCAGCTCCACTCACCCGTGGTGGGATCCCGGCCGATCAGCCCGCCCAGGTCTTGAAGCATGGTGACGAAACTGATGCCGATGCCGACGAAGTACGCCCCCACGTCGCCGAAGAAGCCGCGGTCGTGCTCCTCGTTGCTACCCCAGGGCAGGGCGCCGTCCTCACCGGCGGCGGCGTTCAGCGTGTCGGCGGTGAAGCCGTACTCGCCGTTGTCGGCCTGACCGTCGGCGTTGTCGGCCCGATACTGGAGGCCGCCGTACAGCGCGTTGATGGTGTTGGCGCACTTGCGCTGCGCCTCGAAGAACGCGGCCACCTGCGTGTTCACGGCGGTGATCAGGCCGTTGTGCTTGTCGACCTTGCCCTGGTCCTCGCGCCAGTCCTCGTCGTCCTTGATCGAGCCGACGAACTCCTCGGCCTGGCCCTTCAGCGCGGCGAGTTGAGCCTTGATCTCCTTGACCTCGGTGGCGTACGTGGCCAGCGCGGCCCCGACCGCCTGGATGTCCTCGCCCACCGAGGCCGACACCGTACGCACCGGGCCGGTGGCGGCGAAGAGCTGCGCCGCCTCTGGCGCCGTGTACACCGCCGCCAGCCCCTGCCAGGTGCTGTCGACCGCCTGGCCGGTGTTGGCGAAGTCGACGCCAGCGGTCCGAACCGTCTGCGCGTGGGTGGCCAGCGCATCCATGTTGCCGGGGATCTGCGGAATCTCCCCCGGATTGATCATCGGGGCACCGCCCCACCGCCCGGCCCCGGCATCGTGGCCGACGGGTCGGGTGCCGCCGCGGCACTGCGCTGCGCGTTCGCGGCCATCTCCAGATCACCTTCGACGTAGGCGTTCGTCGCCTGCGCCGCTGCCTGCATGCACGCCCCCGTGCGAGTGAACACGAACTCGAGATCCGTCCGAATCGACTCCACGAAGCCCTGAAGCGCCTGGCCCACGATCTCCGAACTGGACTCAGTGGCGGATCCCTCCAACGCCGAGTTCAAGCTCGTCATCTGCCCCTCGAAGGGCATGGCCGCGGCATGTGTACGAGTCAGGACGTCGCGCACTCCACCGGGGGAGATATCCCACGCGCTCACGCTCGTGCTCCCTCGTCAACAACTCGTCGGATAACGACTCAACCGATCGACTGCACCGCAGAGCGGGCCCGGGACAGCGTCGTGTTCGCCGTCTCGTCGTTCTTCGTCATGGTGGTCTTGACCAGGTCGATGATCGTGCGGACCTCGCCCGCTGCCCGGTTCCACCGGTCCTCGACCGTCCGGTACTCCTCGGACACCCCATCGGCCTGGAAGTCGGCCATCGCGGCCGCGACGTCGGAGCTGCGCTGCGAGATCAGTGACTCGAGCCGCCCGATGATGCCGGCGAGGTCACCCTGCACCTGCTGCGACGTGCCGGTATCGAAACTGCGTCGGTCTGTCATGACTGTCACTCCCCGTGTCAGCGGCTGCTGGAGAACCTGGCGGCGTCGAAGTTCGCGGTGCCCTCGGACGACCTCGCATTGTCGGACATCTCGGTGTCACCCTGACCGAACGAGGAGTCCATTCCACTCTGGCCGCCCAGAATCGCACCCAGGGAGGAGTTCAGTTCGGCGGTGATCGAATCGGCGTTCGCCTTGAACGAATCGAATGCCACCCGCCCGGCCCCGTTGAAGTTGCCCTGCAACGGCTCGGCCGCGGTGATCAGTTGCTTGATCAGAGAACCGAGATCATCGGAGGAACCCTGCGTCTGCTTGGTCAGACTGCCGAGCGTCTGAGCCCCCATGTCGAACTTCATGCCACCACTCCCCGCTCCTCGACCGAACGTCCGCCATCAATGTTACGAGATCCACGCCAATTCATCCTCAGTGGATTTTCGGGTGGGATGGCGTTTGCCGGGAAATGCGCAGTGGCAACTTGTCGGGGCATCCTTGCGCCGGCCGCCGTCTCAGGCCGCACCCGTGAGGCGACACCGATCCGGCGGGCCAGCGCCCGCGCGCCCGCCGCGTCGCCCGACCCGAGCGCGGCGCCGATGAGGGACTCCTCGTCTGACATGTACCGCCACGCCCCCTCAAGCCGATCTCCGTTGAAGATCACCGCCGGAAGCACCTGCAACCAGCCGGCGTGCCGGCCGATGCCGGCGCTTCAGTCGCCAGCAGTCCGAGCGCGGCCGGTTTGCGGGCGGCTTTGACGTGTACGCCGGGCTGTTCGATAACGACCTGGAAGCGGGCGTCAACCGGTTGAACGGAGCGGTCGCAGGGTGCGGGCTGGCGCGTCCGGCGGCGGTGTCCTGGACCTTGAGAAACGGCGGAAGCCCAGGTCGATGACCTGGGCTTCCGTGCCGAGCCGCCTGACGGAATCGAACCGTCGACCTACGCATTACGAGTGCGTCGCTCTAGCCGACTGAGCTAAGGCGGCAACGATCAGCAAGTGTACGGCACCCCGTACCCCTGGGCCGAGCGGGATACCCCGACGCTCCCGCCGCCGCCAAACGGACAAGCACCGCCATCCGGCCAATTACCAGACAGCAGCGCACGCAGACCGGTACTACGCTGCGGCGGGTGACTGACGAACGCGACGATCACCAGGCACCGGCGGACGCGCAACCCGACGGAGAGCCGGCTCCTCGCCGCCCACGCTCCACCGACCCGCTGGAACTGGGCTTCACCCCTCGCAAGCCGGTGCCGTGGCTGGCGCCGTTCCTGTTGATCAGCACCGGCATCCGGACGTTGCTGGCGATCCTCTTCGGCGCGTACCTCGACAAGCGCGAGTTGCAGAACGCCTTCGGCGACGACATCTTCCGCCAGGCCGGGCCGGACGGTGGGCTCTGGCTCGACTACGTGGCCGACCTCGGCGACGGCTTCCACGCCACCTACTCCGTCGCGTACCTGCTGGCGCAGCCGGAGCTGACCGTGGACGGGCACCGGCTGCCCCGGGCGCAGACCCTGGTGATGGGCGGCGACCAGGTCTACCCGTCGGCGGCCTACGCGGAGTACGAGAACCGCTGCAAGGGTCCCTACCAGGCGGCGCTGCCGGCGACGCCGCCCGACCGTCCCACCCTGTTCGCGGTGCCGGGAAACCACGATTGGTACGACGGCCTGACCGCTTTCCTGCGGCTGTTCGTCCGCTCCCGGGACCGTAACTTCGCCGGCTGGCGCACCGGGCAGTCGCGGTCGTACTTCGCGGTGGAGTTGCCGGCCGGCTGGTGGCTGCTCGGCGTGGACGACCAGTCCGGCTCGTACCTCGACGATCCGCAGTTGGCCTACTTCGACGAGGTGGCCCGGCGGCTCACCCCGGAGTCAAAGGTGATCATCGCGACGCCGTCGCCGACGTGGGTCAAGGCCGCCGACGACCCGACGGCGTACGACTCGGTCGACTACTTCGTACGGACGATCATCGACCCGACCGGTGCACGGGTGCGGCTGCTGCTCTCCGGCGACCTGCACCACTACGCCCGCTATGCCGGGCACGACCGGCAGTTGATCACCTGCGGTGGTGGTGGGGCTTATCTGTACCCCACGCACAAGCTGCCCGAGCGCCTCGAGGTACCACCGCGCGACACGCTGGCCCGGCGGGCCAGCCGCACCCAGCCGTACGACCTGGTGGCCCGCTACCCAGACGCGGCCCGCTCGCGCCGCTACGGCTGGGGCATCTTCGGCCGACTGCCGTTCCGCAACCCGGGCTTCGCGACCCTGCTGGGCACCCTGCACACCCTGCTGATGCTTGCCATGGCGGGCGCGACGGCCAACTGGGGCGACAGCAGCGACCAACGGCTGTTCAGCGTTCCGCTGGTGCTGATGGTGCTGGTGACGGTGATCGCGGCGATCCTGTTCGCCAAGCCGCCCAGCGCCAGCGGCAAGCGGCACGCCCGGCACTGGCTCCTCGGCGTCGGCCACGGTGTGGCCCATGTGGCGCTGGCCGCCGGCGGCACCTGGCTCTGGTTGGCGCTGCCGTTCTACGACTGGCCGTGGCCGCTGCCGGCGGTCGCCGCCGTGGTGGTGTACGGCCCGGTCATCGGGCTGGTGGCGAGTCAGCTGGTCGCAGCGTATCTGCTGGTGGCAGGCGCCTTCGGGGTGAACGTCAACGAACTGTTCGCCGGCCAGGGCATCGAGGACTCCAAGTCGTTCCTGCGGCTGCGCATCGACCCGGACGGCACGCTGACCGTCTACGCCATCGGCGTCGACCGGGTGTCCCGAGACTGGCAGGTCAACCCCGACCAGTCCCCCACCGCAAGCTGGCTGACCCCCAAAACCCCCCTAACCCCCCACCTAACCGAACCCCCCGTAGTCCTCACCTGACCGGACCACTAGTTGATCAAGAGGTTTGCGTCATCCGGAGCCCGAATTTTGACGCGAACCTCTTGATCAACGCGGGCTGGCGGGTGGGGGGTGAGGGGTGGGGGTGGGGTTTTAGGGGGTGTAGTGCTGGTCGTGGGCTTGGCGGGGGGCGCAGACGGAGGCGCGGGAGCAGGAGCAGCGGGAGCCGTCCGCGTCGAGGCGTACGGTCACCGCGTCGCGGGGCACGCTGTGGCCGACCACTCGACCACTGCCCTCGGGCGTCGTCACCCGACTGCCGACGGCCGGCGCGGTCTCCTGGAAGCGCTGGTACAGCGGATGTTCGTACTTGAGGCAACACATCAGTCGACCGCAGGCTCCCGAGATCCGCAGCGGGTTGAGCGGCAGGTCCTGGTCCTTGGCCATCCGGATGGTCACCGGCTCGAAGTCGGTGAGGAACGTCGCGCAGCACAGGTCACGACCGCATGAGCCGATGCCGCCCTGGACCCGAGCCGAGTCGCGCGCCGAGAGCTGGCGCAGCTCGACCCGGCAGTGCAGGGTGGCGCCGAGGTCGCGGACCAGTGACCGGAAGTCCACCCGGTGCGGCGCGGTGAAGTAGACCGTGCTGCGCTCGCCGCCGCCGTCGGCGGAGCCGAGCACATGGTCGACGGCCACCACCTTCATCGGCAGGCCGTGCGCGCGGATCAGCCGTTTGGCCGCCACCTTCGCCTCGGCCTTACGACGGCGCAGCGCCTCGTCACGGCGCAGGTCGTCGTCGCCGGCCAACCCCACCAGCCGGGGGAAGCCGTCGGTCTCCTCGCTCACCCACTGGGCGGCCCAGACGCACTCGGCGACCTCGGGTCCGTCGTCGGTCGGCACGAGCACCCGGTCGCCAACCTGGGGGCGCAGCTCGCCCGGGTCCAGGTAGTAGAGCCGCCCGTACCGGTTGAAGCTGACCGCGCAGAGCATGCCCATCCCCCCACCCTACGACGGATCACCGCGGAGAACGCGGCGGGCGATACCTCCATCTCCATCCATGACCGTCGACTCGACCGATTGCCGGGCCACCCGTCGTGCCGATGATCCTCGCCCGGACGGTTGAATCCGTGCCCGGGAAGGGGACAAACGCTGCCGGACAGCGTTGAGTGGAGGCAGACCTGCGGGGGGTGCAGGGGGAAGACCACGGCGTCGCCGTGCGCGCCGGCTCTGCTCTGGCGCCCGCGAGCGACGCCGTGGCCTGCCCGCGAACCACCACCACCGGCCCGAAGCAACGGCGTGGCCCGCGCGGGAACCACCACCACCGGCCCCGGAGCAACGCCGTGGCCCGCGCCGGAACCACCACCGGCCCCGGAGCGACGCCGTGGCCTATAGCCGCGGACCGACACATCTGGGCCTGAGCAACGCCACGAGTCGACCCGCAAAACAACGACCACGACCAGGCCTGGGAGCGGGCGGGGGTACTGCTACCAGCCGACCCTGGTGTGCTGGTCGTAGCGGGCGCGCTCCTGAGTCGGCGACCGCCAGGTGGACTCGGCCAGGCTCGGCGCCCACTGGCGCAGGAGTGTCTCGGCGCCGTCGTACGCGACGCAGAGCACCGCCAGCACCCGCGCGGCGATCTCGGCGGCGTCGGCGACGCCCGGCCCGACCGGCGTCAGGCGGTTCGGGGGGCCGGCGGCGGTGGCGGCGACCACGGCCACCGCCTCGGCCGAGCGCAGCAGGTCGGCCAGCGTGCGGGCGAGGGCGAGACGGCTGCCCTCCACCCAGTCGGCGAGCGCGTCCGCGTACCCGGCGGTGGATTCCATCCGCCCGACCAGGCTCTCCGGCCCTTCGTCCAGGTGGCGCAGCAGCGCGGCACGCTCCTGCCCGTACGCCGAGGCGGCCGGCCCGGACCAGAGCACGGGGTCGGTGAGCGCGGCGCCGACGTCGTCGTACCCCCGGACGAGCCGGCGCACGGCGTGCCCGGCGCTGACGAGCGGCGCCGGGTGCAGGTCGAGGAAGCCCCGGACGGCGTCGCCGGGCAGCACCTGCATCCGGCGGAGCAGGGGCCACACCCGGTGCCCTTCGGGAACACCGGCCGCGAGCAACGCGTCCACCCGGCGCAGCAGGTTGAGGCCGGGTTCGGCGAGCCGGTCCAGTGGGTCCATCACGGCTCTCCGGTGATCCGGCGGCGGGCGGCGCGGTCGACCTCGGCGTACCGGTCGGCGGCCTCGCGGACGGCCGAGGCGGCGGCGGCGAGGCGGCCGGCGGCAGCTCGGGCCTCGCGGGCCCGGTCGTCGGTGGCGGCGGCCCACTGTCGATGCAGCGCGCGACCGATCTCGCCGGGGCGGCCCGGGGCGTCCGCGCCGAACGCGGCCTGGGCCGGATCACTGGCGGTGACGGTGTGGGACAGGGTGGTGAGCGTGGCGCTCGCCTCGTCGAGCCGGGCGGAGAGCGCGCGCAGCGTGTCCACGTCAGGCCCCCGCGAGCGGTCGGTAGGCGGCGAACGTCTCGTTGTGCAGCTTCTCCCGGGCCCACTCGGCCGCGTCCGCCGCCGCGGTGACCGCGGCCTGCACCGAGCCGGCCACGTCGCGCGGGCTGCGGGCGTGCAGTGGCCCCAGGAACCGGACGTCGGTGATGCGGCCGGCGGCGGTGACCACCACCTCGACCAACCCGTCCGGCGAACGGACGGTGACCTCGACCGTCGACACGGCCTGGTCGAACTCGGCCTGCAACGACTCGATACGGCGGTAGCGCCGCACCGCCTCCTCGATCCAGGCCTCGTCGATCTCCCCCCGCGGCATCGGCGACTCCTCCCGGATGGATCATCACTGAGCGTGCCGCCACCGTCACCACGGCACACCGGACCGTACCGCACAGCAATCGCACGTGTCGATGGCTGTGGACAACCGGCGGGAGCTGCTGGTCAACCCTTCCAGAGGGCGAGCATCATCGCCTCGACGGCGATGCGCGGCTTGACGTTCGCGTCGATCGCCGCACGGCAGGCGAGCACGGCCTCCAGCCGGCGCAGCGACCCCTCGGCGTCCCACTTCTGGGCCCCGGCGCCGGCGAGCGCGGCGGTGTCGGTGTGCACCGGGTCGACCGGTGCGCGCAGCGCCATGGTGAGCGCGTCACGGTAGAAGCCGGCCAGGTCGACGAGCGCCCGGTCGAGCGCGTCGCGCTGGGCGCGGGTGGCCCGTGACTTCTGCCGCTTCTCCAGTTCCTTGAGCTGCCCGGCGGCACCCCGGATCGCGCCGGCCGCGCCCCGGCCGGTGCCGCCCGCGCCGAGCGCCGTCTGCAGTGCCGCCCGTTCGGCCACGTCGGCCTCGGCGACCGACGCCTCGGCCTCCGCCTCGGCAGCCTCGATCAGCGCGGACGCCGCGTCGAACGCCGCGCCCACGCCGGTCAGCCGGCGCGGCACGGCGAGCACCGCCGCACGCCGCTTGCGGGCCTCCGGGTCGCGGGCCAGCCGGCGGGCCCGGCCCACGTGCCCCTGCGCGGCCGCCGCCGCCCACTGCGCCACGTCGGGCGCGATGCCGTCCCGACGGACCAGCACCTCGGCCACCGCGGTGGCCGGCGGCTGCCGCAGGGGTACGACCCGACAGCGCGACCGGATGGTCACCGAGATGTCGTCCGGGTGGGTGGACGGGGCGCAGAGCAGGAAGACCGTCCGCGGTGGCGGCTCCTCGATGGCCTTGAGCAGGGCGTTACCGGCTGCCTCGGTGAGCCGGTCGGCGTCCTCGATCACCACCACCTGCCAGCGCCCGCCGGACGGGGTGCTGGCCGCGCGGAGCACCAGCGCGCGCATCTCGCCGACGCCGATGGAGAGCCCTTCCGGCACCACCAGCCGGACGTCGGCGTTGGTCCCGCCCATCGTGGTGTGGCAGCCGGGGCACTCGCCGCAACCGGTGCCGTACGCACACTGCAGGGCCGCGGCGAAGGCGCGCGCGGCGACCGAGCGGCCGGACCCGGGTGGCCCGGTGAAGATCCAGGCGTGGGTCATGCCAGCGGCCGGGTCGGGGGTGCCGGCCCCGATTTCGGCCTCGCCCGCTGCGACGAGGGCGGGCGCCCGGTCGGTCGCGGCGGCACGCAGCACGGCCGCCGCCGCTGCGGCGGCGCGGCGCAGTTCGGTCACCGCCTCGTCCTGACCGACCAGGTCGGCGAAGACGTCCGGCATCAGGTCTTATGCTCCATCGTCACCAGCTCCGCGTCGGATAACTCAGGCTGCACCGAGGTGTCCGGGCCCTGCGCGGGTCGCGGGTGCACGATGCCGCCGGGCTTGCCGAGCATCTCCTCGACGCGCCGGACCACCAGCTGGGTGATCTCGCCGACCGGCCGGGACGCGTCGAGCACCAGGTAGCGCTTCGGGTCGGCGGCGGCGAGGTCGAGGAAGGCGTAGCGGACGCGCTCGTGAAAGGCGATCGACTCGGCCTCGAGCCGGTCGGCCGCACCGCTGCGCGAGGCGACCCGGGACAGGCCGGTGCGCGGCTCGACGTCGAGCAGCACCACGAGGTCGGGCTTGAGGCCGCCGGTGGCCCAGGAGGAGAGCCAGGAGACCTCGTCGACCGGGAGCGTGCGCCCGGCGCCCTGGTACGCGAGCGACGAGTCGACGTACCGGTCGCTGATCACCACGTCGCCGCGGACCAGCGCGGGCCGGACCACGGAGGCCACGTGGTGCGCCCGGTCGGCGGCGTAGAGCAGCGCCTCGGCGCGCGGGGACGGCGCCTCGTCGCCGGAGGTCTCCAGCACCAGCGACCGGATCCGCCGGCCGACGCCGGTCGCCCCCGGTTCGCGGGTCACCAGCACGTCGCGCCCGTCGGTGCGCAGCCGCTCGGCGAGCGCGGCGAGTTGGGTGGACTTGCCGGCACCCTCGCCGCCCTCGAACACCACGAACAGCCCGGCCGAGACGAACGGCTCCGCCGGCGTCAGCGGACGGCCCCGGATCGAGCCCCAGAGGTCGGCGAGGACCGGGACGCCCTTCTTGTCGTCCATCTGGCCGAAGGCGCTGATGCCGGCGAAGATGCCGGCGGCGCCGGCCGCGAGCAGCAGCAGTCGGGTGGACGAGACGGAGATGCCGAGGTCGGCGATCTCCAGCTTGCGCGAGCCACCGACGCCGACCAACACGCTGCTCAGCCCGATGGCCAGGATCAGCACCAGTCGGGTGCCGATCTGCACCACCGCGAACACCCGGCCGCGCACCTCGTCGGCCACCTCACCGCCCAGCAGCGTGGTGCCGGCGAGGAAGGCCATGCCTGCGCCCGCGCCGACCAGCACCGCGCCGACGATCGCCATGGACAGGTGGATGGCGAAGGCGAGGGTCATCACGGCGGCGCTGGCCAGCACGATGCTCATGCCGAACCAGCGACGCCGGGACATCTCCTTGACGACCATCGGGCCGAGCCCGATGCCGAGCGCCAGACCGACGAAGATCGCGCCGAAGAGCAGCGAGAACGCGGCATCGCCGGCACCCAGTGAGTTGGCGAAGAACTTGGCCGTGCCGACCACGATGCCGCCGCCGGCGAACGCGCCGAAGATGCCCAGCACCAGGCCGCGGACGAGCGGGGTCTGGCCGATGAATTTCCAGCCCTCGGAGAACTGCCGGAACATGCTCTGCTCGGAACGCCCCGCCTCGCCGCGCTGCGCCTCGCTGATCTCCTTGATCCCGAACGCCACCACCAACGCGGTGGCGAGCCGGGAGAAGGCGTTGAACCAGAGTGCGAGTTGAGCCGGTTCGGCCCAGGAGGGTAGATCGCCGCCCACAGCGCCTCTGACACCACGGTCCAGCACTGCGAGGCCGATGGCCGCGGCCACCGGGGTGAGGCCGTACGTGGTGATCAACGTGAGCTGGTTGGCCGCCTCCAGGCGGGCCCGTGGGATCAGGTTGGGGACCGCGGCCTCCTTGGCCGGGATCCAGAGCAGGGTGAGCGACTCGATCAGGAAGGTGGCGATCAGCGCCCAGCCGACCACCAGGCCGCCGGCGGCCCCGCTGAGGGCGTAGAGCGGAATGGAGGCGAAGAGCACGAAGCGCAGCAGGTCGCAGATGACCATCGTCCAACGCCTGTCGAACCGGTCGGCGAAGACGCCGGCCACCGGGCCGAGCACCAGCGCGGGCAGTAGTCGGATCGCGGTGACCCCGCCGAACGCGGCGCCCTGGGCGGTGCTGCCCTGCACCTGCGAGGCGGCGAAGAGGGCGGTGGCGAGCAAGCCGAGCCAGTCACCGAAGGAGGCCGCGCCGAGCACGATCCAGAGCCGGCGGAACGGCCTGATTCGCAGTACCGAGCGGATCGCGGCATAGCCGGACGCGTCGACCTGACCACCGCTGGACTGGTTGGCGGCGCTGCCCGACTGGTCACCCGCGCGCGACACGCCGGGCGACTCGCCGCTGTTCTGGCTTTCGATGGCCGTACCTCCACGTGCCGGCCCATCGCTGGGCACCCCCGGTGGAACACTCTAGACCCGGTGGGGGCCGCCCCACCGGCGACATTCTCCTGCTCGCTGAGCCTAGGCCGCCGACGGCGTCGACCGCAGCCCGGGACGTATGCGAGGGTGTTTCGCATTCATCGTCGGACAGTTAGCGTGCACACGTGGCCATCGAAAGCGACAAACTGCGCGAGCGCCTGGACCGGGCGACCGCCCATCTCGACCCCCCGTACGCCGTGGTGGATCTCACCGCCTACGACGCCAACGCGGCGGCCCTGGCCGACCGCGCCGCCGGCAAGCCGATCCGGCTGGCCAGCAAGTCGGTGCGCAGCCGGGACCTGATCGGCCGGGCGCTCACCCGGCCCGGTTGGCAGGGGGTCATGGCGTTCACCCTCCCCGAGGCGATCTGGCTGGTCCGGGCTGGTCTGAGCGACGACGTGCTGGTGGCGTACCCGAGCGCCGACCGGGCGGCCCTCACCGAGCTGGCCGCCGACCCGACACTCGCCGCCGCGATCACCCTCATGATCGACGGCACCGGCCAGCTCGACTTCGTCGACGCCGTCCGCGCCCCGGGGCAACGCGCCGAGCTGCGGCTCTGCCTGGACCTGGACGCCTCCTGGCGACCGCTGCGTGGCGTGCACGTCGGCGTCCGCCGCTCGCCGGTGCACAGCGCCCGGGCGGCCGGCGCGCTCGCCGCCACCGTCGCCGGCCGCGCCGGCTTCCGGCTGGTCGGGCTCATGTCGTACGAGGCGCAGATCGCCGGCCTGGGCGACGCGCCGCCGGGGCGGACGCTGCTGGCGGGCGCGATCAGGCTGGCTCAGCGCGGCTCCTACCGCGAGTTGCTGGCCCGCCGTGGCGCCGCGGTGGCGGCGGTACGGGAACACGCCGACCTGGAGTTCGTCAACGGCGGCGGCACCGGCAGCGTGGCCGCGACCAGCGCCGATCCCGCGGTCACCGAGGTCACCGCGGGATCGGGCCTGTACGGGCCGACGCTGTTCGACGCGTACCGCGCCTGGCGGCCCACCCCGGCGGCGTTCTTCGCCTGCGCGGTGGTCCGCCGACCGACGCCGGAGTTGGCGACCGTGCTCGGCGGCGGTTGGATCGCCTCCGGCCAGGCGGCCGACAGCCGGCTGCCCCGACCGTGGCTGCCGGCCGGCCTGAAGCTCGTCGGCACCGAGGGCGCCGGCGAGGTGCAGACCCCTCTCGCCGGCGCGGCGGCGGCCACCCTGCAGGTCGGCGACCGGGTGTGGTTCCGGCACGCCAAGGCAGGTGAGCTGTGCGAACGGGTCAACGAGCTGCACCTCGTCGAGGGGGACGCGGTCGTGGCGACCGTGCCCACCTACCGGGGCGAGGGCCACGCGTTCCTCTAGGTGTTCGCGCCGCCAGGTCAGGCGGACTGGGCGGCCTCGGCGCGCTGCTCGCTCTCGCATCCGTCGACCTGGCGGTGCAGGTACTCCCGGATCAGCGCCTTCGCCTCGAGCAGGACCCGCTCGTCGCCGTCGGACTTGCGCCGGAACGCGAGCTTGATCAGCGCGTCGGCGGCCTCCACGGCGATCTCCAGGACGAAGCGCAGCTTCGGCACGTCGGTCAGACCGAAGCGCTCGGTGAGCACCCGCGCCAACTGGTCGGCGATGACGCCGTTGTTGTCACGCTGCTCGTCGAGCAGGTGCAGGTCGACCACGTCGCCGAAGTGCAGGGTACGGAAGCCGGGGACGGTGCGGTGCATCGTGATGTACTCGTCGATTCCCGCGTCGACGCCGTCCCACCAGTGGGTCATCTCGTCGGAGGCGAAGCGCTCGTCGAGCCGCTGCAGGTAGGACTCCATCGTGCGCAGGGTCAACGCCTGCACGATCGCCCGCTTGTCCGGGAAGAACTGGTAGACCGACCCGATCGCCACTTCGGCGCGCTCCGCGAGCAGGGTCGTGGTCAGCCCCTCGTACCCCACCTCGTCGACGAGCTCGGCGCAGGCGTCCAACATGCGCTGAACCCGCGCGACACTTCGACCCTGCACCGGTACGCGGCGCAGCGGCCCGGTCGTGGCGGCTGGTGTGGACACTCGGCGCCACCCCCCTTCGACGGATGAACATATCTCCACGTCACGAGTCCGTGACTACCGGTACAACGAGCGGACCGCAATTGCGGTATTTACCAGGGACAACGTTCCTGATATGAAGTCAGTTCATATTCATGAATGAGGAGCGCGCATGGTCGGCACCGCACCGCTCACCGCCGGATGGTCCAACTGGGCCGGCAACCAGCGTGGCAGCGCCACCGCGATCCTGCGCCCCGGCTCGCCGGACGAGGTGGCAGAAGCCGTTCGGGACGCCGCCGCCGCCGGAGGCCGCATCCGCGTCGCGGGCAGCGGCCACTCGTTCACCGCCGTCGCCCTCGCCGACGACCGGCGGATGGAGTTGTCCGAGCTGGAGACCGGTGTCAGCGTGGACGTCGCGCGCCGACTGGTCACCGTACCGGCGGGAATGCCCCTGCACGCGCTCAACGGACTGCTCGCCCGGCACGGCCTCGCGCTGCCCAACCTGGGCGACATCGACGCGCAGACCATCGCCGGCGCCATCTCCACCGGCACCCACGGTACCGGCGCCGGCTACGGCTGCCTCTCCACCTTCGTCGAGGCCCTCACCCTGGTCACCGGCACGGGCGAGGTGCTGCGCTGCTCCGCGGACGAGCACCCCGACGTCTTCGCCGCCGCCCGGGTCTCGCTCGGCGCGCTCGGCGTCCTGGTCGAGGTGACCCTGCGCTGCGTGGACGCCTTCGTCCTGCACGCCCACGAACGCCCCGCCGCCCTCGACGACGTGCTCGGCGACCTGCCCGCGCTGATCGGCCGGCACGACCACGTCGAGTTCTACTGGTTCCCGTACACGTCCCGGGTCCAGGTGAAGGCCAACGACCGGGTACCCGTCAACGACCGGCCGCTGTCCCGCTGGCGCGGCTGGCTGGACGACGACTTCCTGTCCAACCGGGTCTTCGCCGGGGCCTGCCGCCTCGGCCGGGCCGTGCCCGCCCTGGCACCCGGCATCAGCGCCGTCTCCGCCCGCGCGCTCACCGAACGGCGGTACACCGGACGCTCCGACCGGGTGTTCTGCACCCCGCGCCGGGTCCGCTTCGTCGAGATGGAGTACGGCCTCCCCCGCGCGGCGCTACCGGAGGCGCTCACCGCGCTGCGACGGATCGTGGACGGACTCCCGTTCAAGATCCTCTTCCCGGTCGAGGTGCGCTTCACCGCCGCCGACGACATCTGGCTGTCCCACGGCTACGACCGGGACAACGCGTACATCGCCGTACACCAGTACGTCGGCATGCCGTACGAGCCGTACTTCCAGGCGTTCGAGAAGGTCGCCGCCGCACTCGGCGGTCGCCCGCACTGGGGCAAGCTGCACTACCGCGACGCGGCGTCCCTCGCCGGGGCGTACCCCCGCTTCGCCGACTTCCAGGCCGTCCGCGACCGCCTGGACCCGCACCGCGTCTTCGCCAGCCCGCACCTGACCCACATCCTGGGCGCGTGAGGGCGGCGTCCGCCCGTCAGAGGTCCAGGACGACCCGGCCCCGGGCGCCGCGCTCGACCAACTCGTGGGCCTCGGCGATCTGTGCCAGCGGCAGCCGGGCGGCGATCGGATAGCGCAGATCACCGGCGACGAGCGCGGCCGTCAGGTCGGTCGCGGCGGCCTCGTTCGCCGACTCGGGGAAGTCGTCGTTGCTGAGGAACCGGACCGTGATGTTCTGAAAGCCCAGCGGCCAGTACGGGATGGCGGGTTCGGCGGCCACGGTCGCGTAGGTCGCGATGACGCCGCCGACGCGGAGGATCTCCAGGTTGGTCGCCAGGTTGGCGTCGAAGGCGAGTTCGGCCACCCGGTCGACAGGTTCCCCGCCGGTGCGGTCGAGGATCCGGGCGGCGACGTCGCCGCCGGCGGTGTCGACCGCGTGGTGCGCGCCCGCGATCAGCGCCTGTTCAACCTGGTCGGGCGTTCGAACCGTCGCGATCACGGTGGCGTCGCCCCGGCGGGCCACCGCCAGCGCGGCCCGTCCGACCGCGCCGAGGGCACCGGTGACGAGGACCCGCTGCCCACGCACGGGACCGTCGGCGAAGATCGCCCGATGGGCCGTGATGCCCGGGATACCGAGCCCGGCCGCCTGCTCGTCCGGCACGTCGGCGGGCAGCGGCACGGCGTGCCGGGCCGGCACCACCGTGTACTCGGCGGCGGTGCCGAACGGGCGGTACGACTGGGCGAGATACACCCAGACCCGCTCACCGACCCGTGCCGGATCGACACCCGGCCCGACGGCGTCGATCACCCCGGCGCCGTCACCGTGTGGGACCACCCGGGGGAACGACATGGCGGACCCCCACCAGCCCTGCCGTTTGCCCAGGTCACCCACGTGGATTCCGGAGACCGACACCCGGACCCGGACCTCGCCGGCACCCGGCGAGGGATCGGGCAACTCGCCGACCTGCAGAACCTCGCGGGCCGGGCCCTGCCGGTCGTACCAGGCTGCGCGCATCACGCACCCACCGGATCGGTCGTGGTGCCCTCCTCGGAGCTGACCACCTCGTCGATCAGGGCGAAGAACGCCTGGATGCCGGGCCGGTTCCCGCCCCGACGCCGGGACTCGGCGAAGTCTTCGGGCGAGGCCCAGAAGACGATGTCCAGCCACTGTCCGGCATCGAGTCGGATCAGCCGTGCGCCGAGGAAGCCGGCACGGTCGGCCTGGAAGTCGTCAAGCATCGCGGGCCGTGCGGCCAGCAGGGCATCGGCGCGCTCCGCGGCCACGCGGAAGCGGGTGATCTCGACGGTGGTCATCGTCCTCAATCCGTTCGGGTACGGGAAGCCGCGTCCCGGACGCCCAGCATCAGCCTGAGCTGGGTGAGCAGGACGTCGCGGAAGGTCTCGGGTGACGGCGTGGCATGGTGCTGGACGCGCGAGACGATCAGACCGGCCAGAGCCGCGAGCAGGAAGTCCGTCACCGCGTCGGCGTCGTGGGTCAGCGTGAACGCCCCCCGCTCGGCGCCCTCGCGCACCGCGGCCAGGAAGGGCGCCCGGTAACGCGCCAGCACCTTGGCGCTGTGGTCGCGGAGTTCGTCGTCGCGCATCGCCGATCGCCAGAACTCGACCAGGATCCGTCGGGCGCTCTCCGAGTTGTGCAGGCTCCGGTCGGTCAGGGCGACCAGCCGTCGCCACGGGTCGGCCTCGGCGACCGAAACCGCGTCCAGGGCGGCGACCTCCCGGTCGGTGAACACCTGCATGGCCTCGATGATCATGTCCTCCCGCGACCCGAAGTAGGTCTGGAGGGTGCTGATCGCGACGCCGCCGGCCGCCGAGACGTCGGCGAACCGCGTGTTCTCGTATCCGCGCGATGCGAGCACGTCCATCACCGCGTCGAGAACGGCTGCCCGCTTCTCCCCGCCCGCACGCCTCGTCCGACCAACCGGCATGGCAATACGGTACGGCGGTACCGACTCAACGGGTAGGCGGGCGATCTCGGTGTGGTGCAGAGCACCCTGGTTCGAGCCGCACCCTCGGCGGTGACGCTCAGCCGCCCGACGCCACCACCTGGTCCGGGCCGGCACCCAGGGCCCGGACGTAGCCGAGCACCCGCTGGTACGCCTCCCGGTAGTCGCCCCGCCGGCCTGGTGAGGTGCCCGGGTCGGCAAGCGCTGCGGTCAGGTCGACCAGCCGCAGGGCCGGCGCCAGGTCGGTCCAGGTGGGCAGTGCCTCCATCCGGGTCACCGTCCAGCGTCCCGGAGCGGTCTCGGTGAAGGTGGCCCGGGCCATCACACCCTCACGGTTGTCGTCGATCGGCGTCTCGTGCCGGGCCAGTTCGTTGCCCATGCCGAAGACCACCCACTTGTCGCCGAAGCGCTGGAACGGCTGCACCACGTGGGCGTGATGGCCCAGGATGAGGTCCACGTCGGGCGAGGAGATCAACTGCTTGGCCCACGCCCGCTGGTCGGCGTCCGGCAGGTGCTGGTACTCCGTACCCCAGTGCAGGCTGAGCACGACGATGTCGGCACCGGCGACCCGGGCCTTGTGGGCGGCGGCGAGGATCTCGGACGGCTTGATCAGGTTGGCCAGCCACGGCTTGCCCGAGGGGCGGCTCAGCCCGTTGAAGTTCAGGCTGTACGCCAGGTGGGCGACGCGGACGTCGCCGACCTGGTAGATCCGGGGCCGGGCCGCTTCGGCGGCGCTGCGGGCACTCCCGGTGTGCCCCAGCCCGGCGGCGTCGAGTGCGCGGAGTGTCCGGGCCACCCCGTCGGCACCCTGGTCGAGGGTGTGGTTGGAGGCGGTTGAGCAGCCGTCGAACCCGGTGGTGCGCAGCGCGTCGAGCACCTGCGGGGGCGCGTTGAACGACGGATAGCCGGCGAACGGGCCGGCGGGATCGGCCAGTGGCGTCTCGAGGTGGCACAGCGCCAGGTCGGCGCCGCGGACCGCCGGGGCGACCCCGGCGAACATCGGGCCGAAGTCCATGCCGCCGGCACGGGCACCGTCCCGGCGCGCCTGCTCGGTCACCGCGGGATGGATCAGAACGTCACCCGCGGCGACGAGTCGCACGGTCCGCGGGTTGGCGGGATCGCGGTTCGGCCCGGCGGACGACCCGGGGGCGACGGCCTGCGGGGAAGCGCGCGACATGGTGGCGCCGGCTGGCGAGGGACTGCCCGCGTCCACCGCCCGGATGCCGACCGCGGACACGGCGAGCAGCAACGCACCGGCGGCAGCACCGACGAGCATGCGGCGGCGCGGGACAGGGACTGCGAACATTCCCTCACATTAGGCAGTCCACGCCAGAACCCCGACCCCAAATTTGGACATTTAACCCATTTGGGGCGGCGTGCTCACCGTCACTCCTCGGCAGGGCTGGCGGTGGCCTTCTTCGGGGCCGCCTTCTTCGCCGGGGTCGCCTTCCTGGCCGCCGTCGCCTTGGCGGTGGTGGTCTTCTTCGCGGCGGTGGACTTGCTGGCGGCGGCCGTCTTCTTGGTGGCCGTCGTCTTCTTCGCCGGAGCCTTCTTCGCCGGAGCCTTCTTCGCTGCGGCCTTCTTGCGCGGGGCCGGACCCTTGGCCCGCTTGTCGGCCAGCATCTTGGACGCTTCCTCGATGGTGAGCGCCTCCGGGGTCTGGCCGCGCCGCAGGGACGCGTTGACCTCGCCGTCGGTGACGTACGGGCCGAACCGCCCGTCCTTGATCACCAGCGGCTTCTCGGTCAACGGGTCGACGCCCATCTCGCGCAGCGGCGGCGCGGCGGCCCGCCGGCCCCGGGTCTTCGGGGCGGCCAGCAGGGCCAACGCCTCGTCCAGGGTGACCGTGAACATCTGCTCTTCGGACTCGAGCGAGCGGAACTCCTCGCCCTGCTTCACGTACGGGCCGTAGCGACCGTTGTTGGCGAACACCTCGACGCCGTCGGGCGCGACGCCCACCGACCGGGGCAGGCTCAGCAGCCGCAGCGCCTCGTCGAGGGAGAGCGAGTCCGGCGTCTGCGAGCGCAGTAGCGAGGACTTGCGCTCCCCGCTGGAGACGTACGGGCCGAAACGGCCGGACTTGAGCACGATCGGCTCGCCGGTGGCCGGGTCGTCGCCGAGCTTGCGCTCGCCGCTACCGCCGAGGAACAGCTCGTGCACCTTCTCCGGGGTCAGCTCGTCCGGGGCCAGGCCCTCGGGGATCGGCGCCCGGTCACCCTGGGAGCCGGCCTCCTCGCCCTCGGCCGGAGCGGCCGGCGTCTCGCCGGGAACCGCCCGCTGGAGGTACGGCCCGTACCGGCCGACCCGGACGACGACCTCCCGGCCGTCCTCGTCGGTGAAGAGCGGGATCGAGTTCACGCTGCGCGCGTCGATCTCGCTCAGGTTCTCGGTGACGAGCTTCTTGAGCCCACCCGAGCGGGCGATGTCCTGGTCACCGGCGCCGTTGGAGCTGCCGAAGTAGAACGCGGTGAGGAAGTCGACCGCGGCGTGGTCACCGCCCGCGATCTCGTCCAGCTCGTTCTCCATGCTGGCGGTGAAGTCGTAGTCGATGAGGCGTGGGTAGTGCCGCTCCATCAGGCCGATCACCGCGAAGGCCAGGAACGTGGGGATCATCGCCTGGCCGCGCTTGGTGACGTACCCCCGGTCCTGGATCGTCTGCATGATCGACGCGTAGGTGGACGGGCGACCGATGCCCAGCTCCTCCAGGGCCTTGACCAGCGACGCTTCCGTGTAGCGCGACGGCGGCTGGGTGTGGTGGCCCTGCGCGGCCAGCTCGTCGGCGGTCAGCGGCTGGTCCTTGACCAGGGTCGGCAGCCGACGCTCGGCGTCCTCGGCCTCGGCGTTCTCGTCGTCGCTGGACTCGACGTACGCGCGCAGGAAACCCGGGTCGGTGATGGTCTTACCGGTCGCACCGAAGTCGGCCTCCTCCTGGGAGGTGGAGACCGCGCGGATGCGCACCGAGACGCTGGAACCGACGGCGTCGGTCATCTGCGAGGCGATGGTGCGCCGCCAGATCAGCTCGTAGAGCTTGAACTCCTCGGCGGACAGCTCCTTGGCCACCTCGCCCGGGGTACGGAAGTTGTCCCCCGCCGGGCGGATCGCCTCGTGCGCCTCCTGGGCGTTCTTGACCTTGCCGGTGTAGCGGCGGGGCTCCGGCGGAACGCTGCGCTCGCCGTACAGCTCGACGATCTGCCGGCGGGCCGCCGAGATGGCGGTCTCCGACAGGTTCACCGAGTCGGTACGCATATAGGTGATGTAGCCGTTCTCGTAGAGGCGCTGCGCGGTGCGCATCGTCTGCTGCGAGGACAGGCGCAGCTTGCGGGCCGCCTCCTGCTGGAGCGTCGAGGTGATGAACGGCGCGTACGGGCGGCGGCGGTAGGGCTTCTCCTCGACCCGGGTGACCGTGAACGGCCGCCCGTCGAGCCGGGCGGCCAGACCCCGGGCACCGCTCTCGTCGAGGTGGACGACGCCCGCGCCGGCCCGGACCTTGCCCGTGGTGGGCTCGAAGTCCTTACCGGTGGCGATCCGGTCGCCGTTGAGCGCGATCAGGGTGGCGTTGAAGGTACGCGGCCCCTCCCCGGCGTTCGCCACGGCGAGGGTGGCCAGGATGTCCCAGTACTCGGCGGTGCGGAACGCCATCCGCTGCCGCTCCCGCTCCACCACGATGCGGGTCGCCACGGACTGCACCCGGCCCGCCGAGAGCTTCGGCATGACCTTCTTCCACAGCACCGGGGAGACCTCGTAGCCGTAGAGGCGGTCGAGGATGCGCCGGGCCTCCTGGGCGTCGACCAGGTCGCGGTCGATCTCCCGGGGGTTGGCCACGGCGGCCTGGATCGCCGGCTTGGTGATCTCGTGGAAGACCATCCGCTTGACCGGGACCTTGGGCTTGAGGGTCTCGACCAGGTGCCAGGCGATGGCCTCGCCCTCGCGGTCCTCATCCGTCGCCAGGAAGATCTCGTCGACCTCCTTGGACAGCTTCACCAGCTTGCTGATCTGCTGCCTGCGGTCGGCCGAGACGACGTAGAGGGCGTGGAAGCCGTTGTCCACGTCCACCCCGAGGCGAGCCCAGGACTCGCCCTTGTACTTGGCCGGCACGTCGGCGGCGTTGCGCGGCAGGTCGCGGACGTGACCGAAGCTGGCCTCCACGACGTACCCCGGGCCGAGGTAGCCCGAGATCGTCTTGGCCTTCGCCGGTGACTCGACGATGACCAGACGGGTGGTTCCAGCGTTGCTCGGCACGTCTCTCCCCGACCTCACTCCTGCTCGTGGCCGGCCGGCGCCTTACGACAGCGACCGCTCTCGACCCCGCCGTGGCACCGGCGGTCCGGATGTCCAACGTAACGCGCCGTCCGCGTTTCGGGTTTCGCGGGCGGCAATCCGCTGCGGCGCGGCGGTCGAATCCCGCCCGCCGTGCTCGACACTGCCGGACGGCGCCACCGTACACCGTGGGTAGGCCTCGGAGCGGGTCACTGTGACGATGGCAGGCCCTCAACCAGCCCGTCCAACCCCAGTTGTCCAACACCAGACACCTCACCCCCGCCCCTCCCCCACCCCTCCCACGCCCCACCCCCACCCCCCGCCCCTCCCGCTCACGTCGATCATGGGGTTGTGGTGGGCGTTTAGACCCCGAAGGAGAGGTACGTCCACCACCACAACTCCATGATCGACGCCGGTGGGCGGGGGCGGGGGCGGCGGGGGCGGTTAGGGCCAGGCGTCGGGCGGGGCTGCCGCGGGCGGGGCGCCGACCAGTTCGGCGAGCCGCGCCAACCGGCGTCGGCCGGTGATCCGGTACGCCGGGCCACCCTCGTCGGGGCCGAGCAGCGTGCCGGCCAGGCCGGCGGCGGCGAGAGCCGCGCCGATCGCCTCCCAGCACCGCTGGTCACCCGCGCCGAGGCGCAGCAGGAAGCCGCCGGGCGGCTCCGGCGTCCCGGCGGCGGCGAGCCACAGCCGCAGCCGCCGGCCGGTCAGGTGGAAGGCCGCCGGAGGACACTTCGCCGGGCCGTCCAGCCAGGCGACCGCGAGCGGCTTCAACAACCGGGTGTACGACGTCCGCACGGCGTGCCGCTGGTCCTCGGTCGGCTCCCAGCTCGCGGCCAGCCCGCGCAGCGCCAGTTCGGCGACGAGCACGTGCACCCGCCAGGCGGCGTCCACCCGCACCGCGAGTCGGGCGGTGCCGCCCATCCGGACGACCTCCCCCGGGCCGGCGAGCAGCCCGGCCAGATCGGCGACCGCCGGTTCGGCGGCCTCCGCGCCGAAGAAGACGAGTTGCCGTCCCGCGTCGTCGGCCCGGGGTGGCCCGGAAAGGGCCGACTCGGAGCGGTCGGAACCGCCGCGCCGCCGGCTCGGACCCGCAGGCGCCGGGTCGGCCCGCGACGGGTCGGGCTCGGGTACGGGGAACAGCGCCGGCAGCGACTGCGCGGCCGGCGTGTCACCGAGCCCGTTCAGCGACACTCGGGCACCTCGTCGAAGGCCTGTTTCAGCTCCTCGGAGTTGAGCTTGCTGGTGTCCAGCGCGCTGGCGTCGTACTCCTTGTTCAGGGTGTCGACGGCGGCCCGCACGCCGTCGTAGAAGGCGGCGGGCTCGCCGGTGCCCAACCCCTCGATGGTGTCCCGGGCGCGGCCGTAGGCGTCCCGCATCTTCTCCAGCGACCCCCGGAAGCCGGCGGAGATGGCCTCGCCGTTGTCGGTCTCCGGGACGCCGGCCTGCTCGACCTTGCGGCGCGCGGTCTCGCTGGCCTGTTCCGCGCCGCCGAAGAGCCGCACCAGGTTCTCCTTGGCCTGCGCCGGAGTGGTCTGCGCCGTCATCTGCTGATCGGTGCTGCTGGTCAACTTGCTGATCTCGGAGCGCCACGGCGTGAGTGCGCCGCAGACCGAGGCCGCCCAGGCCCGTGGGCTGGGCCCACCGCAGCCGGTGAGGACGACGACGAGCGTGGCCAGGACCACCGTGAGCTTTCCGACGGCAGACGTCCGGCACGTACGCATGCGTTGCAGCGTACGACCTTCGGCCAGGTGTGGCACCGGTCCGGATGGCCGGGGTCCCCGCCCGACGGGTGCGTCGAGCGGGGACCCCGGTGCCGCCGGTGTCAGGCGTTGACGATCTCCGGACGGTGGTCGGCGCTGCCCGCGCCGGTGTCGGAGTCGTCCATCGCGATGCCCTTGCGCTTGCTGAAGACCACCGACGCCACGATGATCAGCGTCGCGACCAGCGCGATACCAACCCGCAGGCCGACGTTGCGGTCGTCACCGACGCTGTAGGCCACCACGGCGGGGGCGATCAGCAGCGAGACCAGGTTCATCACCTTGATCAGCGGGTTGATGGCCGGGCCGGCGGTGTCCTTGAACGGGTCGCCGACGGTGTCGCCGATGACCGTGGCGGCGTGCGACTCGGAGCCCTTGCCGCCGTACGCGCCGTCCTCGACCAGCTTCTTGGCGTTGTCCCAGGCCCCACCGGAGTTGGACAGGAACACCGCCATCAGCGTGCCGGCTCCGATCGCGCCGGCCAGGTAGGAGGCGAGCGCCCCCGGGCCGAGGCCGAAGCCGACCGCGATCGGCGCCAGGATGGCGAGCAGGCCGGGGGTCATCAGCTCGCGCTGCGCGTCCCGGGTGCAGATGTCGACGACCTTGCCGTACTCCGGACGCTGGGTGCGGTCCATGATGCCGGGCAGCTCACGGAACTGCCGGCGGACCTCCATGACGACCGCGCCGGCCGAGCGGGACACCGCGTTGATCGCCAGCCCGGAGAAGAGGAAGACGACAGCCGCACCGATGATCAGTCCGACCAGGTTGCGCGGGTTGGCCACGTTCAGCGAGTTGAGGATCTCGGTGCCGACGTCGCCCACGCCGGCGTCCGCGTACGCGGTCCGCAGGGTGTCCGTGTACGAGCCGAACAGCGCGGTCGCCGCCAGCACCGCGGTGGCGATCGCGATGCCCTTGGTGATGGCCTTGGTGGTGTTGCCGACCGCGTCCAGCTCGGTGAGGATGCGCGCGCCGTGCTCGTCGATGTCGCCGGACATCTCCGCCACGCCCTGGGCGTTGTCGGAGATCGGGCCGAAGGTGTCCATGGCGACGATGACGCCGACGGTGGTGAGCAGGCCGGTGCCGGCCAGCGCCACCGCGAACAGCGACAGCGTGATGGAGCTGCCGCCGAGCAGGAACGCCCCGAAGACGCCGGCGCCGATCAGCAGCGCCGAGTAGACCGCCGACTCCAGGCCGACGCTGATGCCGGCGAGGATGACGGTGGCCGCGCCGGTCTGCGAGCTCTTGCCGATGTCCTGCACGGGCCGCTTGTTGGTCTCGGTGAAGTAGCCGGTCAGCGCCTGGATCGCGGCGGCGAGCACGATGCCGATCACCACCGCGCCGATGGCTACCAGTCGCGGGTTGCGGTCGACGTCGGTGAGGCCACCTTCCAGGTCGGCGAAGGTCGCCGGCAGGTACGCGTACGCGGCGATCGCCACCAGCACCGCGGAGATCACGGCGGAGATGTAGAAGGCCCGGTTGATCGCGGTGAGACCGTTGCGGTCGGAGGCGCGCAGCCGGGTGATGAAGACGCCGACGATGGCGACCAGCACGCCGATGGTGGAGATGATCAGCGGGAAGACCAGACCGTCCTCGCCGAAGGCGGCCCGCCCGAGGATCAGCGCGGCCACCAGCGTCACCGCGTACGACTCGAACAGGTCGGCGGCCATGCCGGCGCAGTCACCGACGTTGTCGCCCACGTTGTCGGCGATGGTGGCGGCGTTACGCGGGTCGTCCTCGGGGATGCCCTGCTCGACCTTGCCGACCAGGTCGGCGCCGACGTCGGCGGCCTTGGTGAAGATGCCGCCGCCGACCCGCATGAACATCGCCAGCAGGGCGGCGCCGAAGCCGAAGCCCTCCAGCACCGTGGGCGCGTCACCCCGGTAGACCAGGACGACCAGCGCGGCGCCGAAGAGGCCGAGGCCGACGGTGAGGAAGCCGACCACGCCGCCGGTCCGGAAGGCGATCTTCATGGCGGCTTCGCGGCCACCCTGGCGCTCCCGGGCGGCGGCGGCCACGCGCAGGTTCGCGCGGGTCGCCAGCCACATGCCGGCGCCACCGATGGACGCGCTGAACACGGCGCCCACCACGAAGAAGAGCGAGCGGCCGAGCTTCACGGCCATCTCGCTGCCGTCGGTGTCGTGCACCGGCAGCAGGAAGAGCAGCACCACGGCGACGACGACGAAGATCGCCAAGGTGCGGAACTGGCGGAGCAGGTAGGCCGAGGCGCCCTCCTGGACCGCCCCCGAGATCTCCTGCATGTTGGTGGTGCCCTTGCCGGCGGCCAGCACGGTCTTCGTCAAAGCGGCGGCGAAGACGAGCGCCACCAGCGCGATGACCGCGGCGATGACGACGTACGTGACATTGCCTCCGGTAAGGGAAAGCCCGCCGCCGTCGGCGGCCAAGGTCTCGGACATCTGTGTCCTCCTGTTACCGAACACTCGCGTCGACGGGTGGAGACGCACCGGTCGACGCCTGGATGCGGACTCGCAAGCGCGCGCCAACCCACCCCAGCGGACCAGCGATGACCACCCATACCCGCTGGCTGCGGGTTGGATCACTTGCTGACAACCCGGGTACTGTAGCCCTCCACAGTGTTCGAGGTCACACCGAGGTGGCACCGTGTCTCGATGATCTTCGTCGCTGTGTTATGAAACGAAATCTGATATAGGGCCCGATCCATGACGACAAGGCCGCCTCCCCGGCGGGGACACGGCCTTGTGCGCAGTCGTTCCGAAGTCAGCGCCCGACGGGCCACACCATTCGCACCTCGGTGCCGATGCCCTCGTCGACCGGGCGCACCTGCAGGTCCTCCACGAAGCCCGCGAGCAGAGCGAACCCGACACCCGTGGTCAACGCCTCGTCGGTCAGCGACTCGTCGGCCAACTCGTCCGGCGGCAGCGCCGCCAGCCCGATGCTGGCCTCGATCGGCGCCCGGTCCACGACCCGCACCGCGTACGTGCCGCCGTCGGACATCTCCACCAGCACCGGATCGGCCAGGCCGTACTGACGGTGCAGCGCGACCGCCCGGGTGCACGCCTCACCGATGGCCAGGCGCACCTCGTCCAGCAGGTCCTCGCGGACACCGGCCCGTCGGGCGACGGCCACGCCGACCAGTCGGGCGGTACGCACGTGCACCGGGGCCGGAGAGAAGGAGAGCCGGACCGTCGCCATCACGCGTTGGCGCCGCTCGGGCCCGCGCCGGCCGCCGCCTCGACCGTGGCGTGCAGCGGGAACACCTGGTCCAGCGCCGTGATCCGGAAAATCTTGAGCAGCGGCTCCTTGTCACAGACCAGGGCGAACGAGCCGCCGGCCGTGCGCAGCCGCTTGTGCGCGCCCACCAGCACGCCCAGCCCGGTCGAGTCGAGGAAGTCGACCCGCCCGAGGTCCACGATCACGTGCCGGGCGCCGCCGTCGATCAGCTCGAGGAGACGTTCGCGGAGCCGGGGCGCGGTGTAGACGTCCACCTCACCGCCGACCTCAAGCACCGTGTGCTCGCCCACGGTGCGCGTCGCCAGCGACAGCTCCATCGGTCCTCCTCGCCAGAGCCGTAAACTCTCCTGGGCATCTAACCACTACCGCCGGGACACCCTGCGGTCACCGGCGGCGGCTTTCCCTTACCCCGGGGCCCGGCTTTTCATCTCCGAACACCAGTGCGAGAGTGCAGGACGTGACTTCCTCCCCGCCGGTCGACCTGCTGCGCCGGCTGCGCGCACGGGGCGCGGGCGACCCGGTCACCCACGTCGAGCGGGTGCCCGCCCGCGTCGGGGTGCCGGCGCCGTGGCCGGCGTGGGCGCCTACGGAGCTTCGGGCGGCGTTCGACCGCCGCGGCGTGGTCGCGCCCTGGCAGCACCAGGCCGAGGCGGCCACCCTGGCGTACGAGGGCGGCCACGTGATCGTCGCCACCGGAACCGCGTCCGGCAAGTCCCTGGCGTACCAGCTCCCGGCGCTCGCCACGCTGCTCGCCGACCCCCGGGCCACCGTGCTCTACCTGGCGCCGACCAAGGCCCTCGCCGCCGACCAGCTGCGGGCCGTCGTCGGCCTGGAGCTGGAGGGGGTACGCCCCGCCACCTACGACGGGGACACGCCGCGCGCGGAACGGGAGTGGATCCGCCGACACTCCCGCTTCGTGCTGACCAATCCGGACATGCTGCACCACGGCGTCCTGCCCGGCCACGCCCAGTGGTCGGGGTTCCTGCGCCGACTGGCGTACGTGGTGATCGACGAGTGCCACACCTACCGGGGTGTGTTCGGCTCGCACGTGGCGCACGTGCTGCGCCGGTTGCGCCGGCAGTGCGCGCGCTTCGGGGCCAGCCCGGTGTTCGTCCTCGCCTCGGCCACCTCCGGCGACCCGGCGACCGCCGCCGCGCGACTCACCGGACTGCCGGTGACCGCGGTCACCGAGGACACCTCGCCGCGCGGCGGGGTGACCTTCGCGCTCTGGGAACCGCCACTGCTGCCACCGGACTCGGGCTCCTCCTCCCCGGTCCCCCCGCAGGCGACGGGCGACCACGACGACCTTCGTCAGGTCCGCCGGTCGGCGCTGCGCGAGACCGCGGACCTCCTCGCCGACACGGTCGCCGAGGGGGTACGCACCCTCGCGTTCGTCCGTTCCCGCAAAGGCGCCGAGGTGGTGGCGGCCAACGCGCGGCGGGCGCTCGACGACGCCGTGCCCGGGCTCGGCGACCGGGTGGCCGCCTACCGGGGCGGCTACCTGCGCGAGGAGCGTCGCGAGCTGGAACGCGCGCTGCTGCACGGTGACCTGCTCGGCCTGGCCTCCACCAACGCGCTGGAGCTGGGCGTGGACCTGGTGGGGCTGGACGCGGTGTTGATCTGCGGCTATCCGGGCACCCGGGCGTCGCTGTGGCAGCAGGCGGGCCGCGCCGGGCGTTCCGGCCAGGAGGCCCTCGCGGTGCTGGTGGCCCGGGACGACCCACTGGACACCTACCTGGTGCACCACCCGGAGGCGATCTTCGGTGCGCCGGTGGAGGCGACGGTGCTCGACCCGGCCAACCCGTACGTGCTTGCCCCGCAGCTGGCCTGCGCCGCCGCCGAGGCGCCGCTGACGCCGGCCGACCTGGCGCTCTTCGGCGACGGGGCGAAGGAGGCGGTGGACGAGCTGGTGGCAGCCGGGGCGCTGCGACAGCGGCCCACCGGCTGGTACTGGCGACACCGCGAGCGCCCCGAGGTGGACCTGCGCGGCGAGGGCGGCGCACCGGTCGTCGTGGTGGAGTCGTCGACCGGCCGGCTGCTCGGCACCGTCGACGGCGGCTCGTCCCACTTCCTGCTCCACCCCGGCGCGGTCTACCTGCACCAGGGCGTCTCGTACGTGGTCGACGAGCTGGACCTCGCCGACGGCTGCGCGTTGGTGCACGTCGAGGAGCCGGACTGGTCCACCCACGCCCGGGACGTCACCGACCTGTCCGTGGTGTCGGTGCGCTCCTACGTCGACGCCGGGCCGGTCGGGATGTTCCTCGGCGAGGTGGACGTCACCAGCCAGGTGGTGTCGTACCAGCGGCGCAGGATCGCCACCGGCGAGGTGATCGACACCCGACCGCTGGACCTGCCCGCCCGGGAGCTGCGGACGGTGGCGGTGTGGTTCACGCTGTCCGAGCGGTCGCTGACGTCCGCCGGGGTGCAGCCGGCCGACGTACCGGGCGCGCTGCACGCCGCCGAACACGCCGCGATCGGCCTGCTTCCGCTGATGGCGACGTGCGACAGGTGGGACATCGGCGGCCTCTCCACCGCCCTGCACCCGGACACCGAGGCGCCGACGGTCTTCGTCTACGACGGGCACCCGGGCGGCGCGGGCTTCGCGGAGCGCGCCTACGGGACGGCGTCGGCGTGGCTGCGGGCCACCCGCGACGCGATCGCGGAGTGCGGCTGCGAGACCGGCTGCCCGTCCTGCGTGCAGTCGCCGAAGTGCGGCAACGGCAACAACCCTCTCTCGAAGCCGGACGCGATCCGGGTCCTCGACGTGGTGCTGGGCAATCTGCCCTCCTGAGCCACCTTGCATGAATGCCGGTGGCACTGGGCACAATGGTGTGGGAGCGCTTCCATCGATGCTTGTGTTGTATTTCGCCCCCGCGCCCGAGGAGAAGTTGTGGCCGACACGATCGCTGAGACCGTCGACCTGCTCTACACCATCGACCAGGAACACCTCACCCTCGACCAGCAGATCGCGCTCGGGGCCGCGCTGGCCGCGTTGGCTCAGGCCGAACGGCTGGAGCAGATCAACGAGCGACTGCGCGGCATCCACCAGGTGCTCAACACCTGGTCGTTGCGGTCGACGGTGGACGGTCGCTGAATTCGCGCGTGACCGGTCCGGCCGGGCGGACCGGTCAGGCTGGACCAGTCGGGGCGAGCTGGTCGGGGTGGGCCGGGGTCGGGGTGGCCGGTTCGGGGTGCGCGGGTTGGTCGGGTGGGTGAGCCGGATGAGCGTGGGCCGACGGGGGTTGCCCGGCTGTGCGAGACTCCGGCGCGACACCCCCTGAGGAGATCAGATGCAGCTCGACAACTTGCAGACCCTGCAGCAGTTCCACATCCGCCAGCGGCTGCGGATGATGGTCAACCAGTACGAGGTCCGCGCGGTCGCGCCGGACGGCAGCGAGGGCGAGCTGCTGGCCTTCGCGCAGCAGAAGCGGCTCGCCTTCAAGGAGCAGGTGACGATCTACACCGACGACTCCAAGCAGCAGCCCCTGCTCGGTTTCAAGGCCCGCCAGCGCATCGACCTCGGCGCGACGTACGACGTCACCGACGCGGCCGGCAACCCGATCGGCCTGTTCCGCAAGGACTTCGCCCAGTCCCTGCTCCGCTCCACGTGGCACGTCGAGCAGGCCGGCCTGCCGCAGGTGACGGGTCAGGAGCGCAGCCTGCCGGTGGCGCTGCTGCGCCGGTTCGTCGACTCGCTCTCCTGGCTGCCGTACCACTTCGACTTCCTCGCCGGCGGCCAGCCCGTCTTCTCGGTCGTCAAGAAGTGGGGCCTGCGCGACAAGTACGTCGTCGAGGTGCAGAACCCGCAGATCGACCGCCGCCTCGTCATCGCCATGGCCGTCGCCCTCGACGCGCTCCAGGCTCGCTGACGCACCGGCTGGCGTTTCGCCACCCCGCCCGCGATCTTGCACTTTGTGCGCCGACATAGGCCACGAAAGCCACATATCGTCGACACAAAGTGCAAGATCGGCGGAGCTACCCCCTCAAGCTCGGCCGGCGGGGCAGGGCCCTACAGCTCCGCCCCGCCGCCGGCTACTGCTGCCAGTCCAACCCGACCAGGCTCTACCCACTGCGATCCGGCCGGGTCTGCCGTTCAGCCGCGCACCGGCCCGGCGCGGGCCGTCGATGTGGCGACCCGTGTCAGGCCCGGGACCGGCGTGAACGCCACCTCGACGGTCACCAGCACGTCCAGGCCGTCGACGACGCAGTCGACCATCCGGCCGGCGTTGCGCTGGGCGATGTCCGCGGCGGACGCGCACGCCACCGCATCACCGTCGAGCGCTCGGGTGGCCCCGGCCAGCGCGCCGAGATCAGCGGCCACCGCGGCCCGCTGGGCTGCCACGCCGGTCGCGGCGACGGCGGCGCCGAATGTCCCGACCAGCACGAACACCAGCCCCAGCGCGAGCAGCAGGATGGTCGCGCCACCCCGCTCCGCGTCTGCTCGGCCGTCAAGGTCTCGCTCGATGTCAGGGCTGCGGCCACGGAATCGACCGTGGCCCGGGCCGATGCCATGGCTACCGCCGTTACCGCGCGACCGTACCGTCGGCCGGGGCATCACCGGCTCATCTCTTGGGCGCCGGGTTCCACCGCTGCGACGGCGGTGGCTGCCACGGTGACCCGTGGTAGCCGGCCGCCCAGCGCACGGACGGGCGCGCGGACGGTCGCCTGCACCCGGTCGCCGTCGAAGGACACCGACACCTCTGCCCCCGGTGGTGCGACCTGTGCGCCGTCCGCGTTGCCGGCGCCCCGGGCGGCGGCGAGCGCGGCTTCGCGGGCGGTGTGCAGGCAACTCGCCTGTGTGCTGACGGCGTTCACCGCCGTCAGGCCGGCGAGCAGCAGCAGGAGAAGCGCCGGCAGGCCGGCCGCCAGTTCGGCGGTGAAGGATCCCCGCTCGCCGCCGACGATGTGGGCCCTCCGGCCGCCGTCGGACGCGCGCCCGGGAGCGTTCCGCGTACGGTCGACCTGCCGGCGCCTGATCACTTGAGTGCCCGGTCGATGACCGCGGTCAGCGCGGACTGGACGTTGCCGGAGGTCAGCACCTTCAACAGGATCCCCGCGAAGGCCACCGCGGCGAGCGTGCCGACCGCGTACTCGGCGGTGTTCATTCCGTCGTCGCCGCGCAGTCGGGCGATGAGTTTGCGCATGGGTCTTCCCTTCCTCGATGGGTCAGAGCACGTCGCCGAGAACGGCGACGATCACCGGCACCAGGCCGGCGAGAATGAACGCGGGCAGGAAGCAGAGCCCCAGTGGCAGCACGATGAGGACGCCCGCCCGACGGGCCGACGCCTCGGCGGCGGTGGCCCGGTCGGCCCGCAGGTCGTCGGCGAGACGGGTCAGCGCACCGGCCAGCGCCGCGCCGCTGTTGGCCGAGCGGAACGCCGCTGCGGCAAGCCGATCCGCCCCTGGCACACCGTCCAACGCCGACCACGCCTCCGCTGGGCCGCCACCGAGGAGCAACGTGCGGCCCACCCGGGCCAGTCGGGTGGCCAGCGGGCCGTCCAACGCCTCGGCCACCGCTAGGACCGAGCGGTCCACCGGCGCACCGGCCCGCATCGCCGCCGCCAGGAGGTCGGCGGCGAGCGGCAGGTCGGCGGCCTCCCGAAGCCGCTGGCTGCGTACGGCGGGAGGCTCGATCCGCCGCAGCGACACATCCAGCAGGACGGCGACCGGAACGGCGCCCAGCCATCCGAACCAGCCCTCGACAACCACTGCCACGGCAAGCCCGGCCATGCCTGCCGCGAGCCGGATCGCATCCGGACGGCGGCGTATGCCCGCAGTCCCGCGAGTGGACAACACCGGGGACATCAGGTGGTCCGCCCCGGCCCAGCGCCCAGCCGCTCAGCCCAGAAGAGACCGACGATCTGCAGGGCGACGGCGAGGACCGCGCACACCCCACCGACCGTGTCGTGCAGGAGCACCGCCAGGGGGTCGACCCCGATCCCGTAGCCGAGCCCGATCCCACCAATCGGCAGAGCAGCCAGCAACCAGGCAGTGGCGCGTGCGCCAGCCGCCTGTGCCGCTGCGGCGGCCAGCCCACGGTCGGTCGCACGGGCGTCCGCCTCGATCCGCTCGATCAGCTCCGCCAGCGGCGCGCCGGTCCGGTCCGCCAGCCGCACGGCGGCCGAGGTCAGGTCGCGAAGCCGATCGACGCCGGCCATCGATGCTCCCGCGACGGAGGTGATCTCGAGGGTCGGCGGCATGGGCGAACCCGCCCGGAGGTCGGCCGCCAGGCCGCACAGCAGATCCAGGCCGCGCCGTCGATTCAGCTCGACCTGCCGATTTGTTCTCCGGCGCAGCAGGGCACGGATGGCGAGCGTGCCGTAGCCGGCCATCGCCAGGGCGGCCACCGGCCCGCCGGACACGGCTCCGACACCTGCTCCCACCAGACCGGCCAGGAGCAGCACCCGACGCGGTGACCGTCGCGCGCGTACCAGAAGGGTCGAGACCGGCCTGTCCGGCTCGTGGCCCGCCGGCCCCACGAACAGTCCGCCGGCACCATGGTCCGGCTGGTCCGCGAGCGGCCTGTCGGTCTCGCGGCCTGCCGGCCCCGCCAACAGCCCGCCGGCCCGATGACCCGCCTGGTCGGCGAACAGCCCGCCGGCCCTCTGGTCCGCCTGGTCGGCGAACAGCCTGCCGGCCTCGTGGTGCGGGGAAGCGACGGCCGCCGGGGCTCCGGCCTCGGGCCTGGCAATGGCAGCCGGGCGGCGCGAGTCCCGGCGGGCCGGCGGACGTGCCGGGCCGGCCGGTCGGGTGGGTCCCTCGGGTCCACCGGTCGCCCTCGAACGGCCGGGGCTGTCGTCGAGGTCCCGGGTGGACCAGGCGACGGCCGTGCGCCCACTGCCGGCCCCCGGCTGCACGAGCGCACCCGGGTCAGCCGAAGCGGCCGTGCCGCCGAGGTCTTCGGTCGGCCGGTCCTGCCCGCGAGCGAGGTCCCGGATCCACTCGACCAGGGCGTCGTCCGGGTCGACACCGGTGGCACGCCGGGTCGGGGCCAGCACCCGACGCCGACGGTCTCTGATGCTCTTCGCCCGCCAGATCACCAGGATCGCGGTGGACAGCAGCAGCGCCGCGACCAGCGCCATCGTGGCGTTCACGCCGGACCTGCCGATCCGGGCCACGGCTCGGTGAGGATCGGTGGGACCGCGACACCCCGGTCCCGCAGCAGCGCGCCGAACGTACGGGCGGCCAGCCCCAGGCCTCGCCCACGTATCCAGGCGGGCACCACGGTGGCCAGGCGTTCCGGCCCTTCGGGGAGCAGCAGACAGATCGATTCGAGGACGCGGCCCTGATCGCCGCGACGCACCTGGAGCAGCACCTGAAGCGCGGCGACCACCTGGGCGTGCAGCGCGGCGCGGGGCAGACCACCGAGCATGCCGAGCGCCTCCAGCCGGGCCGGCACGTCGGACGGGGTGTTGGCATGCAGCGTGCCGGCACCGCCGTCGTGACCCGTGTTCAACGCGGCCAGCAGGTCGACCACCTCTGCGCCCCGGCACTCCCCGACGACCAGGCGGTCCGGACGCATTCGCAGCGCCTGCCGGACCAGGTCTCCGAGGCTGACCACGCCCGTCCCCTCGACGTTGGCGGTACGGGCCTGCAGCCCGACCACGTGCGGATGCCCCGGCTGGAGCTCTGCCGCGTCCTCGACCAGGACGATCCGTTCGGTGGCTGGCACCAACCCGAGCAGAGTGTTGAGCAGGGTCGTCTTGCCCGAGCCCGTGCCGCCGGTGACCAGGTACGCCAACCGGGCCGCGACGACCGCGGCGAGCAGCGGTGCCACCGGTCGCGGCACCGTCCCCTGGCTCACCAGCTCGTCGAGCGTGTACGGGCGATGCCGGAACGTCCGCAGGGACAGGTAGGGACCCTCGGTCGCCACCGGAGGCAGTACGGCGTGCAGGCGGGTGCCGTCGGGCAGGCGGGCGTCCGCGAACGGGGAGCCGTCGTCGAGCCGCCGACCGGCGCTGGCGATGAGCCGCTGCGCCAACCGCCGGACGTCGTCGACCGAGCCGACCGGGATCGCCACCTGGTGCAGCCCCGCACCCCGGTCGGCCCAGACGCGTACGCCGTTGACCAGGACGTCGGTCACCTCTGGGTCGGTCAGCAGTGGGGCGAGTGGTCCGGCGCCGACGAGGTCGTCGTGCACCCGGTCGGCGATCCGCAGGACGGCGGTGTCGCCCAGCACGGCAGCGGTGGGTTCGGCACGTACGGCGGAGACGATCGCCGCCGGGGTGACCGGGTCGGTGGCGGCGACGATCCGCTGCCGCACCCGGGCCGCGAAGGAGGTGTCCTCCGGCTGGCCGCTCATGCCGCACCGGTCGTGGCGCCGGTGAGGTCCGCGACGATCCGCTGGCACAGGGCGGCGAGCGGGCCCTTGCCCGCCGCCGCCGGGGCCTCGCCGCGTTCGAGGCCCCGGCAGAGCCCCGGCTCGGGGCGCAGCGTGCCGGCGAGGGGAAGCCCGAGGGCCCGTGCCACCTCGGTGGCGCGCAGCCGGCCGGGGGCGGGCCCGCGCACCACGACCGAGAGTGCGTCGCAGTGTGGTGCGGCCACGGCCACCACCCGGGCGGCGGCCGCGGTGGCACGCAACTCCGCCGGTACGACGACGAACGCCTGGTCGGCCGCCTGCAACGCGACCACGGCGGCGTCGTCGAGCTGCCGGGGCAGGTCGATCACCACGAAGTCCCGGCCCCGGTGGGCGGCGTCGACGGTCGCCGCCATGGCTGCGGCGGGCAGCGCCAGCATCTCGCCGCGGTCCCAGGAGAGCACCACCAGGTCGCCTCGACTGGGCAGGGCCTGGACCAGCGCGGGTGCGTCCACCCGCCCGTCCGCGCTGGTGAGTGACGGCCACCGCAGCCCTTCCAACTGCTCCCAGCCGAGGACGAGATCGAGGCCACCGCCGAGCGGATCGGCGTCGATGAGCAGGGTGCGCAGTCGGGCCCGCGCGGCGGTCACGGCGAGCCCGCCGGCGAGCACGCTCGCCCCGGCGCCACCTCGGCCACCGAACAGCGCGACGACCCGCGCACCCGGGCCGTCCGGCTGGTCTGGGCCGTGCTCGGCCAGGCGGTCCACGAGCCACGGCTCGGCGGCGGGCAGCGCGGCGACGTGTTCGGCGCCGATCAGCTCGGCGATCTGCCAGCCGGGGTCGATCTGACCGGCCCGGCCGACGAGCACCAACCGGGGCCGCTTCGGTAGCCGGGCCCGCAGACACGCCCGCGACTGGTCGACACCGAGCAGCACCAGCGGCGCGGAGGTCCAGCGGGTGCGTGCCGCGGCCGGGTCGGCGGCGAGTTCCACCTCGGTCCCGCCGGCGGCGGCGAGCCGGAGCAGGTCGTCGAGCAGGTCGCCGTCCCCGGTGACGACCAGTGGGAGCCGTCGGATCGGCGGGACGGAGGTACGGGGTGCCATCGCGGCCTCCAGCGGTCGGGATCGGATGCACCACCGACCCTGCTCGCGACGAACCCCGAACGACGCCCTCGACCCGGCCGCCTGTGGACAACTCAGGGGCCTGTGGACAACGCCCGCCGAGACGGTTGATCTGCTATGCGCACTGGTGTTCGTGCAGCTGGCGGCGCTGCCGCAAAAACACCGCAGGGCCGCTCCCGCGAGAGCGGCCCCAGAAATCGCTGGTCAGCCGACGCGGTCGGTCCAGGCGGTGTCGATGATCATCTGGTACGCGTTGAGCCGTACCGGCGTGAGCGTCAGCATCTCGTGGGCGAGCAGGCCACCCGTATCCGCATCGAAGATCAGGAGGGACTGGGCGTCGTGTTCCCGGTCGTCGTAGGTGACCGCGACACCGGCCCGACCGGCGCGGTCGGTCACCTGCCCCCGCCAGCGCAGGCCGGGCAGGTCGGCGAGGACGCGCAGGATCTCCGCCCGGGTGGCGCGCGGTATGACGTACCGCGCGTAGAGCGTGCCGACCGCCTTGCTCGCCGATCCCGGGCCGTACTCAATCTTGAGCAGTTCCCGCAGTCGCACCGGATCGGCCGGTGGTGGCGTCAGCTCCATCGGCGGCAGCGGAATCAGCGACGACTCGGCAGCATCGGCCGGACCCTGCGGGAGTTTGCGCCGCCAGTAGGCCTGGGACTTCTCGTCGGGGTACTGCGGCTCCAGCTGGGTGTTGGCCTGGCTGCCGGTCCCGTCCGCGGCCTGCCACACCTTCGTCTCACCGACAAAGGCGACGTGGTAACGGTCGTCGGGCGAACTCATCACCGGGTCACCCCACACCTTCGTGTGGTGGTACATGTAGCGCCCGCCGCGGGTGTCGTACCCCGCGTCCTTGATCTTGCTGGCCAGCGTGCGCAGCCGCGGGCCGGCAGCCGGCGGGTCGGCGTCGAACTGGTAGGCGACCGGCACGAGCACCAGCCCCACCGCGTCCCCCGGCCCAACCGGGACGTCCGGCGTGCGCTCGCCGGACGGACGCAGCGCGGCCGCGGCGCCGGCCGCCACCGCGAGCGCCCCGGCCGTCAGGACGAGCCGGCGAGTCGGGCGTACGCGCCGATGCGCCGCCGCCTCCGCGACACCGGCACGATCGATCAACTCGTGGGCCGCGACCGAGGGCGGTGCGACGGTCGCGCTCCGAGCCGGATCGGCCGGGCCGATGAGGGTACGGGTACGGGCCACCGAAAACATCACAGCTCCTCTCGCGTGGTCGCCATCAGTGGGCGGCGGGGACGGACCGGACGGCTCGACATCGCCACGGTCAGTCGACGGCGAGCGCGGTGCAGGCGCACCGCCGTGGTCGCCCGGGTGCAGCCGAGGACCTGCGCGGCCTCGGACACCGTCAACTCCTCCCAGCCGACGAGCCGCAGGATCTCCTGGTCGAGGTCGTTGAGGGTCGCCAGCGCCGCCCGAATGTCGGCGACCCCCACGGTCGTGTCCGCACCGGACGGATCGGCCACCCGCGTCAGGTCGGCATCCACGATCGGCAGCAGATCCGGTGCGGCCCGCCGGGAGCGCCACTGGTTGGCCAACAGGCGCCGGGCCACCCCGTACAGCCAGGGCAGGCTGCGGTCCGGCACCTCCCGACGCCGCCGCCACGCGACGACGAACACCTCCTGGGCGAGTTCCGCCGACGCGTCGGCGTCGCCGAGGCGGCGCAGGCCGTACCGGACGATGTGCGCGTACTCGGCGGCATAGAGGCTGGTGAACCAGACCTCGTCGCGCTTCCCCGGTGGACCCACCCGAACCCCCACTGCCTCGGCGACTTCCACCCGGACTTGTGTCGCGAAAGGCTCGACGATTACCGCGCGGTTTGCATCCGTGACCTCGACGGGTCACCCGATCCGTGCCGGATGCTGTCAGCGTTGCTGTCGACCCCGGTGACAGGCGTCCCCGGCTGACCCGTGGGTTTGCGTACGGTCCGGCCAATGATCGTCGAGGGCACCCGTGGCTGCTGGGCCCTGTCGTTACGTCAGCGTCGCGTTGGCCTCTACGCGCACCGACCGTCGCGGTCGGCTTCTTTGTTCCTCGGCCCGGCGTTCATCATTGCAACGACGATCTACGATCTGACGCATTCGGACTTGGTCTACCGCATGCCTGCCGAAGAAACGGCCAATCAGAACGATGTTGCCGACGTCGGCCTCGAAGTGGCCGACCAGGCGGCCATCGTCGTGTCCGGCCTCTTGGCGATGGCAGGGCCCATGCGGCCGGGCGCGGGCACATGCCACGACCTGCATCCCGACGATTCCGTTCGCTCTCTGTTGCGGCGCACCGTTCACCGGGAAGCGAGGTGACTGCCGTTGCAGTACCAGCGGCGCCGTGGGTAGCTGACACGCATCGAGCAGCTGCCGTGGCTTCGCTGCCGCACTGGCACTACGCGCCTTGCCGTTGGCCCGGTCACCGTCGTCAGACAGGCACCGAAGCCGTCGAAGCGCCTAGTCCACGCCCGCAAACTTCCACAGACTCCAAATCGCGCTAGGAGACAACATTTACTAGAACTCCGATCGGTATCGATGCACCCAGCAGGAATAAAGTTACTAAACGGCGGGAACCAGATGACTGACTTCCCTCTCCCACCAATTCAAAGCCGGGGAATATCCACTTGTGCAGGCGTTCTATATAAAAAATTGGCCACGTCAGACTAAATGCAAAGGCTCCGACCGAGGTCCGGATTTCCAATCCGCTCGACTTCGGCAACACCAGGCCAACAAAGACCGCGGTAGCCGTCGCCGCCAATATTGCGAGACGGGGCCTGGAGTTCTCCGAACGCAACGATGCCCAACGCGGCACACCCTTCTCTATCTCGTCCGCCAGTCGGGCATAAGCCTGCTTGGCCCACCCCGTCCTCCGCGAGGAAACCTCAACAATAACTGCTTCATTAGCATTTCGAGCAAAAGTAACGCTCAAACGCTCCGACGGCCGAAGGGTGGCCACAAACTTCAGGCCTACGACGCTTCTTCGATCAACCTCGGGGAGAACCTCAAAAATCGGTCCCGAAACCTCGTCCTCGTCTTCAACAATTAATCCCACAAAGGGATATATCTCGTTGCCATCGCCGACAGAAGCACCACCTGGAACTCCGGCAAGATTAATGACCCCGGTCGCTTCAGCAACCTCTCCCGTCTGCCCCTCCTCGTATTCACGCTCTTTCAGCCAAGTTGAGTACAAATCTTCGACAATTCTCCCTAGACGCTCAAGATCCGCGAACTCACCCGACCACGCGTGCCATTGATGGCGTTTGCGGAAGCTGCGCCTGACAGTACTCATGGTCTAAGTCAGCCCTTCAGCGATCGAAACCTTCACAGGCACGGCACTTCTCATGCCATCCCGATCCTCCTATCGATGTCAAGCTCCGGGGATCTCTCGTTGACAGAGCTCTTTTCGTCCCGAACGCGGGACCGCGGCGTTATCGCCTTCCATCCAGTACCGTCCGGTGTGCCGTCGAGCATGGCTGCCATGCCCGCACCTACCAGTGGTGTCCTCAGGCGTTGGCACTCTTGCTGCCTTCTCGCTGGCCTCAACCTCGCCCACGTCAGGTCCCGCGGACCGCATCCCCCAACCCGAGCCTGGCCACCGGCGTCCACGGCCTGCTCGATCCGGTTCGGTCGGCTTCGGTTCCGCCACACCGATGTTCCGTCCGCCTTCACACGTTGCGACCACGCCTGCTCAGATTGGCCATCTACCCACCGCGTGGATCTCTCCCGCCGCTTCATTCAATGCGATTAGTGGAACACCAAGTTCTCCTGAGCAATGGCCTCGGCGGCTGGGCGATGGCCGCCGGGGAGGTGGCTTCGGCGGCGAGCATGGCGTACTGGCGGGCGCGTTGTGTGGCCACGGCGAGGAGGTCGTTTCCCCGGGGCCTACGCCGATGGGCTCGACGATGAGCTGTCGGGCCTGCGCAGGGCTCAACTGGGTGCGAGGCCGACGGCGCTGCAACTGACCAGCCTTCGTCGATCCGCCCTGAGCCGACGGCGGAGCAACTTCGGCCAAGGCGTCACCAGGCCGGGAGCGCTCCCTGCAAAGGGACGACCCCCGTCGGGGGGAGACGGGGGTCGTCAACGGTTCGGCTCCGGGGGGGTCGAGCCGAACCACTCAGCGGTCACGGGGGGTGCAACCGCCGAGGGCCTGTCTGTTTCGGGTATGTGAAAGCACGTCGTGCGGACAAGTCTGCCTGAGCGGGCCCGTCACGTCGAGTGGTGTTCACTCCACTCAGCGCGAAAATCTCCTCGCCGAATGTGAGCACGGTCACGCTGAGCGGTGGTGGGGGCGCCCGTCCGCAGGTCCAAGGGGTGGCCTGACCCCGGGCACCCGCCGACGATAGACCATCCGGCTAGACTTTCGCGCCGTGGGCCGAAGTGCCGCTTTCTTCGATCTGGACAAGACCGTCATCGCCAAGTCGAGCGCCCTGGCGTTCGGTCGGCCGTTCTACCGGGACGGGCTGATCACTCGGCGTGACGTGGTCAAGTCGGCGTACGCGCAGCTGATGTTCCGGCTGGGCGGCACCGACGAGCAGACCATGGCCCGAACACGGGACTACCTGGCCGCGCTCTGCAAGGGCTGGCAGGTAGAACAGGTCCGCCAGATCGTCGCGGAGACGCTTCACGAGCTGATCAACCCCTATGTGTACGCCGAGGCCGCCGCCCTGATCGAGGAGCACCAGGCGGCCGGGCGGGACGTGGTGCTGGTGTCGGCGTCCGGCGAGGAGATGGTCCGCCCGATCGGCGAGCTGCTCGGGGTGACCGACGTGATCGCCACCCGGATGACGGTGCGGGACGGCCGTTACAGCGGTGAGGTCGAGTTCTACGCGGCCGGCCCGAGCAAGGTCGAGGCGGTCACCGAGTTGGCCGCCGCCCGGGACTACGACCTGGCCGACTCGTACGCCTACTCCGACTCGTACAGCGATCGTCCCCTGCTGGAGTGCGTGGGGCACCCGAGCGTGGTCAACCCGGACCGGCAGCTCCGCAAGCTGGCCTCGGAGAACGCCTGGCCGGTGCTGGAGTTCCGGCATCCGATTCCGCTGGGCCGCCGTTGGCGGGAGCGGCCGGCCGTCCCGGTGGCGGCGGCCGCGCTGGGGGTCGGTGTGGGAGTGGCGATCGGCATCGCCTGGTACGGCCGGCACCGCCGCACGCGCGCCGCCGCCACGGCCTGACCGAGCCCGTCCGGGCGACGCACGGCCTCCACTCTCGCCGGAGACGCCACCCTCGGTAGGCATCCGCTCTCTCGGCGCTCACCCTTCACGGTGCCACCGGCATCGTCGACAGTCGCCTATCCGACACAGTTCATTATCCCCGGTCCCACGCCGTATTGAGCGGTCGCTCAAAAAGACGTACCCTCCGTTTGAGCGACCGCTCAAGACGGGGAGATTCGCATGACCGACGACAGCGCACCGACACCACGCAGAACGAGGGCGCACTGGATCCTGGCCGGGTTGATCACCCTCTTCGGAGCGGTCGTCTTCGTCGTGGTGGTGCGGCAGGGCCGAGCCGACAGCGCGGTGCTCTTCGTCGCGCTCCCGGTGCTCCTGGCCGCCGCCCTCGCGCTCGCACCCCGCCGGTCGGCTCACGGGCGGGTCTTCACGGCCACCACGATGGCCCTGCTCCTGGCGTCGGTGGCCCTGCACGAGGGCGCGATCTGTGTCCTGCTGGCCGCCCCGCTGGTCTACGCGGTGGCGCACGGGACCACCGCGCTGATCCGCGCCCTGCGGGAGGCGAACCGCCCGTACGTCGTCGTGGCCGTCCCCCTGCTGCTCCTGCCCGGCCTGGAGGGCACGGGCATCGCTCCCCGGGTGGCTCCGGACCAGACGGTCGAGGTGACCCGGGTCGTCGGGCTCCCGGTGGACCAGGTGGCCGAACGTCTCACTGCCGGTCCCCGCCCGACCGACGTCCGGTCGGTGCCGCTGCGGCTCCTCGGCGTACCGACGCCCGGACAGGTCACCGGCGACGGGCTCGACATCGGCGACCGGTGGATGTTCGGTTACCACGGCAGCGCGCACGGACCGGGCGGCCACCTGCTCGCCGAGGTGGAGAGCGCCGCGCCGGGGCAGGTGGGCTTCGACTTCGTCGAGGACAGCTCCATCACCGCGCGCTGGTTCACCTGGCGGCACGCGGAGCTGAGCTGGCGGGCGGTCGACCCCGGGCACACCGAGATCCGGGTCCGGGTCGACTACACGCGGGGCCTCGACCCGTCCTGGTACTTCGGGCCGATCCAGCAGGTGCTGCTCGGCGCCGGAGTGGGGCACCTGCTCGACATGCTGGCGCTCGAATGACCGTCGCCCGCTGGCTGAGCCTCGCCGTGCCGCTGGCCGCCGTGCTGGCCGTCGGCGCTCGGGAGCGGGACCGGTCCGTCCGGGCCGCGGGGCTGCTGGCGTTCCTGGCCGCCGGGATCGGCATCGCGGCGCTGCACGAGGTCGCCCGCCGCACCGGCTGGTACGCCTTCGCTCCGGTCGACGGCGCGTACCGGGGAATGCCGGTGGACCTCTGGATCGGCTGGGCGGCCCTCTGGGGCCCGTTGCCGGTGCTGCTCCGGCGGGCGCTGCCGCTGCCGGTCGCGCTGGGTCTGCTCCTCTGGGTCGACGCGGTGGCGATGCCGGCGCTGCACCCGCTGGTCAGCCTCGGTCCGCACTGGCTCGTCGGGGAGGTCGTCGGCCTGTTCGCGGTGGCGCTGCCCGCTCAACTGCTCGGTCGCCTCTGCGCCGACCGCCGGCACCTGGGCGCACGGACCCTCCTGCAGGTTGGCGTCTTCGCGGCCCTGCTGCTCTGGTTCGTCCCCACCCTGGCGTTCGAGGTCGGCGACGGGTCATGGGCCGGCCTCATCGCGCTGGACCGCACCGGAATCCTGGTCGTCGCGCAGTTGGCCCTGCTGGTGGCCGTGCCGGCGCTGGCCGCCGTCGCGGAGTTCGCCGTCCGGGGCGGCGGTACGCCCTATCCGTGGGATCCGCCGCGGCGGCTGGTCACCACCGGCCCGTACGCGTACCTGGCCAACCCGATGCAGCTCGTCGCCGTGGCGCTGTTGCTGTTCACCGCGGCGGTCACCGGGAGCGTCGCCCTGGCGCTGGGGGCGGTGTCGGCGACGGCCTTCGGCGCGGCGGTGGCCGGGCCACACGAGCAACACGACCTGCGCACGCGGTACGGCGATTCCTGGCGGTCCTACCGACGGCAGGTACGCGACTGGTGGCCGCGCTGGCGGCCGTACCCCTCGCAAGAGCCGGCCGTGCTCTGGCTGGACGACGACTGCGGACCCTGCGCGGCCACCTGGCGGATGCTGGCCCGGCGGCATCCGGTCGGCCTGCGGATCCGGGCGGCCCGGGAGCACGAGCGCGTGCTGTGGCGGGCGGAGTACGTGGGCGGCGACGGCCACCCGGAACGGGGGGTGGCCGCCGTCGCCCGATCGCTCGAACACATCCATCTCGGTTGGGCTCTGGTCGGCTGGACGTTACGGCTGCCCGGGGTCGCCTGGCTGGCTCAACTGCTCACCGATGCGATGATCGCACCGCCGCATCCGGCCCGTCCGAGAGGAGAGCCATGTCCGACACCAAGCAGCGTCTCCTCGACGGCGCCATCGCCGCCATCCGGGAGCACGGCATCGCCGGCGTCTCGGCCCGCACCATCGCCGCCGCCGCCGGCGTGAACCAGGCGCTGGTCTTCTACCACTTCGGCACGGTGGACGACCTGCTCGCGGCGGCCTGCCGGGTCAGCACCGCCGAGCGGGTCGAGCACTGGTCGGCGCGGCTGGCCTCGGCCGGTTCGCTGCGCGAGCTGCTCGCGGTCGGGCGGGCGCTGCACGAGGAGGAACGGCAACTCGGCAACGTCACCTTCCTGGCCCAGATGTTGGCGGGCGCACAGGCGGACCAGCGGATGGCCGCCCCCACCGCCGGTGCGCTCCAACTCTGGGTGGACGAGATCGAGCAGGTCCTGCGGAGGCTGCTCGCCGGCTCACCGTTCGCCGAGGTGGCCGACGTGCCCGGCCTGGCTCGCGCGGTCTCGGCCGCGTTCATCGGGCTGGAACTTTACGACGGGGTGGACCCGGCCGGCGCGGACCGGGCGATGGCCGCGCTCGACCAGCTCGCGCTCCTCATGGAGATCGTCGACGATCTCGGGCCGATCGCCCGCCGCGCGCTACAGGCCAAGGTCAACCGGGCGACCCGGCGGGACTGAGCCACCGCTCACGCGGCGGCGAGAACGTCGTCGCCGATGGTGGTGAGCTGGTCGGCGCCGACCTCGACGGCCGTCATGTAGTGGCGCAGCCAGGAGCGCAGCCCGTCCGGGGTGCCGGTGGCGAACGCGCCGGCCGCGCCGACGTACTCGGGCTCGCGTTCGGCGTGACCGACGTCCACGGCGAGCAGGCCGCGCGGGTCGAGGCCGCTGGCGAGCAGCACCAGCCGGGCGGCGCCGCGCGCCACCACCCCGGACGGTCCGGCGAACGGACGCAGGTTGAGCAGTTCTCCGTGTACGACGGCGGCGAGCACCAGCGGGGAGACCTTCGTCCCGCCGGCCACCAGCCCGGCCAACCCGTCGAGGCGGGCGGCGACCACCGGATCGGCGACCGGACGACCCAGCTCGCCCTCCGGCACGATGTCCCGGGCGGCGAGGACGTGCAGCCGGGCGAGGGCCTGCCGCGGCGCCTTCGGCCAGAGTTCGCTCAGACCGGGCAGGGCACCGGCGACCCGTAGCGCCCCCTGGAGCACCGGCTCGGTGACGGTGCCGGCGCGTACCTCCTCGCGCTCGTGCACGGCCCCTTCGAGCGCGGCGCTGGCCACCGCCGAGCGGAGGCCGACCTCGGCCGCGACCTGGCCGCCGTTGCGGCGCAGCGCGCGGTGCCCGAGCGCCCGGTCGAAGTGTTCGCGGGCCCGGTCGACGGCGGGCGCGATGTCGGCGAGCGCGAGCAGCGGGGCGAGCGGGTCGGTGGTCACCCCGCCACGCTAGCGATCCCACCGGGCTGATCGGCCCACACCCGCCCGCAACGCGACCCGGACCACCCGGCCGTCGGCCGGATCGACACGACTTCACCGAAGTGGGGCTATCAAGGCGGTCCGAACACCCCCACTTCGGCGATCTCGTGTCGATCAAGCGGCCCGCGCTGGCGCGCACCCGCAGCACGGCCGTCGGGCGCGTGGCGGGGGCCGCTCGGCGCGACGGGGTGGGCAGCGGTCGCCGGCCGGGGGACCCGCGACTACCCTCGTGCCCATCGAGACGCAGGTCACCCCGAGGACGAGGAGTCACGGCATGAGCGAGGCATTGGCCAATCTGCTGAACGAGACGCGCCAGTTCCCCCCGCCGGCCGAGCTCGCCGCGCACGCCAACGTCACCGTCGACGCGTACGCCGAGGCGCAGGCCGACCGGCTCGCCTTCTGGGCGAGGCAGGCCGACCGGCTGGCCTGGTCGAAGAAGTGGGACGAGGTGCTCGACTGGTCGAACCCGCCGTTCGCGAAGTGGTTCGTCGGTGGGCAGCTCAACGTGGCGTACAACTGTCTGGACCGGCACGTCGAGGCGGGCCTCGGTGACAAGGTCGCGATCCACTGGGAGGGCGAGCCGGGCGACACGCGGACTCTCACGTACGCCGATCTGCACGAGCTGACCTGCCGCGCGGCGAACGCGCTCACCGACCTGGGCGTGACCGCCGGCGACCGGGTGGCGATCTACCTGCCGATGATCCCGGAGGCGGCGGTGGCCATGCTGGCCTGCGCCCGGATCGGCGCGGCGCACAGCGTCGTGTTCGGCGGGTTCTCGGCCGACTCGTTGAGCAACCGCATCCAGGACGCCAGCGCCAAGGTGGTGATCACCGCCGACGGTGGTTACCGGCGGGGCAAGCCGTCGGCGTTGAAGCCGACCGTGGACGAGGCGGTGGCGAGCTGCCCGTCGGTGGAGCACGTGCTGGTGGTCCGCCGCACCGGCGAGGACGTGGCCTGGTCGGAGAAGGACCACTGGTGGCACGAGACGGTCGAGACCGCCTCGGCCGAGCACACCGCGCAGCCGTTCGACGCCGAGCACCCGCTGTTCATCCTCTACACCAGCGGCACCACGGCCCGCCCGAAGGGCATCCTGCACACCACCGGCGGCTACCTGACGCAGGCGTCGTACACGACGCACGCGGTGTTCGACCTGAAGCCGGAGACGGACGTCTACTGGTGCACCGCCGACATCGGCTGGGTCACCGGCCACTCCTACATCGTGTACGGCCCGCTCTCGAACGGCGCCACGCAGGTCATGTACGAGGGCACCCCGGACACCCCGCACAAGGGCCGGTTCTGGGAGATCGTCGACCGGTACAAGGTCAGCATCCTGTACACCGCGCCGACGCTGATCCGGACGATGATGAAGTGGGGCGAGGACATCCCGGCCGGGTTCGACCTGTCGTCGCTGCGGCTCCTCGGCAGCGTCGGCGAGCCGATCAACCCCGAGGCGTGGATGTGGTACCGGCAGCACGTCGGCCGGGGTGAGCTGCCCATCGTGGACACCTGGTGGCAGACCGAGACCGGCGCCATCATGATCTCCCCACTGCCGGGGGTGACGGCGACGAAGCCGGGCTCGGCGATGGCCCCGCTGCCGGGCATCGTCGCCGACGTGGTGGACGACCAGGGTCAGTCGGTGCCGAACGGTGGTGGCGGCTACCTGGTGCTGCGTGAGCCGTGGCCGTCGATGCTGCGCACCATCTGGGGTGACGACGACAGGTTCATCGAGACGTACTGGTCGCGGTTCGAGGGGATGTACTTCGCCGGCGACGGCGCGAAGAAGGACGACGACGGGCACATCTGGCTGCTCGGTCGGGTGGACGACGTGATGCTGGTGTCCGGGCACAACATCTCGACGACCGAGGTCGAGTCGGCGCTGGTGTCGCACCCGTCGGTGGCCGAGGCGGCGGTGGTGGGCGCGACCGACCCGACCACCGGCCAGGCGATCGTGGCGTTCGCCATCCCGCGCGGCAGCACGGACATCGCCGGCGAGGCGGGTGAGCAGCTCATCGCGGACCTGCGCAACCACGTGGCGAAGACGCTCGGCCCGATCGCCAAGCCGCGGCAGATCATGCTGGTGCCGGAGCTGCCGAAGACCCGCTCCGGCAAGATCATGCGTCGGCTGCTGCGGGACGTGGCCGAGAACCGGTCGCTCGGCGACGTCACCACCCTGCAGGACTCCTCGGTGATGGAGCTGATCTCCTCCGGGATGAGTGGCGCGAAGTCCGACGAGGACTGACGACAGACGTACCCCGATCGGTGGGTGATGGTCCGCACGGACCGTCACCCACCGTCGTCTTTTGTGGACTTTGACCGTCGGGCGTACCACCGGCCGACGGTCCGACGGATAACGCCTGCATCACGTTCCCGCCGTTCGGCCGGATTCTCATTTAGTTTCACGAAGGTCGGCTGGCCCTCGACGCGACGCTGCGTGCACGGAGTCCGCCGGCTTCCCTCGCCCATGCCCGAGAAACGGAGCGGCATGAACAGAAACTCCCAACCGGGGTCGCGTCGACGACTACTCGTCGCGCTACCCGTCATCGCCCTCGCGGCCACGTCACTGACCGTGAGTGGCAGTGCGGCGGCACAGCCGTCCACCACCCCCCGGGCGGTGATCGGGGCTGACGAGTACTACATCAACTACGCCGAGCCCGAGGTCCAGCCGGACACTTCCGGCCGTGAGGTCAAGGGCAAGAACGGCGTCTACACCCCCAAGGTCGACGACGCCCGCGCGTTCGACCAGAAGCACGCGCGGGGCAACCCGGTGACGGCCCGCCAGCTCGCGCAGATCGAGGCCAAGTCGATCAAGACGGGCAAGAGCCCGCGCCAGATCAAGCAGGCGCCCAACACGCAGACGGCGAAGCTGCTGACGCTGCTGGTCGAGTTCAACGACAAGGCCAACGACGACTTCACCAACGTGATGGTCCCGAAGACGGTGTTCGAGGACCGGACCTGCGTTCCCGGCACCGTGCAGAACGGGCCGAAGCACAACAAGATCCCGGACCCCTCGCGCCTCGAGCACGAGGACAACAACTCGATGTGGGTGCCGGACTTCTCGCCGTCGCACTACAACAAGATGCTGTACAGCAAGAAGGGCATCACCGAGCGGGTCCGCAAGGACCTCAAGGGCCCGGACGGCAAAAAGGGCATCGACATCTCCGGTCGCACGATGCACAACATGTACCTGGAGATGTCCAAGAACGCGTACACGGTCGACGGGCAGGCCAGCCCGTGGATCACCGTGCCGCACTCCGAGGGCTGGTACGCGGCCAACCGCTGCACCCAGGACGAGAACGGCAACTGGGTGCCCGGCCGGGAGCAGTCGATGAACGGCCACCCGGACAACCCGGCCGGCGCGAGCCGGCTGGCCGGCGACGCGATCGAGGCGCTCGCCGCCAAGGACCCGACCTTCCCGTGGGCCGACTACGACAAGGAAGACCAGGCCGACCGCGACGGTGACGGCAACCTCTTCGAGCCGGACGGCGTGATCGACCACCTCGTGCTGGTGCACGCCGGCAAGGGCAAGTCGAGCGGCGGCGGCAGCCAGGGCACGTACGCCGTGTGGGCGCACTCCTCCTCGGTGCCGGGTGGCTTCACCATCCCGGGCACCAGCCTGAAGGTGTCGAACTACATCGTGCAGCCGGAGGACGCCGGCGTCGGCGTCTTCGCCCACGAGTTCGGTCACGACCTCGGTCTGCCGGACCTCTACGACACCTCCGGCAACGCCGACTCCGACGTGGACTTCTGGGACCTGATGGCCTCCGGATCGCACTCGGGTGAGATCTTCCAGGCGCTGCCGACGCACATGGGCATCTGGGACAAGTGGGTGCTCGGCTGGGCCGACCCGCTGACCATCCGTCCGGGCTCCAACCCGCGCGAGGTCAAGCTCGGGCAGACCTCGCGTACGCCGATCGACGCCGAGGACGGCATCAAGGTCGACCTGCCGGACAAGGTGACCGTGCTGGCCACCCCGCACAGCGGCACCAAGATGTGGCACAGCAACAACGACCAGAGCTGGGCCGACGTCAAGCTGAGCCGCTCGGTGGACGTGCCCAACGCCGCGGACTCCAAGTTCTGGATGTGGAACAACTACATCATCGAAGAGGACTGGGACTACGGCTTCCTCGAGCTGTCGACCGACGGTGGCACCACCTGGTCCGAGCAGAAGGTGTATGCCGAGGACGGCACGGTCGTCACGACGCCGGACAACTACGGCGACCCGAACGGCCGGATGAACGACTTCGGTGGCAAGAAGTACGGCCTGACCGGCAGCACCGACGGCTGGCGTCACGACTACGTTGACCTGTCGGCGTACGCGGGCCAGACCGTGCAGGTGCGACTGCGCCTGGCCACCGATGAGGCATTCGAGGAGCGCAACTGGTTCGTCGACGACTTCTCGGTCACCGGCGGCGGCGCCACCGTATGGAGTGACGACGTCGAGGGCGGCGCCAACGGCTGGACGACCAGTGGCGGCACCTTCGTCGACACCACCGGCGCGGGCTGGAAGGTCTCCGGCGGCACCGAGGTGCACGCGCAGTACTACCTGGCCGAGTGGCGCAACTTCGACGGCTTCGACAAGGGCCTGAAGTACGCCTACGACACCATCTACTCGCGCGACGCGTGGAAGGTCGACCGGATCTCCTACAACGCGCCGGGCATGCTGGTGTGGTACCGGGACAGCGCGCTGGGCGACGTCAACCACGTCACCGGTCAGATGACCTCGCTGCCGAGCTACGGCGCCAAGGGCGGGCTGCTCATCGTCGACTCGCACAACGAGCCGTACCGGCGTACCGGCACGGCGGCCGAGAAGGACCCGTCGGTGACGGACAACCTGCCCAGCCGTCCGCAGTCGTCGAACGCGGCCTTCACGCTCCAGAAGACGTACCCCTTCACGGAGTGCCTGGAGGCGGCGGGCGAGCCGTACAGCGCGTACTGCACGAAGTTCAAGGCCCTGCCGCCGGTGAAGGGCTTCACCGACGCCAAGGGCTGGTACCCGGGCATCGAGATCCGCGACGGTGCCGCGTACGCCCGGGACAACGACGCCTCCGTCGTGATCCCGTCGCGTGGCAACGCGCCGTACACCACCCGGGTGACCAACCCGGACGGTAGCCCGGCGCCGGACTACTACGGCGTGACGCTGGGCGGCGGCGCGATCGTGCTCGGCACGGGCAACCCGGCCGACGCGGGCGTGCAGAACGGCGTCTCGTTGACGATCCGTAAGGCGGCGAAGGACAACTCGTCCGCCACGATCTACGTCACCCCGGCGACGAAGTGACGGTTTAACGGGTTCGGCAACTGACGGTGGGGCCGGTGGCGGGAACGCCACCGGCCCCACTGTCGTTTCATCTGATCTTATTGATCGAAATTCATCGTTGCGGATGTCGCCGTCCGGTCCGCCCTGACTCGAGCGCAGATGAAGCGCGGGGGTGTGACGGTGAAAAGCATTCCCAACAAAATCTTGCAACAAATCGACGCGTGCATCTTCCCACCCGTCGCAGCAGTGTCTATGTTCACCAATGGTCCCACTAGTGGGATCGATCTTTCACCGGCCCGTACCCCCGTTGGGTCGGTTCCCTCACACCGGAGGTACCACGTGCGCAAAGTCGCAGTGGGTCTGCTCGGGCTTTCACTGACGGCGACGGGGCTGGCGTTCGGACCGTCCGCCAGTGCCGCGCCGCAGCCGAAGTTGCCGACGGCCGCTCCGTCGGTCGCCGAGCCCGCCCTTGCCGACCACGACCTGCCGAACCCGCTGGAGGACAAGCGGCGAGCGCTGCGCCAGGAGGGCCTGAGCAAGGTCCTGGCCGGCAAGTCCAAGGCAGAGAAGATCAACGGCAGCACGGTCGTCAAGGTCGGTAAGACCCAGGCCGACGGGGCCGCCGCCCGCACCGCCGGGGCGGGCACGGCTCAGACCGAGGACCAGTACGTCGAGCTCTCCCGGGAGCAGACCGACAAGATCTTCGTGATCCTTGCCGAGTTCGGCAACGAGCGGCACCCGGACTACCCGGACAAGAGCATCGACCCCGACACCGCGGGGCCGACGAAGTTCGACGGGCCGCTGCACAACCAGATCCCGGCACCCAACCGGGCCGTGGACAACTCCACCGTCTGGCAGCCGGACTACACCGCCGACCACTACCGGCAGCTCTACTTCGGCACCAACCCGGGTGACGAGTCGCTGAAGCAGTACTACGAGGCCCAGTCCTCGGGTCGCTACAGCGTCGAGGGCGAGGTCACCGACTGGGTCAAGGTCAAGTACAACGAGGCCCGGTACGGCCGCTCCGACGACCCGATCGCCGACGACGACGCCGCCAACCCGGCCAACGACCCGGCGGTCTGCGACAGCAACGTCTGCGACAACACCTGGGACCTGGTCCGGGACGCCGCCAACCAGTGGGTCCTCGACCAGAAGGCCGCCGGCCGCACCGACGCGCAGATCGCCGCCGACGTGAAGTCGATGGACCAGTACGACCGGTACGACTACGACGGCGACGGCAACTTCAACGAGCCGGACGGCTACATCGACCACTTCCAGATCGTCCACTCCGGCGGCGACCAGGCCGACGGTGACCCGATCCAGGGTGAGGACGCGATCTGGAGCCACCGCTGGTACGCCTACGCCTCCGACCAGAACAGCACCGGTCCGGACACCTTCCTCGGTGGTGGCACGGAAATCGGCAACACCGGCGTCTGGATCGGTGACTACACCATCCAGCCGGAGAACGGTGGCCGGAGCGTCTTCTACCACGAGTACGGCCACGACCTCGGTCTGCCGGACGACTACAACGTCATCAGCGGTGGCGACAACAACAACGAGCACTGGACCCTGATGGCCCAGAGCCGGCTCGGCGCCAAGAACGACGGTGGCATCGGCGAGCGCGGTGGCGACCTCGGCGCGTGGAACAAGTTCCAGCTCGGCTGGCTCGACTACGAGACCGTCGTCGCGGGGCAGAAGAAGACGCTGGTCCTCGGCCCGCAGGAGTACAACTCGCCCGAGGCGCAGGCCGCGGTCGTCGTGCTCCCGAAGCGGGACTACACCTTCTCGAACGGCGCGCCGTTCGAGGGCAGCAAGCAGTTCTTCACCGGCAACGAGGACAACATCAACAGCACGATGACCCGGACCCTGGACTTCACCGGGAAGTCGTCGGCCGCCCTGACCATGAAGGGCCGCTACAACATCGAATCCAACTTCGACTACCTGTTCTTCGAGGCGTCGGCCGACGGCGGCAAGACCTGGGCGACCCTGCCCGGCACCGTCAACGGCAACCCGCTGAAGGAGATCTCCCCCGGGCGCTTCGCCCTGGACGGCTCCAGCGGCGGCAAGTGGGTCGACGTCAACATCCCGATGAACTCCGCGGCGGGCAAGGTCGTGCAGTTCCGGCTGCGCTACCAGACCGACGGCGGCGTGTCCCGGGGCGGTTTCTACGGTGACGCGATCACCGTGACCGCCGACGGTCAGACCGTGTTCACCGACGGCGGCGAGAACGGCGCCAACGGCTGGACCTTCGGCGGCAGGTTCGAGATCGCCTCGGCCACCTACACCAAGGCGTTCGAGAACTTCTACATCGCCGGTACCCGGTCGTACACCTCGTACGACAAGTACCTCAAGACCGGCCCGTACTACTTCGGCTACCAGAACACCCGCCCGGACCTCGTGGACCACTACGCGTACCAGGAGGGTCTGCTGATCTCGTACTGGAACCTGCGGTGGTCGGACAACGACACGTTCGCGCACCCGGGTGAGGGTCGGAACATGATCATCGACGCCCACCCGGAGCCGTCCTACAACCTGACCGGTGCCCCCTGGCGGGCCCGCGTCCAGGTCTACGACGCGCCGTTCAGCCTGAAGAAGGCGGACTCGTTCACGCTGCACATCAACAGCCAGGCCAACTACGTCCGTGGCCAGGCGGCGCAGCCGCTGTTCGACGACACCCAGCAGTACTGGTACCCGGAGCTGCCGAACCACGGCGTCAAGCTCCCGGCCACCGGCACCAAGATCAAGGTCATCTCGCAGGACGGCATCAACACCAGCGTCCGCTTCAACTGATCCCTCGATCCGGCACCACCCGTACCACGGCGATGCCCGGGCAGGTCACCTGCCCGGGCATCGCCCGTTCCAGGGGAACCCCGACCGGGTGGCGTGCGTCCGATCACCCGTGCGACCGCGAACCCGCACCACCCTGACCGGCGCCGGCCTGACCGTCCTGTTTGCGCTGGCCGGCTGCGCCGGAACGCGGAACGAAGGAGGCACCGTGTCCGCCGAACCGACCCCGTCCGGCACCCCGGCGACCAGCCCACCACCGGCCTCCGCCGCGCCGACCGGAAGCGGGGCCACGCCGTCGGCTCCCGCCGGCCGCCCGGCGCGCGCACGTGTCCCGCTGCCCACCCTACGCCCGCCGACCGGACCACCGCGCAAGCCGACCGACGCCCGGCGGGCCAACGCCCTGGCCGGACGGATCAACCGGGGCGGCGACGGCCCCTGCTACGGCCTCGTCACCGACGACGGCCGGCAGTACGCGCTGCACGGCATCGACAAGGGCTCCTTCACCGTCGGTACGACGGTCCGGGTGACCATCGGCCCCGCCGACCCGGCCGCCGACTGTGGCCCCGGCATCCCGGCCACCATCGTCGACATCAGCCCGGTCGTCTGATCCCCCGCAGGGTCACAGTCGGGCCGGCAAAACGGCCGCCTCCCGACGGGGTCCTAGGCTGTCAACCATGACCGACCAGCGCGGCGAGGCCGTCGACGAGTCCTGCGTCCTCACCGAGGGCCCGTGGACGCACCGTTTCGTCGGCGCCAACGGCAGCCGCTTCCACGTGGTCGAGGCCGGCACCGGCCCGATGGTGCTCTTCCTGCACGGCTTCCCCGAGCACTGGTGGGCCTGGCACCAGATGCTCCCCGCGGTCGCCGACGCCGGCTTCCGCGCGGTCGCCGTGGACCTGCGCGGCTACGGCGCCAGCGACAAACCACCCCGGGGGTACGACGGCTACACCCTCGCCGCCGACATCGCCGGCCTCATCCGGGCCCTCGGTGAGCGCTCGGCGACACTCGTCGGCAGCGGCGTCGGCGGCATGGTCGCCTGGACGGTGGCGTCGTTCCACCCATCTCTGGTCCGTCGGCTGGTGGTCCTGGGCGCACCCCACCCGCTACGGCTGCGCGCCGCCATCTTCGCCGACCCGCGCGGCCAGTTCGCCGCCTCCACCCCGGCATTGAAGTTTCAGCTCCCCCGCTACGAACACGTGCTCACCAGGGACGGCGCGGCGGGCGTCGAGGAGATCCTGCGCCGCTGGGCCGGCCCGAGTTGGGCAGCCAGCGCGGACTTCGAGGCGTACGCCGAACGGTGTCGGGAGGCGATGCGCATCCCGCAGGCCGCTTTCTGCGCGCTGGAAGGCTATCGCTGGGCCTTCCGTTCCGTGCTGCGGCTGCACGGCTACCGATTCGTGCGCCTCATGCAGAAACCGCTGGTCACCCCGACCCTGCAACTGCACGGCGCGGCCGACATCGCCGCCCTGCCACGGACCGCCCTCGGGTCCGGCCGGTACGTCGTCGCCCCGTACGAGTGGCGTCTGCTGGACGGGGTGGGGCACTTCCCGCACCTGGAAGCCCCCGAGGTGGTGCTCGGCGAGATCCTGCGGTGGGCCAAGTCGTAACTGGTCAGACCCGCTGCTCGCGTAGATCGGTGACCTCGGCGGCCGGCGCCCAGCCCTGGTAGACGCCGAAGTCGAAGACCTCCAACCGCATCGCCTCGGCCACCGGCCAACGACCACCCGTGTACTCGACGCGCAGCCACGCGTCGTGCTCGCCGAGCACGATGAACGGCTGGCCCTGCCAGGTGCAGGTGGTCCGCACGTACGCCAGATCCTCGATCTCGCTCGCCGGCAGCACCCGCACGTAGCGGCCCGCGCGGACCTCCTCGAAGCCCTCGCCCGGCTCGGGCTGGTACAGGCGGATGTCGTCGCCGTCCGGGCTGGCCTGGTACTCCCGGCCCTGCCAGCGGGCCACGTAACCGTCGCGCATCACTCCTCCGGAACCCGCCGCCAGGTGACCGCGTCCGTGTCGAGGACCGCGACCACCCGTTCGGTGCCGTCGCCACCGATCCGCCAGAGCTGCGCGCCGTGCGGAAGGCGGGCGCTGTCCACCTTGAACTCCGCCACCACGTCACTGCTCTCGCCCGGGGCGAAGCCGTTGCCCCGGAACGGCGGACGCTCGATGACCCAGCCCTCCATGGCACGCATCGCCGCCTCGTTCTGCCCGCCGTACGGAATTCGGTAGAGGCTGGGCCGGTGCGCCGGCCAACGCAGCACGTAGATCTCCTCGGCGTCCCGCACGAACGGCGAACCGGGGTAGTTCAGGCCCAACGCGTCGTGCAGCTCGGCCGGCGTGGCCAGGTGGGCCAGCTCACCGGCCCGGTGCACGAAACCGGAGACCCGGTCGTACCCCCGCTCCAGGTAGTACGCGAGCTGGCTGGGCGCGATCGCCTTCTGCATCACCGTCGGGCGGGCCGGGTCGACCGCCGCCGGGGCGTACCGGGGACGCGCGGCGGGTTCCGCCTCGGCCGCCGGTTCCACCGGGTCGACCTCCAGGTCGTCGCCGAGTCCCACCTCGGCGGCCCAGTTGGCCAACGCGACGATCTGGTCACCGGGCAACTTCGCACCGACCGGGGTGCCCGGGTTGACGGCGAACGACCAGTCCTCGTCGGGCCAGCGCCGGATCAGCTGGGCGAACTTCACCCGGACCGTGTCGACGGCGCCCTCGACGTGGTCGGCGAGGCGCTCCGGGGACGTGTAGACCACCACGTACGTCTCGCCGTCGAGGCGGGCGGTGCGCCAGACGAAGCCCGGGTCGCCGGGACGGCTGCCCCGCTTCGAGTCCGCCGCCGCCGGCAGCAGCACGCGCGCCAGCAGCAGAGTGGACAGGAACGTGTCCGTGCTCCCGGCACCGGCTGCGCCGAGCAGGTCCTCCTCGACGGTGTTCGCCGGCTGGAACTGCGGGGACGCCGGCTCGTCGACCGTCGGAGGCTCGACGGCGTCCGCGATCGTCGCCTCCGCGTCGGAGTCGGGGCGTGCCGGCTCGGGTTCGTAACCCACCGGGGATCGGGACGACCGACCGGTGTCGCCGCCGAAGCCAGCATCGCCGCCGAAGCCAGCGTCGCTGGCCGAACGGGCATCGCTCAGGCCGGCGTCGGTGGCCGGGCCGGTGTCGGTGGCCGGGGGGACGCTGGATGGCTCGAACAGGCTCGCTCCACCGCCAGACGCGGCCCAGGCAGTGGGACCTGGCACGGACGGGCCGGGCACAGGCGGGCCGGACGCGAACGGGCCGGGCACGGGTGGGCCGGGCACAGACGGGCCGGGCACAGACGGGCCGGGCACAGACGGGCCGGGCACAGACGGGCCGGACACAGACGGGCCGGACACAGACGGGCCGGACACAGACGGGCCGGACACAGACGGGCCGGACACAGACGGGCCGGACACAGACGGGCCGGGCACAGACGGGCCGGGCACAGACGGGCCGGACACAGACGGGTCCGGCACGGACGGGCGGCTGAACGGTGGCGGGGCGGTGGTCGTCGGGCCGGGTCGCCGTCCGGTGTCGAAGAAGGGGCCGACCTCGGGCGGATCGAGATCCCGGGACTCGATGATGGTGCCCTCGATGACGATGGGCGTGAAGCCGCGACGGGGGGCGGGCGGGCCGGAGACCGGTTCCGCGACCGCCGGTGGCAGATCCTCCACCGGTTCGAAGCGCCGCCGCTCAGCGGGCCGGCCGCGCGGGATCGCCTGGGTCTCGTCCGCCGGCTCCGAAGGGCGGGCCGGTGGCGGCCCGCCGTTGACCGAACCGGGCACCCGGAACGCGCGGGTGGGCTCCTCGGCCAACGGGTCGGGCCGCCGCGGCGGCAGCGGCTGCGTGGCCTCGTCATCGGTCAACGGCGCTCGTACCACCCGGGATGTGCCCTGGTCAGCCGCGGGCGGCCACGGTCCGCGGCCGACGTCCGGCGCGGGCATCGCGAAGGCCTGGGTCGCGCTGTCGCCGCCGGGCGCGTCGGCGGGACGGCGGCGCGGAAAGGGCTGACTGCCGCGCCCGAACCGCGACGGCGGCGCAGCCCGGTCGCCCGTCCGACCGTCGCCGGGGGGCAGGCCAGACTTACGACCGGACGTCGGTTCGAAGAAGGAGCGCCGGACGTCCTCGTTGGCGCCACCACCGACGGCCGGACCGTCGCCCTCGCTGGCCGGCCGGGTCGCGGACGGCCGGCCGGCGCGTGGAATCGGCTGGTCGACCGGGGCGGCGCGGGTGCGGTCGGCGGCCAGGGGCACGTACCGCGAAGCAGCGGTGCGGCTCGCCCCCGGCCCGACGCCGGTGCCCGGCCGGACGGTGCGGGGCGGTTCGGTCGGCTGCGGTGGCCCGGCGGCGGGCATGTCCTCCACCCCGGAGCGGCGCGGCAGGTCACCCGGGCCGGGCGCGCGGTTGGGATGGGCCGAGGCGGGGGTCGGAGACACCGGAGGCGTCGCGCCCCTCGGCCCGGGTCGTCCGGGCGGCGTCGCCTCGGGGACCGGCGGCGAGGGCGGTACGAACCCGGCGGCGGGCGGGGCGTCCCGACCGGTCGTACCCGCCCGGAACCGGGAGAGGGTCTCGGCCCGCTCCAGCCGGGCCCGGGCGCCCATGGCGCGGCCCGGCAGCCGGACGTCACCACGGGAGAGCTGCGACACGAACCAGGACGGCAGGTACCCCTCGACGGGCAGCCCGGGGTTGACCGCGAGCCACCACTCGTGGTTTGGCCAGCCCAGCGCGAGGTCGGCGAACGGGACACGCCGGTGGGTGCCCGCGTGCTCGCCCAGGCAGGCCCGCAACGCGGTGGTGGAGGTGAAGGCCAGTACGTGCGTCCGGCCACCGGTCGTCCAGGTGCCCCAGCCGGCGGCCTGACCGGCGGATGCCGGTGCGGAGACGGGCAACAGCAGCTCGGTACGGGACAGGAGGCGGAAGTAGAGCTCCTGATCGTTGGCGCGCAGCGCGTCCCGCATCGCCACCTCGGCCTCCGTGGCCGGCTCCCATTCGGTCACGGCCACCTCTCCTCCCGAGAACAGGCCACAGGTATCGCGTACAACCTACAAGGTGGCATCAAGATCACAATGGCTGGCCGGCGGCGGTCCGCCCCGGTGACGGCGAGGCGATAACATCCCGTTCCGGAGCCGACACGATACGGAGGCTGTCGATGTCCCGGTCGATTGCGCGCCCGGTCCTGGCCGGTCTGGCGGTCGCGCTGCTGACCGGCGCGACCGGTCCGGCCGTCGCCGCCCGCCCGCGCCGATCGGCTCCGGTCTGCGCGACCCCACTGACGCCCGTTCGACAGGTCGAGGCCACACCGTGGCCCCAGCAGCGGTACGACCCGGCGCGGCTCGCGCCGCTGACCACCGGCGCGGGGGTGACGGTCGCGGTGGTCGACTCCGGCGTCGACCGGGCACACCCCCAACTGGCCGGTCGGGTGCTGCCCGGCGCCGACCTGCTCGAACCGGGTGGGGACGGCGGCCAGGACTGCGCCGGGCACGGCACCGGTGTGGCGAGCATCATCGCGGCGGCGCCGCGGCCCGACGTCGCCTTCCACGGACTGGCGCCGGCCGCCCGGATCCTGCCGGTACGTGTGAGTGAGCAGCAGGTGGTGCAGGGCCGGGAATCGGGGCGCACGGTCAGCGCCGGCGAGTTCGCCCGCGCCATCCGCTGGGCCGTCGACCACGACGCCGACGTGGTGAACCTCTCCGTGGTGCTGTACGCCGACGACCCGCAGGTCCGTTCCGCCGTCCGGTACGCCGTCGAGCGGGACGTGGTGCTGGTGGCCGCCGTGGGCAACCTGCACGACAACGGTGACCCGCGCCCGTTCCCCGCCGCGTACGACGGGGTGCTCGGGGTGGGCGCGATCGGGGCGGACGGGACGCGGGCCACCTTCTCGCAGATCGGCGCGTACGTCGATCTGGTCGCCCCCGGCAGCGAGGTGCTCGTCGCCGCGCCCGCCCAGGGCCACCAGCGGGTGGAGGGCACCAGTTACGCCGCGCCGTTCGTGGCCGCCACCGCGGCCCTGCTGCGCGCGTACCGACCTGAGCTGACCGCCACCGAGGTGGTGGAGCGGATCGTCGCCACGGCCGATCCCGCGCCCGGCCCGGGACACGGCGGCGGGTACGGGGCCGGCGTGTTGAACCCCTATCGGGCGGTCACCGAGACCGGCGGCCGGCCGGGCGGACCACGATCCGCCGCCGCGCTCGCCGATGACCGGGCCGATCAGGCCGCGCTGGCCCGCCAGGCGCGTCGCGCGACCGCCCGAGACCGGGCCCTGGTGGCCGGCGCGGTGATCGGCGTGACGGCTGTCGCCGTGGTGGTGCTGGCCCTCGTGCTGCCCCGGGGCGCACGCCGACGTTGGCGACCGGCCGAGCCGGCCTGACCCGACCCGGTCGCCGCCGTGGCCCTCGCCCGAGGGTGGCCGGGACGCCGACGCGGTCATGTCAGCGCTCCCGGCCCACCGACGTCACTGGAACAGCCCGGTGTTCTTCTTCTCGGTGTCGAGGTAGTCGGCGGCGGAGTCGTCCACCGCCAACTTGATGGCACGCAGCATCGCCTGCAGGTCCTGCGAGGCGGAGCGCCACCGCGCCTGGCGCTGCTCGTACGCCTCGCGGGCGTCACCCGACCAGGCCGACACCAGCGGCGCAGCGTCACGTTCGAGCTGGCCGAGCTGCGAGTCGAGCGTGTTCAGCGCCCGCTGAATGTCCGCGCCGGCCTGTTGCAGCGCGGCAAAGTTGACGACCAGCACACCGTTGTCCATCGGAACGCCCTCCCGGCAGGTCAGAGCGGCAGCTGGATGCCGCCGCGGTTGGTGCCGGCCACCCGGCTGGCCGCCTCGTCGTCCGAGACGTCGTACTGTCGGCCCGCGGTGCGAATGGCACCGGCGGTCTCCCGCAGCGCGCGGTGCAACGCCGCCTGATCGTCTGCCCACTGTCGCTTGACCTGCTCGAACGACCGCCCGCCGGCGCCGCGCCAGGCCTGCTGCAACACCTCCAACTCGGCCAGCAGGCCGGTCAGCATGGACTGCAACGACTGGTCCACCTGTTCGAACTTCGCGGCGGTCTGCTTCATCACCGCTGCTTCTGCCTGGGTCTGGGACACCCGGACGTCACCTCGTCTCCTCGGTCGTGCCTGGCTGTCAATGCGCCCGCGGTGGGAGCGCACCGCTCGCGTGGCCCGCTCGACGAGCACGGTCGGACACGGGTCAGCGATGAACTTCGTGGCTGACGGTAGCGGCCTGGTAGCGGTTCTGCTACCCCCGGCTCTCCCCTGTGGACAACTACGACAGCCATCGGTCGCCTACTATGTGCGGCAGCCCCGTCGCGGCGCGTGACGGGCATCCGGGGGCGGTCGGCCGCCGGGCACGTCCAGAGCGGGTCGAGGAGGCGCGGTGCCGCCGATCACCACATCGGGCGCGCAATCGGCGAGCGACGCCGGGTGGGGCCCGACCGCAACTTCCCCGACCGCCGGGTCGGACATCCCCGCCGTCCCGTCGGTCGGCACCGCACTGGACGTCGGATCGACCACGATCGGCGGCAGCGCGTCGGGCACTCTCGGCAGCGCCGCCGTACCCGCTCGACGGCCCACCGCGCGGTGGGCCGCCATCGGTCGGCTCGGTGCGGCGATGCGCGCGGGCCAACTGGTCACCGGGCAGGTCGCCGTGGCGGTCGTCCTCGCCGCCTCCGGCCAGGGCGCCCCGGTCATGATCGCCGCGCTGTTGGGGGCGACGCTTCTGGTGACGGCCGCCTGCGCCCGGTTCCGGGGCCGGTGGCTCTTCGAGTGGCTGGGCACCGCCGCCGGGCACGTGACCCGCCGTCGCGGCCTGGGCGAGCGGGCCGGTGCGGCCGAACTGCTCGACCTGGTCGCGCCCGGAGCCGTCGTCGGCTCGACCGAGTTGTCCAGCGGGCCGGCGGCGGTGCTGGAGGACACCGGCGGCATGGTGGTGATGCTGGAACTCGGAGACCCCGGCGACCTGCTCGGCGACGCGTCCCGGGCGATCCCCGCGCCGTCCACGCTGCTACCGACGCCGGGGCCGGACGTGCCACCGGTACGGATCCAACTGCTGCTCACCGGCACACCGGCGCCCGTCCCCACGGCGGGTGGCACGGTCGGGACCTCGTACCGGCAGCTCACCGACGGCCGCCTCGTCGGGCGGGAGCGGGCGGTGCTCGCGGTCCGGGTGCTGCGGGCGGACGGCTGGACGCCGGAGGCACTGCGCCGGGCGCTCGCCGGCACGACCCGCCGGATCATCCGTCGGCTCGGGCCGCTGACCGCCCGGCCGCTCGGCGTACCCGCTGCGCTGCGGGTCCTGGGCGAGCTGGCCCATCACGACGGCGAGCCGATACTTCAGGCCTGGCCGTCGCTGCGCACCGGCACTCTGGTCCAGGCGACGTTCCGTCTGGTCCGCTGGCCACAGGGCGGTGGGGCGGGGGCCCGGCGGCTGGTACCCCGGCTGCTGACGCTGCCGGCGACCGCGACGACCGTGTCGCTCTGCGTGGGGCCGGCCGCGGTGACCGAGCTGACCGTACGCCTGGCCGCCACGTCGACGGCCGAACTGACCGTGGCCGTCGACGCGTTGGGCCGCCTCGTCGACGGCGCGGGCGGGGAACTGCGGCGGCTCGACGGCGCGCACCTGGACGGCCTGGCCGGCACGCTACCGCTGGCGCTCCCCTCGGCCGGGCGGCCCGAGGCGGCGCCGGACGACTGGGAGTTGACCCTGGGCGAGGCGGGGATGATGGTCGGCACCAACCGGCAGGGTGGCGCGGTCACCGTGCGGCTGTTCCGGCCGGAGGGCACGCGGGTGCTGTTGCTGGGCGGGGTGCGTACCGCTCAGCTCGTCGCGTTGCGTGCGATGGCGCTGGGGGCGCTGGTGGTGGTGCAGACGGCGCGACCCCGCGCGTGGGAGCCGTTCGTACGGGGGGTGGGCGCGCCGGGCGGAACGATTCCGCTCATCCCGCCGGGCCGGCCGGTCGCCGAATCGGCCGGCGCCGCACTGCGGCCGTTGCTGCTGGTCGTCGACACCGGACCGGTGCCGGCCGAGACCGAACCCGGTCCGGCGTGGCGGGCCACCCTCGTGGTGCGCGACGAGCTGACACCGGCCGACGTGGACACGTTGACCCGCGCCGACCTGGCGGTGCTCCAGCGACTGCACCCGGCGGAGGCGACGCTGGCCGGCGCGGCGCTGGGCCTGGGCGCCTCGGCCGACTGGCTGACCCGCATCCGCGACGACATGGTGGCGGTGGTGAACCGTCGCGCGTTGCGGTGGGCACTGCTCTCCCCGACTCCGATCGAGTCCCAGCTGATCGGCCGGCCGGCACGGGCCTGAGCGCGCCCGCGCCCAGGGGCCTGCGCGCGCCCGCGCTCAGGGGTCTGCGCGCTCGCGCGAGGCGGGCCGGTCGTCCTCGATGGTCAACCGCCGGGTTACGCCCGTGGATGGTCCGTGGCACGATCCCCGCCATGGGTTTTCTGAAAGGGTTGCTGATTCGGCTGGCCACCACGGCACTGGCCTTCTGGCTGGCCACGCTGCTCATTCCGGGCATCGACCTGGAATCGACCTCCGCCGTCCAGACGGTCACCACGCTGATCCTGGTGGCGGCGATCTTCGGCATCGTCAACGCGGTGCTCCAGCCGGTCATCAAGACCGTCGGCTGCGGCTTCTACCTGCTCACGCTCGGCCTCATCGCGCTGGTGGTGAACGGGCTGCTGTTCCTGCTCACCAGTTGGATCGCCGATCAGGCCGGGCTGCCGTTCTCGGTGGACGGGTTCTGGCCGGCCGCCGTTCTCGGCGCCCTGTTCGTGAGCATCGTGACGTGGATCCTCGGGGCCGTCCTCGACCGCGACTGACCGACCACCACCGTCCCGGACCGCCCGGCCCCGACGGGCGGGGCGGTCCGGTGACCAGAGTTCGGGAATTGGCCGGCTGGCGGCCCCCTCGGGTGGGTTAGCGTCGCCGATGTGTTCACCCTGACCCGGCCCGACGGCCACCTGCTGAGCACCGATCCCGCCCGACTCGACCTGGACCGGGTACACCACTGGCTGTCCACCGACGCGTACTGGGCACTGGGACGCGACCGGGACAGCGTCGTGCGGGCGTTCGCGGGGTCGCTGCCGTTCGGCATTTACCGGACCGACGACGACAGCCAGGTCGCGGTGGCCCGCGTGGTCACCGACCGCGCCACCTTCGCCTGGCTCTGCGACGTGTACGTCGACCGGGCCGCGCGAGGGCTCGGCCTGGGCACCTGGCTGGTGGGCGCGGTCCGAGACCACCTGGACGAGCTGGGCGTACGGCGGATCCTGCTGATCACCAACGACGCGCACGAGGTGTACGCGCGGGCGGGCTTCACCCCGTTGGACGTTCCCGAGCGGTGGATGAACCTCGATCGGCGACCGCCGGTGACCCCCATCACCGGAAAGGAACCAGACGGAGGTTCACCCCTTACGGTGGAGGCGTGACGCCACTCCGCCTGGGATACCTCTACGGCATCGGCGCGTACCTGCTCTGGGGTTTCTTCCCGCTCTACTTCAAGGTGCTGCGGCCCACCGGCCCGTTGGAGATCCTGGCCCACCGGATCGTGTGGTCGGTGCTCTTCGTGGCCCTGCTGCTCGGCGCGCTGCGCAACGTCGGCTTCCTGCGGGCCCTGCTGCGCCGACGCGCGGCGCTCGCCGGAATTGTCGCCGCAGCGGCGCTCATCGCCGTCAACTGGGGCACCTACATCTACGGCGTCAGCTCCGACCGGGTGGTGGAGACCGCGCTCGGCTACTTCATCAACCCCCTGGTAGTGGTGCTGCTCGGGGTGACGGTGCTGCGGGAGCGGCTGCGGGCCGCGCAGTGGGTGGCCCTGGGCATCGGCGGGTCGGCCGTCGCGGTGCTCGCCGTCGACTACGGCCGGCTGCCCTGGCTGGCGCTGACCCTGGCGTTCAGCTTCGCCGGCTACGGCCTGATCAAGAAGCGGCTCGGGCTGCCCGCCGCCGAGGGGCTCTTCGTCGAGTCGGCGGTGCTGGCGCTGCCCGCGCTGGGTTACCTGGCCTGGTTGTCCCGGCACGACGGACTGACCTTCGGGCACGTCTCGGCCGGGCACACCGCGCTGCTGGTGCTGGCCGGCGCGGCCACCGCGATCCCGCTGCTGCTCTTTGCCGGGGCCGCCAACCGGCTGCCGCTGACCGGCCTCGGCATGATCCAGTACCTGGCGCCGATCCTCCAGCTCGGCTGCGGTGTGCTGATCTTCCACGAGCCGATGCCGCCGGCCCGCCTCGCCGGCTTCGCGCTGGTCTGGCTCGCCCTGCTGGTCTTCACCGCCGACGCTATCCGCGCCGCCCGCCAGTCCCGCCGGTCCCGCCCCGTCGTGGCCGATCATGGAGTTGTGGTGCCCGCCGAACACTAGTTCGGGCGCTTTGTCACCCACCACAACTCCATGATCGACGGGGTGGGGGCGCCGGCGTACCCGGCCAGGGAGGTGAACGGGAAGGTACG
>NZ_JBFAOC010000029.1:0-85361 GCF_040675055.1 Micromonospora sp. NPDC049662
GGGGGGGCCCCCCCCCCCCCCCGCCCCTGGACGAGTCATGGTCCAACCGGGACACTGGCCGCGCAGGGCAGCCACGGTGCGGGAGGTGACAGTGCGGGCAGAGCCGATCGCCGGCCGGTACGAGCTGGTCGACGAAATCAATTCCGGCGGGATGGGGCAGGTCTGGCGCGGCTACGACGGGGTCCTCGACCGTGAGGTCGCCATCAAGCTGATCCGCGCGGACGTCGTCGCCTCCCCCGAGCAGGCCGAGGAGTTCGCCAAGCGCTTCCGGCGCGAGGCGCGCGTCACCGCCCGCATCCAACACCACGGCGTCCCCCAGGTGTACGACGCGGTGCTCGACAGCTCCTACGACCGCGTCTACCTCGTCATGGAATACGTCCGCGGCACCTCGCTACGCGCCTACATCAACCCCCTCCGCCCGTTGCCCGTCGACTGGGCGGTCGCGGTAGCCGCGCAGATCTGCACCGTCCTCTCCCACGCCCACGCCATCCCGGTCGTTCACCGGGATCTGAAGCCCGACAACGTCCTCGTGTCCGACACCGGCGCGGTCAAGGTGCTCGACTTTGGGATCGCCGCCATCCTCCGCACCGATGTCACCCGTCTCACCGTCACCGGCAGTGTCATTGGCACGCACCACTACATGCCCCCAGAACAGATCCAGGGCGCGCAGATCACCCCGCAGAGCGATCTGTACGCCCTTGGCTGCGTGCTGCACGAGCTGCTCATCGGCAAGACGGTCTTCGACGGTGGTAACGAGTTCGAGCTGATGCAGCAGCACGTCTACGAAGCGCCAATGCCGCTGCGCAAGGTACGCCCGGAAGTACCCGAAGCTCTGGAACAGTTGGTTCTGGCGCTCACCGCCAAGGTTCCCGAGCAGCGTCCCCGGGACGCGTACGACGTCTACGAGCGGTTGCTGCCGTTCCTTCCTGAGCCGGGGCCACGCCCTTCAACGGTCGGACTCGGACCGGTCGGCGTGCCGGACCCTACGCTCCTGTACCGCCGCCCCAACCCGCCACGACCGCGACCGAAGACCCCACCTGAGGCCGGTCCGCACGACCGCCCCATCCCGCATCAGCCGCTGGCGGACGCGGTGCCGGCCACGGACCTACGGGGAGCGATCAACGGAGCGGTGTCGCACTCCAACGACCTGCTCGCCGATGAGCGCTACGCCCAGGCAGCGGAAGCGCTGCAGCAGGTTATCGAACCCGCGGCAGCCGCACTTGGCGTCGAAAACTCTCGTGTCCTTGCCCTGCGCCAGCGCCGAGCGGCCATCCTCGTCATCGGTGGCGACTTCCGTCAGGCTCTGCCGGAGTTTGATGCGCTGTATTCGGCCTTCGCGCGCACCGGAGGGCCGACCGGTGACGATGCGCTGGCTTGCCTCCGGCAGGCAGCGCACTGCCGGGCGGAGCTGGGCCAGGCCACCACGGCGCTGCGACAATTCCGGCAGGTGCTCACCCACGTTCGGGCCTCTGAGGGGGACGTGTCATCTGACGCACTGGAGCTGCGCCGCAACATCTGCAGGCTGCTGCTCTCCGAGGGCAACGTCGAGCAGGCGGTGGCCGAGTTGGTACCGCTACACGAGGATCTCTGTCTGGTCAACGGACCGGACCACGAGGAGACCCAGGAGATCGCCGATGTTCTCACCCGGCTGCGGCTCACTGGCGGCGGAGCCAGTTAGGTGAGGCGGCTGGCCAGGCTGGCGTAGGGCGAGGCGGTCTCGACGGCATCCGACCGACCGGCACGTGGTGGCACGCCCAGCGACGCGGGGGCTGACCGCGGGCAAGCGCGAAATCTGCTGATCGACCGTGACCCGCGCGCGGCTGACCACCGCTTGTCATGGATCAAGGCGACGACGCACCCGCCGCAGCGCCCGGATTAGACAGTAGGCAAGCCACATAAAAATCAGACTGCGGCAATTCTCGAAAATGAGATACGAACCTGCCGCACGATTATAGACGCCGCCCTTTTGGGCCCCATCCTTGCAGGCCAGCACCCCAAGCGATCTCGTACTCCTTCGCAATAATTAGCGGCACCTGGGGAAGTCGATTGAATTCCTCCAGCGGCTTAAGAATTTCTTCGCTGAATTCTTGGTCACCAGATTCGTCGTTCGAGGAATTCGCTAGCCAGTCTGCCGCAACGACAAACGTCCTTATTGCCAAGTCTACGAGCTGATACAGCGCGAAGTCGCTCAAATATATCCTGTGATCGGCATCCTCAACCGAAACCGTACCATCGATATCAAACCAAGTCCGACGAAACACTTCACCGGCAGAAAAATGCACGGCCCTGCTGGAGGCGGCATAGAGATAGTCATACAGTCGGACCTCACCAACTCTTGCTGCAAGCCACCTGGCCGTTGGACCACTCTTGCCGTCCCAGGCCAAGCGTTGCCTCAGTGCCGCTAGCCGTTCGCGCGCCGAATCGAGCCCCGCTTGTGTCGTTGACAGAAAGCTTGTTGGAAATCCTAGCTTGTTGAGCATGGGGTCGCCGATGTATCCACGTGCCGCCGACAAGGACCGCAATGCGTCTGAGCTAGCCAGAACCAAAAGGACGTCATTCGAATCCTTGCATTCAAGCGACGTGAGATACTTCAGCCAAAGATATTCTTCGCAAGCAGGACGGATGAAGCCGACAGCAAGATGCCCCAAAGTATCCTCGGACAATTTAATCGCAGCAAGTAGCGACTCGCGTTGACGCGCAAGCGCGACCATGCAGGCAATAAGGCGATAGTCCGCGTGAACTTCGTCCATCGATGGTGATTTGCGCCGAGTGATCGCGTCGACTAGAGGCAGAAGCCGGCGCACCACCTGAGCAATCTGGGTCGAACTGTGATCATGGAAGCGGCGCTCCTCTTCGTTCACGATATGCATGATCTCATAGATCGGCTGGACCGGCGAGGCGCGAAACTCCTTTCGGTCAGGCGTAAACAGGAAGTCTGAGCAATCCGGGCCGCCAGCCCAGTCCGAGCGTCCCCCATCGGCTACTTGTTTCATTGACCTGCGACCGTGGCCCGGCCAGGCTTCGGTCGAGGCAGGGCTCCGCAGTAGTCCTTAAATATCCGGATGATCATGAAATGCCGTGAAGGTTGAAGGCTGTGTCGGGGATGGTGTGGGCGCGGGGTGCGCTGGTGGTGTTCGCTCAGCCTGCGAGGCGGATGGTGCTGCGGACGATGTCGCGTAGGGCGGCCATGACGGCGGGGGTGTTGCGGGTGCGGATCTGGCTGGCGTCCTCGCCGAAGGTGGCGTCGCGGATCCAGTGCACGCTGTTCCAGTGTTCGCGGGCCCAGGTGGCGATCTCGGCGGGTCGGGCTCGGTGGGTGGGTAGGTCGGTGATCGCGTAGACGATCTCGGTTGCCCAGGTCTTCGTACCTGGGCGGTGGCGTTTACGGCGGATCCGCGCGGCTTGGCGGGCATGGGGGAACAGCAGATACTCACCCCTACACCGGTTCCTGCTCCGCGATCGAGATAGGAACTTTGCGGCGGCCTTCGACGCAGCTTGTGGGGTCGTCCATCGTCGCTGGGGAGGACCGCCTCACAACTTCCGCTGATCTTTCACCCTCAGCAGGGCAGCTACGCGGATCAAGGATGCGGCCAAGTTGGGGATCTGGTGCGGGCTGTCGATTCGGCCAGGCCGGTAGGTCATCAACTCTGTCTGGTGCAGGGCCCAGAGTGGCACGGTGCCAGCGAGGTGTTCGGCTCGTAAGGCAGGCCCGATAAACTGCCCCACGGCTACCGGATCGCCAGCCACCCGGTAGTGCTTGTCAAAGTTCTGGTCGCCGGTCATGGGCCCGGCGTCGCCGAACAGGACTTGACCAATTCGGGAGACGGCGGTGCGTGGCTGTACAGAGATCGCGGGATGAGGCTCGTCGAGGTGGACCACAATTACGACGTAGGGATGGCTGTGACTGGACGTGGTTGTGGTCGTGCCGCCCATTCCGTCGCCGCTGGTGGAGGTGTGGGTCTCGGTGTAGGAGTATTCGGCAACGCTGACCCGGTAGCCGCCAATCGCACCGAACAGGGCTAGGGAGACACCACGTCGATTACGGCCCGGTAGTCGGCTGCCCCAGTCGACGTTCGGTGCCGGAACGACGGTCCACCCATGCTGCATGGCCCACTGTTGGAGCACATCGCGCCGGTCTCGTTCGCGTCTGCGGGAGTACGCGATCAACCCGACGAGCAACCCCACGAGCGCGAGAGCGGGGACGCAGCCGAGCACCGCGATGACTGCTACGCCTTCCATACGAGTCAGCGGCGCCGGGCAGCAGGCAGGGACAGGGCCGCCAGGATCGGCGGCCCGAGCAGCAGGATGACCGAAGCGAGCGTGATGAGCCCGACCGTCGAGTCAGAGCTCATCAGATAGAAGATCCCCACCGCGACCAGGGCAGCCGCGCCCACCGCGGTCAAGGCGACAGAGCCCCACAACAGACCGCGGGTTGGCCCACCGCCCCGCCCGGCTGCCAGCCTCGCGTTCGCCGCGAATACGGCGAGCGAGCCCACGAGCCCGAGACCGCTCCCGGCGACGAGAGGAACCAGCACGCTGGCCGCCTGAATCGTGGCCAGGTAGGCCACAAACACCAGCAACAGGAAGTACGCGACGGCGCCCAGCCCCGCGATCACGGTCAGCGCTCTCGTCCCCCGCGGTACGCCGGTCGGCCCGCTTGTTCCTGTCATGGCCGCAGCCGCCAGTCGGTGTCGTCTGGAACCCCGGGGTCGCTGAGCGTGCCGTCTTGCAGTTTGCTGGCGGTGGAGATCGGCCAGCTCTGTCCCCCAAAGGCCCCCCATTCGGCGAGTTTGTCGCGCAGGTTGCCGTCTTGGACGGCGGTCACCCCCAGTAATGTGGCATGACCGGCAGCCAGGGCCGCCAGGAAGGCCAGGCAAGCGGCGACTCCGATTACCGGTCCGGCGGGCGCGCCAAACACGGTTGCGGTAGACCCCGCAGCTGCGATCAGGCCGCCGACCAGGGCTACCAGCGCAACGATGATCGACCCCCACCAGATGACGATGGCGGCAGCTGTCGCCGTCAGCGCGCTGTGGATGACATCGCTGAACTCTTTCTTGATAGCCAGAATGGCCTTTTGCTGCGGACCCAGGATCCGTTTGTAAGCGTCGGCGGCTGCGCCCTTCCACTCGTCCAATATGGGGGACAGGTCTGCGTCGGCTGCCCCTGCCGTGGCACTTACCGGGGCCCCGACCCGGTCTGCCCATTCATTGCCACTACTCAGCAGCGCCGGTGGCCACCCAGGCTTGCCGAGGTACTTGTCCAGTTCGCGGTAGATGTCGTTCAGCAGCCCGAGCAAACGTTCAGTTCCGCTGCGGATGCCATTGCCCACAAAGCCAGGCACCATACCGAGGATCCGGTTGACGTTGTTGACAATCTCGGTCGCCTTGTCGTGAACCCTTTTTAGTAGGCCCTCGGCCTTCGCGATCAGCTCACGGAACTCCTGCTCGCCGGGACCCGGCACCATCGCCCACCGCCCTTCTGCTCGTCGGGGATTGTCAGTAGATGCCGCGCTGGCGGTGCACCTCGTCAATCTCGTCCTGCTCGTAGCCGTCGGCCGCAGTCTTCAGCGCGGCACCGATTGCCTCAAAATTGTCGGCTCCCTGCCGTAACAGAGTCGCCACCTTTTCCTGCAGCAACCCGTACGTCTCCACCAGCCCGGTGATCGAGGCGTGCGCCGACAACTCGAAGGAGCCCAGGCTCTGCGCCGTCACCGCCGACGAGGCGGCTTGCATGACCTCGGCGTTCTGCTGCCACGTCATGCCGCCCTGCCGCAATGCCTCGATCGCGACTTCAAGCTCTTCCTTGCTCGGTGTTGCCACGTCACCCCCCGTCAATAAGTACGTCGTCTATCGGCCGTGCAGGCCCAGACGGCGGGCTAACTCCACCGGGTCGCCGGCGAGGCGTCCCAGCGCAGCTATCCGGCTGTCCGGCAACAGTCCCTGCACCGTCTGCGTGCCCGCGATTCGATAGGCCGCTTCGAACGCGTCACGCGTCTCCCGAGCGATGTTGAACTCATGTGCCCCGCGTAGCCACCGCGATTCGTAATCGACGCCGAGGACGGCCCCGTCACCGGCAACACGGACGGTGACGTGGCCACCGGTGCTGCGCCCCTCGTATGGCTGACTCTGCTGACCGGAGACTTGCCGAGCCAGCTCATCCAAGTCGGCGTCGACGCCCTCCAACATGGTCACCAGTTCCCGCAGTGCCGCCACCGTGGAAGCGCTACTTGCCTGCGTGGACAACGATTCAACCAACTCGTCGATCGACCCGTCGCTGGCACCGACCCCGATCGGCGAATCGGCCGATTCAGCAGGCGGGACTTCCTCGGCGTCCAACTGTTCCTCGAGGCTCTCGTCGAGCCGCCGCAGCCGCTCCAGCGCGGCCGCTTCGCGCGCTTCCTGCACTGCGACCGCCAACTGGGCCGCTCCACCGACGCGCTTCCAGCCCTGCGCAACGATGACATCCCGAACCAAGCCGTTGCCGTCTACCGCCACGGTGACCACGCCGCGCGAGTCGACGCCCTTGTAGCTCGCCGCCGGATCCTGGGCCTGACCCATCCGCCTTGCCAGATCATTGGCCTCGGCCTGTAACCAGCCGATATCGGACGCACCCCCGTGCTCGTCCCGCACCGCCGCACCCCCAAAGTCATGTCTCGGCGGGAGCCTAATGGACGCAACCCACCAGGTCTATCCCATCTCGACGCCACCATCATGAATCCACTTTTGTCGACCTACTGCCTGCGATGGTGATTCAGCGGCTGGTCGGGGAACATGCCTGGCGGCCGAATTTGTCATGACAGCTTCGGTAAAGGGGTTGCGACGTTTCGGGCCTTTCGAACTTTAGCGGGTTCGGTGTCGCAGGACCTTGGAGCCGCATGATCCAGCGGTAGGTACCCGTGGGTCATTGTTGATCATCCCGTTGTCGAAGCAGTTTTGCGCACAGCAAAGAGCCACGGGCACAGTCAACGAAGGGCACGCCGCGACAATTGAGTATGGTCGTCCGTCAGCCCTGAGTAGATCCCTCGCATTCGCAGGCTCATCGTCAACGCGGTCAGCCCGAAGGCCGGCACAGCCATCGTCGGACTCAGCCCTCGGACGGCCGTGCCGTCCACCGGTGTGGGTAGCGATCGTGGATGCTGGGCTTAGCGCAAGACGCCGTCCGGGCCGCCGTCGTCGTCCACACCCCAAACGTCCTCGTCTTCCTTCAGCCAACTGCTGTGCGCGGACTCCTCCTCACCGTCGGCAGGCCCGTGGCCCATCCCGGCCAGCCCGCCCCGAACGCCACCGCCGGCCGCCCGGGCGCCCGTGCTGCCGCCCCTGCCCCCGCCGGATCCACCCCGACCACCGGCACCAGCCCCGCCGCCCATCATCGGCGGCAGCACTGGGCTGACCGGGCGGCCCAGGGCACCACCGCCGGGAACCATGCCGGCCCCGTTCAGTCCCGCCGAGCCACCAGGGCCACCGCCCCCCGTGCCCAGGCCGGTCGCGCTGGGCAGGCCACCTCCACCTCCACCGAAACCGGAGCTCACGCCCGTGAGGGTGCCCGTACCCCCGCCCGCTCCGGCCAAGCGTGTGCCAGTGTCGTCGGCCCGACCGCCGGCACCGGGGTGGCTGCCGCCGTCGTAGCCGCCGCCAGGGGCATTGCCGGCGCTGCCGTCGTAGCCGCCGACGCCGGAGGAGAGGTCCGGGTGGGCGCCCGAGCCGAAACCCGCCCCGTCGAAGCCGGTGTCACCGGCCCCCAGGGAAGGTCCACCGCCAAGGCGGCCAGTTGACGACCCATCGCCGAGGCCCGGTGCCCTACCTGCACCGCCGGTGCCCGTCGTACCTTCCAGATCCACCCCGCTGTGTTCGCCCCGAGCGAGCTTGTCCGATCCGGCGCTTCCGGGAACCTCCCGCTCCCGATTCCCGTACTCGTCGCTGACCTGGTTGTAGGCCTTCCGTGCGTCCTCGGTGTTGTTGTTGAAGAACTCGCCGACCCAGTCGTTGAACTGGCCGACCTTCTCCATCGGCCAACTGCCCGCGAAGTCGGCCCGAACGCTCGCTTCGAACAGCCCTGCGTCGATGACCAGGTCACCGTTGCGGGCCGCCATCACGTCACCGACGCAGCCCTGGGGGATCGGCATTGCGGTCTGCGCCCGCTCCAGATCGCTCGCGGCGGTTTGTAGCACGGTCACGATGCTCTGCCGGCCGTTGCCCGGTTCCCGGGCACCGTCCGCGATCGCCTCGGCCTGCCTGGTCAGACCTTCCATGTGCGTGCGAAACGCCTCGTACGCCGGGCCCTTCCAGCTCTCGCCGAGGCCTCGGACGTCGGCCTCTACTAACCGTTTCACCTCGTCGATGTTGCCCAGCAACGCCTGCCAGCCCAACGCGGCGCTGGTAACGTCGGCGGGCCGACCGGCGACCAGCACCTGCCGCGCCATGTCCTCCCAGCTCAGAGCACTCACATCAGTCCCCTCTCCCCTGCTCAGACTGCCGACCCGCCGCAAAGGCCCGCTGCATCTCCTGCGCCGACATCTTGTTCGCGCCCTCGGCGTTGTCGTACTTCCGCTTCACCTCGCGTAGCGCATCGGCCGCGCTGTACAGGTCGGTGGAGAGGGCTTTCAGCGACTCCGAGGTCGTCTCGTGCAGACCGTGATGGGCGGTAGCCAGGCTCAGCGCCTTGGGAAAGCCGCCCAAGGCACCGCCTGGCTCGGCCAGCGCGGCCGCGCCACCAAGCAGATCCTTGATCTCCTCCATGTGGACGGCGAGCCGACGCAGGTAGCCGGCATGCTGCTCGAGGTTGTCAGCGGCCGCCTCCAGACGGTCCGCCTCCCACTCGGTGACGTCCCGCTGACCCGGTCCACCCACAAGCTGCGATGGCGTCGATCCCGCACCGGCACGGACGTCGTCCTGACGCAAGCCCAGGGCCGGCCCGTGCGCTGCCACCTCAGCGATAGGCCGCAGCGGGCTGCCCACCGGCATCACGTCGGCAGCGCCGGGCGGCACCCGCGTCCAAGCGTCCACCTGCGGCGGGCCGTTATTGTCGTCGCTCATCTCTGTCCTCCCCGTTGGTCGGTCAGTGGTGCGTCAGCGTTGGTGCGGGGCCGCTCCCGGCCCGGGCGGCGCGGCACCGGGCTGCCCGGGTGACGGCGCAGGCGGCTGGTATGGCGGCACCGGTTGGGCATACGGCCCGGGCTGATAGGGATGGGGATGCTGCGCAGCGCCCGGCCGCGCTGGCGGCGGACCATACCCAGGCGGCGGGACGGCCGGCGGGCCGTATCCGGGCGGTGGGAAGCCCGGACCACCCATCAGCGCCCCGAACTGCCCCGGGCCGAACGGCGGCGCGGTTCGGCGGCGACGACCCCGGCGGCGGGCGGCGACCACGGCCAACACGACCGCGCCGACCACCACGGCCAGGCACAGCACGCCCACGACCATGAGGCCGGTCTTGTTCTCAACCTTGATGGCGACGGCCGGCCGATCGTCCTCCTCGCCCTCAGGCGAGGCCGCGGCCCCATCTGACTGCGTACCGACGCCCAGCAGTGGATTAACGTCCACGGCGGGTACCGGCCGCTGCAACGCAGCCACCACATCCACCACGCCGAAGCCGAACTCCGGATCCCGACCCGGCGTCCCCGCGTCCTTGGCTGTCCGGATCAGCCGGTTGATCACATTGGCCCCGTCGAGATCCGGGTAGCGTGCCCGCACCAGGGCAACCAGCCCAGCGATGATCGCGGTCGCCTGACTAGTGCCCGAGGCAAGCGCATACCCGTTATCCTCGACCGCCGTCGGCACAGGGGCGATGATGTCGTCGCCCGGGGCGGCGAGGGCCACCTCGGATCCAGCGACCGAGGCGCGGGATAGTCCTCCCGAACGAGTTGTCGCGTTCACCGCGATCACCCCAGGCGCGTTTGCCGGGGAGTCAACCGTCCGACCGCCCTCGCCAGTCGCCGCCACGAGTACGACGTTCTTACTCAGGGCGTACTGGACCGCCTCGACGATCCGGGTGCTGGCCGGCTGCTCGAAGCCGATGGACAGGCTGATCACGTCGGCTCCGGCGTCGGCGGCCCAACGGATGTCCTGCGCTACCTCGCCGTCGTCGCCGTCGCCCTCGCTGCCACTCAGTGCGATCGGCAGCACCTTCGCCTCCGGTGCGATGCCGAGCTGCCGGTTCCGGTCGCCGCCTCGCCCCACGATCAGGCCGGCCATTGACGTGCCGTGCCCATCCTTCGTGTCCCGATCAGCCCAGCCAGTCGGTGACCCCGCCGGAACGACGCTCGCGCTGCCGGCCAACTGGCCGGCGAGTGCCGGATGCTTCGCGTCGACGCCGCTGTCGATGACGGCGACGGTCACCCCGCGACCCTTGGTAATCTCGTGGGCCTGCGGGATCTTCAGCGTGTCGAGATACCACTGCAGGCCGCGTACCGTGTCGGCGGCTCGCGCCGGTGCCTGCACGCCCATCACCCCGGACGCAACCACCGTGCCAACCATCGTTGCGGCGACGGCAGACCTCAGCACTGACCAACGACCTTCACCCCTACGCACTGCACTCCCCGAACCTTGATGACTCGCTACGCGGTGCGGCTACGGTCCGCCTTGCCAGACCGGCGCCGCGACGGACAAATCGTCTCAGCCACACACCTCGGCATTGCTCATCTCGGTGGAGACCTCGGTGCGCATGGCCCGCACTTCGCTCACGACGGTGTGCAAAGTCCTTGCTTCGACCTCGAACGCCATGCTTCACACCCTTCCGTCATGTTGAGGGGGCGGCAGCTGCCGCCCCCTCCCCCGCAGCAAGGCCAACAACTCACCGACGGTGTTCCACATGAGACGCTAGCGGAGCGCGTTAAGATCTCGCCACCCTGTGTGACTGTCGGTGCCGACGCCGCTGGGGGCGTCGTCCGCGGCAGCACCGAACGAGTACCCCCGACGAGCTACGCCAGGGCATACAGCTACTGGTAGCGTCGGCGGCGCGGACCTGTCCCGCGCTTGCGGATCGGCAGGTCCGCCGCGCTTGTCCCGCCGTCGTGCCCTCCCGCCACGCGTAGCTACCCCAGCCGGTTCAGGAATTCGTCGATTTTTGCCACGAGCTCGGCTGGGTCCGTGCCGGAGACGACAGCCTCACGGATCTCACCCAGCACGCCTCGGACCTGTTGGCGGGTTTTGCGCCGGATCTCCTCGCTGTCGGCGAAGAATGCGTCGAAGGCCACCTGAGCCTTCGACAGGAACTCCTCGCGGAGCTCCGGCGCTACCGAGTGATCGTCGTCGTTGAGCAGCTTGGCCGCCGCGCGATAGCGAGTCTCGTCGACCCCGTCGAGGGGTTCCTGGCCGAGGACCCAACGGCGGAACCGGCCAGGGTCCGCCGTAACGCCGGGGACGACCTGCACCTGGCCGCCTTCGGCCATCAGCAGCGCTGCGGGCGGCACATCCAGGATGTAGGCGAAGCGGATCAGCTCATCGACAGTTGGCTCGGTCTGGCGCCGCCCTGCCTCGATATTCATCAACACCGTCGCGGACATCGTTGGGTCGCCGAACCTCTCGGCCGCCTCAGTCGCGTTCAGCTTCCGTCGGCGCCGCACCTCGCGCAGCCGGCGTCGGACGATCTCACCCGGCATTGCATCCGCTGCAGCCTCGGAACTTGTCATGTTCGTAAGTTTTACTCGCTCACTTGACAACTAGCAAGTCGTTGATCAAGGGTTGCTTGCCGCCAGAACAACTTTACGAAAGGGAAGTTATGGATTCGGTAAGCGACTTCGAGGCAGTAGACCGCCGGACGAGGCTGTGGAGCCATCAGGAGGCGGCCACCTACCTCGGCATCACCCAGCAAACCCTGCACTTCATCAACCACAAGGGCAGGGGACCGAAGTCGTACAAGGTCGGGCGGTACCGACGCTATCGCCAACGCGACATCGACGACTGGCTAGAGACCCGCCGCATCGGCTCCTAGTAAGCCTCCTCACCCCTGAGCCCTCGTACACGGAGCCCTCTCATGCCAACCACCTGCAACTTCGCCCTCTTCTACGTCGACGACTCCGGCAGCGAAGCCAGCGGCTACACGTCATACAGCTGGATAGCGGTCGACCCAGCTCGTTGGAGCGAGGCGGACAAGCGGTGGCTCGGGTTCCGCTCCCAGACCTATCGCCGTCACGGGATCCCAGCCTCAGTGCGGCTCCACGCGACTGACCTTGCCGGTGGTCGCGGTCACCCGTCGGTGGATCCGACGTGGAAGCGAAGCGACGGGCTCGTGGTCATCCGCGAAGGGCTGCGGGCAATTGCCGCCCTACCAGGCATTGGAGTCGGGACGGTCTACCGCCGGACAAGTGCCCGGGGTAGCAGCTTCCACAACAACAAGCTGGACCTCTACGGACGCCTGGTGGAGATCCTTAACCGGGACCTCGACGTACGCGACAGCTTCGGGATGATCGTCATGGACGGCGATGGCAGCAACCTTGCCTACGCCCGCAGCCATCGCGCGCTCACCACTGGTGGTCGGCGGCTGATCGAGGACCCGCACTTCCGGCACGCGAGCGTCAGTCAGTGGGTCCAGATCGCCGACTTCGCCGCGTGGAGCGCCTACCACTCGCTCCGCCCGACGAACCGGCGAACGACACCGTCAACGTGGTACGCCGACATTCTCGGCCACCTGGATGTCAACGGTGGACCGGTCGAGGCATGACCAGCGGTGTATCAAGCACAGCGCGGGCGCGGACGATGCGTCATTGAATACGCCCGCAACCCCATCCGCACCTGCTGGACCTTCGCCTCCCGCGCAGCCGCCCCGCAGACCGCATGAGCGTTGAAACCCCTCAGGAGACATGCAATGAACAGCACCATTGAGAACCCATGGACCGTCGAAGCGGTCCGCGCTCTCGGCCTGACGACGGATGTGGAAACAGCCGGAGCGATCCTCGGTATCGGGCGGAGCAAGGCGTACGCCCTCGCGAAGCGCGGACAGTTCCCGGCGCGGCTGCTCCGCGTCGGACGAAGCTACGTCGTACCCGTACCGGGCATCCTCGAACTACTCGGCGTCCCGGTCGTCTGACCTCAGCATCCACGGGGGTGCATGCCGTCCGGAAAGCACGTCATCGACCAGGAGAGCAACGATCCCCGAAGCGCTGAGATCAGGCCGCATCCCCACAAGGCGGTCGAGCTCACCGCGGGTAAGCCTGATCTTGACCTGTTGCTCGCGCCTCTCCTCGCCTGGGAGCGCCGGCAATCCCTGAGCGGCCTCGACTGCTCGACGTCGTCGCATAGCTCGCCTTCCATAGACCATCCGAGGGAAGCGGTACCATTATAGGTACCACTTCCCTCGCTCTCTTAAGGAGGAACCTTGAGAGGATCAGTATTTCGTCGCTGTGCCTGTCGGGATCCGGAGACCGGCAAGCAGTACGGGCAATCCTGCCCGAAGCTCGGCCAGCGCCGACACGGCACCTGGGGCGTCCGTCAGGAGTTGCCGCCAGATGCCGCCGGCTGCCGGCGAACCCTCCGCCGGTCCGGCTTCGCGTCAGCCACCCAGGCTCACACGGAATTGGATGCGATTCGGGCCCTGTTGGCCGTGCCCGAGGCCGACGATCTTGACGGTCGCCAGCGGATGGGCGACCTGCTAGAAAGCGTTGCCTCCGAGCGGGGACCGCTGCCAGACCTGGATGAGACGCGTCGCAAATTCCGCAGCGGCCAGTCGTTGACCGTCCGCATCACCGTCGGTGAGTGGCTCGACACGTGGCTTGCTGGCCGGAAGATTCGGCGCAATACCGTCGAACGGTATGGACGGGATATCCGGATCCATCTCAAGCCGCGCATCGGTAACGTCCGCCTTGACCGGCTACGCGTGTCTCACCTGACCGAGATGTTCAACGCGATCGTCGAGCGGAACATCGAGATCGAGGAAGCGAACGCCCTACGGCGGGCCGCGACCGAGGAGCTGAGGACGTTTACGGGACGTGAGCGTCGCCGCGCGGCTCGTGACGCCATCGCAGAGATGCCACCGTTCCGCCGCACCACTGGGCCCTCGACGCGACGGCACATCAAGGCGACGCTGCGAGCCGCCCTGAACGACGCCATCACGCAGGAGCTGATCTCCTTCAACCCGGCCGCCCATGTGGAGCTCGACCCGGTTCGCCGGCCGAAGGCGCTCGTCTGGACGGACGAGCGCGTCGCGCGTTGGCGGGCTACCGGCGAACGGCCGTCCCCGGTGATGGTGTGGACCCCTGCGCAGACGGGCTCGTTCCTCGACTTCATCGCTGACGACGAGCTGTACGCGCTCTTCCACCTGATCACATTCCGCGGCCTGCGCAGGGGCGAGTCGTGCGGCCTACGACCGGAAGACCTGGACCTCAAGGGCAGGACCCTCACCGTTGCCACGCAACTCGTCGAGATCCGCGGGGAGATCGAGGAGAGCGAGCCCAAGAGCGAGGCGGGCAACCGCATCGTCGCCCTCGATGCCGCCAGCATCAAAGTGATCAAACGGCACCTCAAGCGACAGCAGAAGGCCCGGGACGAAGCCGGTGGGGCGTGGGTGGAAAGCGGACGCCTCTTCTGCCGTCCGACCGGCGGGTGGATCGAGCCCGACTGGCTGTCCGACCATTTCGATCGGCTGGTACGCAAGGCCGCCTTGCCGCCGATCCGCCTTCACGACCTTCGCCACGGCGCTGCCACGATCGCGCTCGCGGCGGGCACCGAGATGAAGGTGGTTCAGGACATGCTGGGCCACTCGTCAATCTCGCTGACGTCCGACACCTACACCTCGGTCCTACCGGAACTGGCACGCGACGCGGCCGAAGCTGCCGCCCGTCTGGTGCCCCGTCAGGGCGACAAGCGTCCTGTCGGGCTCACCTCGGGCTCACAGCTGCCATCTTCATCGAAGTCGACGAATGAGAAAGATCGCAAGAAGAGCAAGAAGAAGCAGGTCAAGCCCCTTCCTGATGGTGGGGCGGGCGGGACTCGAACCCGCGACCGAGGGATTATGAGTCCCCTGCTCTAACCGGCTGAGCTACCGCCCCGGAACCGCGCGGATCTTATCCCGCCCGGTGGATCACGGGCCAGCGCCGATGCGGCCCCGTCCCATCACCGCCGCCGTCGCCACAGCAGCACGATGGGCAACGCGAGGATAACAGTGAGCAGCCAGCCTGCCACGACGACGCCCCAGAGCCACTCTTCGCCCGGCTCGGTGCCGGCGGCGACCATGACGTACGTCACCAGCAGGCTCACGGCGCCCGCCACGAGAACGGCGACGCCGCTGACCACGATCATCGCGACCTCCCACCAGGGGCGGTCGCCGGGCGCGCGGGCCGGCTTCTCCGGCGCGGAGGGCTGCGGGATCTCGTCCGGCGTACGTGCCGGCATGCTGATGTGCCGGTCGGCCGGCACCTGGGCGTCGATGACCGGGAGCGCCGCCGGGTGCAGGTGGAACATCGTCGGCTCGATGTGCAGCACGATGGCGTCCGCGCCGATCAGTTGCCGTGCTCCGTCGGGCCAGGTGAGCATGGCGGCGCAGTCGGCGTAGCGGACGGTCAGCGGCTTGTCGCTCTGGAGCAGGGTCACCCCGTCGACGCCGATCCGCAGGGCGGCGTTGCCCTCCTTCGCCGAGTAGCCGGTGCCTTCCAGGATCTCCGTCGAGTGGGTGGGCGCGGCGACGAAGCCGGCCCAGTCGGCGGTGAGCCCTCGCGGCACCATGAGCAGCGCGGAGCCCATCACCTCGCCGGCGACCTCGTGCAGGTCGGCGAGGTTGATGGCCTTCAACTCGGCCCGGTGCTCGTCGATGGTGAGGTTGGGTTCCCCGGTGAGCACGTTCAGGGCGTACCCGGGAAGTCGCGCGGCATCGACCTCGGCGGTGCCGAGCAGGTCCTCGCGCTTGGCCACGGTGGCGTCCAGGTCGGCCTGCTCGATCCGGCCTACCCGCAGCTTGGCGAGCACGTCGACGAAGCCGCCGAGAACGGCGTCCTGCTTCTCCGCCAGCGCGTCGGCGAGCGCCCGCAGCGTGGCGTTGCCGTCGCCGCGCGGGTCGTACCCGGTGGTGGCGGTGTAGGAGAGACCGGATTCCTGGCGCAGCGACCGGTACAGCTCCCGTTCCAGCACGCCGGCGAAGACGGCCGCGGCGGCGCTGCGCCGCACCACGGCGTCGAGCACCACGGCTCGGGCGCCGTGCACGAAGTACGCGGGGGTCTGCGGCAGCGCCGACGAGACCGCCGGGACCGGCTGGCGTACCCCGGTCGGCAGCGGCAGCCGGAGCCCGGCGGGCACCCGGTCGCCGCAGATCCACAGCACCGCGTTCTCCCGGGTGAACCAGCGGGCCGTCCACTCGCGCAGGTCGTCGGCGGTCAGCGCGCCCAGGCCCCACTCCGGGTAGCTGCTGAGCCCGAAGTCGCGGGCCCCGTGCCGCCACAGCGGGATGTCGTCGATCGCGGCGGCGCCCCGGCTGCTCCACTCGGTGCGCAGGATGTCCTTCTCGACGTCGAGTCGCGCGAGCGGCAGGTCGGACAGGTGCCCGCAGACGGCGGTCAGGAACGCCGCGATGTCGGTCTCGGAGCCCTGCGTGTGGAACATGGTGAACGCTGGCGCGGTCACGCCGTTGACGTGGTAGTCGGCCAGGCCGAGCGGCGCGAGCGCGAGGTGCTCGATGAGGTGGGTGGTGCCGGCGCGGGCGAGGGTCTCGTCGGCGGTGCCGACCCGGAAGGTCAGCCCGGCGCGCATCGGTCCACCGGTGGGGGCGAGCAGCGTGGGCACCCCGTCCACGTTCAGGTGCTGGATCACGACTGGCCACCCTTCGCGTACGCCTTCGCGCGGTACTTCGTGTAGCCCTCGGCGTCGTCCGCGTACGTCCAGGGGAATTCCGAGCCGAGGTTGCCGAGCGCTCTGAACTGGCTGGCCGCCGCGGACCACTGCTCGGTGAGGCTGAACACCAGCGCGAACGACGAGCGGACCCAGACCCAGCCGGGCCGGTCGACGAAGTCCGGGTGCAGCACGGACCGCTGCCCGGCCTGCATGATCTCGTCCACGACGGGGGCGCTGCGCACGTACGCGGCGCGTTCCCGCTCGGTGTCGAAGTCGAGCCAGCGTTCCAGGTGCGCCTCGGCGAGCACCACGGCGTTGGGCGCGCCGACGGGCGCGGTCTGCGCGCACTCGCGGGCGAAGGCGAAGGCGCGGTCCCAGTCGCCGCTCCACTTCGGGCAGAGCTGCTGAAGCAGCGTCGCCTGGGCGGGCGCGTGGTGGGGGTAGTGCTGGGCGAGTCGGTCGTAGCGGCGACGCGCCTCGTTCTGGCCCAGTTGCAGACCTCGGGCGATGGTGATGCGCTGGGTCCAGGCGGCCGCGTCGTCGGGGTGCCGGGCGGTGACGTCGATGAGCACCCGCTCGGCGCGACGCAGATGGTCGTGGAACTGGTCGAACTGCTCCCGGCTGACGTACCGGGCCCGGTAGCCGCTGCGGATCCGCCAGCCGGCGCGGATGAGGTGGTTGCCGAGCAGGGTCCCGGCGAGCGGGTCGGTGGGGTCCGCGTCGTACACCTGGCGTAGGAACGGCTCGGTCCCGGGCTTGTCGCCGGCCGCGGCGACGAGCAGCGTGCGGCCGTCCGGGTCGCGGTCCGCGAACACCGCCCGCACCGCGGGCCAGTCGGCGGCGTCGAGCGCCTTGTGCAGGTCGCTGACCTCGGGGTACGCGTCGGCGACGTCGAAGGTGGGCGCCGGGAGGGTGGCGGGCATGGCGGCGATCATAGGTGATCAACTACGGCTGCGGTGTCCCCTTTCGAGGCGCGAGGTCAGCCGGCGCGCAGGGCCTCGAGGACCGCGCCGGCGGCACGCCAACCGCTGGCGAGAGCGCCCTGGATCGACGGGCTGTCCCGGTGGTCACCGGCCACGAACAGCCCCTGCCCGAGCGCGACCGGCTTGCGCAGCCGTCCCTGCGGGGGTGGGGCGGCGGGCAGCGCGTCCGGTACGGACACGGTGGTGAGGTGCGTCCAGTCGGCGGTGGATCGTCCGTACAGCCGGGTCAACTCGGCCCGGATGGTCGGTTCGGGCGGGGCCGTCGGGCCGACCACCGAGGTGGCCACGAGGTGCCGGCCGGCCGGGGCGTAGGTCGGCACGGCGTTGCTGAGCACCACCGTGTTCGCCACGATCTCCCGACGGTCACCGTCGACAAGCAGGATCGGCTCGCGAAGCGGCGGTTCGGGAGCGCTGTGGTAGTACGTCGTGTAGCTGTGCATCCGTACCCTCGTCAGAGCCGGCAGCAGCGCGGCCGCGGCGGGCGGGTCGACGGCGACCACGACGGCCCGGCAGCTGATGTCGCCGGCCTGCGTGCGGACCAGGCCGGGCGCGACCTGCGCTACCGGCGTGTCCAGGTCGAGCAGGTCGACCGGGAGCGGCTCGGCGATGGCCCGGGGCAGCGCGGCCATCCCCTCGGCGGGCAGGCCGATGCGCCCCCGGGCGAACGAGCGCAGCACCATCGCGAACACGTGGCTGGAGGTCGCCAACTCCCGGTCGATGAACACACCGGACAGGAACGGCCGCAGCAACTCCTCGATGATCGCGTCGGAGAGACCGGCCCGGCGCAGCGCCGTCTCCGTGGTGGTCTCCGACGCGGCGAGCAGGCGGGACGCCGGCAGGGTGGCGGCGCCGGTGGCGAGCGCGGCGAAGCGGATCCGGTCGAGCAACGAACCGACGCCGGCGAGGGCGGTACGCGGGCCGCCGGTCGGCTCGCGCAGCGGGTTGACCAGCCGCAGCAGGTCGTCGCCCCGACGGACCAGCACGCCGGAGGTGAAGTATCCGAGGTTCAGGCGGTCCGTGTCGAGCAGCGTGCCGAGCTTCGGGTAGGCGGTGTTGAGCACCTGGAAACCGCGGTCGATCAGGTACCCGTCGACGACGTCGGTGGCGACCCGACCCCCCAGCCGGCCACCCGCCTCCAGCAGCCGCCAGGGCACGCCCGCGCGGTGCAGCCGGCGGGCGGCGGCGAGACCCGCCAGGCCACCGCCGACGACCACCACGTCGGTCTCAGCCAGCATCGCGCGCCTCCCGCTCGCCGTTCGTCCGGGACAACCGGCCCGGCCACCAGATCTTCGGCCCGATGTCGTACGCGAGCGCGGGCACCAGCAGCGACCGGACGATGATCGTGTCGATCAGTACCCCGATCGCGACCGCCGTACCCAACTCGACGAGCACCACCAGCGGCAGGACGGCGAGGGCGGAGAACGTCGCCGCGAGCACGATGCCGGCGGACGTGATCACCCCGCCGGTGACCGAGAGACCGGCGAGCACACCGGCCCGGGTACCCCGCTTGACCGACTCCTCGCGCACCCGGCTCGTCAGGAAGATGTTGTAGTCGATGCCGAGCGCGACCAGGAAGACGAACGCGAACAGCGGAAACGACGAGTCCACGCCAGGAAAGCCGAAGACGTGGCGGAACAGCAGCGCGCACAGGCCGAGGGTGGCCGCGAAGCTGAGCAGCACCGTGCCGATGAGCAGCAGCGGCGCGAGGAGGGCACGCAGCAGCAGGGCCAGGATCACCGCGATGACCACCAGCACCACCGGGATGATGACGTTCTGGTCGCGCTTCGCGGCGTCCGAGGTGTCCACGTTGATCGCGGTGAAGCCGCCCACCACGGCGTCCGCGTCGGGCACCCGGTGTACGGCCTCCCGCAGGTCACGGATGGTCCGCTCGGCACCGTCACTGTCCGGTGGGTCGGTCAGGGTCGCCTCCAGTTGCACCCGACCGTCGACGACCTTCGGGGCGGCGTTGCCGTCCGGCGGCCCGCCCTGCTGGCCGCCGCTGAACGGGCGGACGGCAGCCACCCCGGGCACACCCTGCGCTACTGCGGCCACCCGCTGCGCGGACTGCTCGGTGGTGAAGATGGCCGCCGGGCTGCCGGTACCGGCCGGGTAGTGCCGGGCGATCACCTCCTGACCGTCCACCGAGTCGGTGCGCTGAGTGAACAGGTCGGACTGACCGAGAATGGTCGCGCCGAGCTGGGTGAGGCCGAGCGTGAGCACCGCCAGCACGACAGCCGTGCTCAACCAGATCGGGCGGGCGTGCCGGGCCACGAAGCCGGCGATCCGGCTCCAGATGCCATGCTCGGCCTGCGGGTCGGCCTGGTCCACCCGGGGACGCCGGGGCCAGAACGCCCACCGACCGCCCAGCACCAGCAGCGCGGGCAGGAAGGTGAGCATCACCAGCAGCGTGGCGGCGATGCCGATGGCGGCGACCGGGCCGAGCGCCCGGTTGGAGTTCAGGCTGGACAGCAGCAGGCACAGCAGGCTGACGATGACCGTGCCGCCGGACGCGATGATGGCCGGCGCGGCACCCCGCCACGCGGCACGCATCGCGCCCCACGGCCGGTCGTGCCGGTGCAACTCCTCCCGATAACGGGCGATCAGCAGCAGCGCGTAGTCGGTGCCCGCGCCGAAGACCAGCACGGTGAGGATGCCCTGCGCCTGCCCGTTGAGCTTGACGATGTCGGCGTCGGCGAGCAGGTAGACGAAGACCGCGGCGAGGGCGTACGACATCCCCGCGGCGAGCAGGGGGAAGACCCACAGGACCGGGCTGCGGTAGACGATCAGCAGGATAACCAGCACCACGACAAGCGTGACGAGCAGCAGCGGCCCGTCGATGGCGGAGAACACCTCGATCAGGTCGGCGAGCAGACCGGCCGGGCCCGCGACGTCCACGGTGAGCCCGTCCCGGTCGCCCCCGGCGATGTCGCGCACCTGTCGGACGACCGCGCCGATCTGCTCACCCTCGGCATCGTCCACCGGCACGACGACCTGTAATGCCTGACCGTCCTCGCTGGGAATCGGCGGCGGCAGCGGAGTGACGACGCCCGGCACCCGGGCGAAGCGGGCCGCGTCGGCGGCGACCCGCTGCCGGTCGGCGTCGGTGATCCCCGACGACCGCTCGTAGACGACCAGCGCCGGAGTGGTCTGCCGGTCGACGAACCCACCGGCGAGATCCTGGGCGCGGGTCGCCTCGGCGTCGGTGGGCAGGAAGGCGGCATTGTCGTTGGTGGAGACCTCACCAAGCCGCCCGGCGTACGGGCCGGCCACCGCGCCGATCACCAACCAGGCCAGCACGACCACCACCGCGACCAGCGTGGCCCGGCCGAAGCCCCGTCGTCCGGACATTCGCGCTCACTCCAAGAATCGACGCATAAATCGACGCAGCGGGAGTCTAAGTCGACATCGCCATCCTGCCGGGCCCACGAGCCCCAAGCGGGCCGAACCTCTCATTCCGTGCTCTCGTGCTCTCGTGCCCCGCGCCCCCGCGCCCCGCGCCGTCGTGCCCCGCGCCGTCGTGCCCCGCGCCGTCGTGCCCCGCGCCCCGCGCCCCGCGCCCCGCGCCCCGCGCCCCGCGCCCCGCGCCCCGCGCCCAAGATCCTCACAACTTCCCCGATGCTGCTGCCTCCGCCACGCGGGAAACAGCAACATCGGTGAAGTTGCTGCCCCGAACGCCGACCTCCTGCCCCACACACCCGCGCGCCTCCGCGCTTGCCGGCATGATCACGTCGATCTTGCGCTTTCGGTTGTCGAAAGGCGCGCTACATCCCGATATGCCACCGCACCAAGTGCAAGATCGGCGCGCAGGGGTGGGCCGCGAGGCCGAGGCAGAGGTTGGGCCGGGGCAAGGCGAGGCCGAGGCAGTGCCCAGGGTGGGGTCGGAGCAGGGCCGAGGGTGGGGAGGGGCCCCGGGGCGGGAGCGCCTTCAGGGACCAGGGCCGGGAGAGCCGGGGCCGGGAGAGCCGGGGCCGGGGACGGCCCGGGGGCAGGGACGGCCGAGGGGCTGGGAGGATCTGGATACGGGAACGCCCGTCGGCGTGGGCCGACGGGCGTTTGGGTGGAGAAGCTCCCCCGATTGGACTCGAACCAATAACCTGCCGGTTAACAGCCGGCTGCTCTGCCAATTGAGCTACAGGGGATCGTGCACCGCTTGGTAACCGGATCTCGCCGGCACCGTGCGACGGGGACAAGAGTACAGGACATCCCCGGGTGGTGGTCCAGTGGGTTCCACCCGCAGCACACCCACAGCACACCCGCAGCCCGCCCGTAACCCACCATGATCCAGATTCGCAGGTCAGGGCTGGGAGGGCGTTCACAATCAGGGCAAATCGCCATCCGGGCACAAGCAGGCTTGAGCGGAGAGCAGGATGGGTAGTTAGCTGCGGACAGAGGACGCAGGCGCGAATTGGTCGCGTCCGGCGGGGCGACCCGACGGGGCGACGGCGCGTCAGGTACGGAAGGAGCCGCCATGCGCGGAAAGATCATGTTTCTTGGCGGGCTGGCTGCGGGATTCGTCCTGGGCGCCCGTGCCGGCCGGGAGAAGTACGAAGAGCTCGTGGTCCGGGGCCGCAAGGTGCTCGACCACCCGACCGTCCAGGAGGCGGCCGGGGTCGCGCAGGCCCAGGCCAACCGGCTCTACAGCGAGGGCAAGGACAAGCTCGGCCAGACCAAGCTGGGCGAGAAGCTGGGCAACGGCAGCACCGGCAAGCAGGAGCTGACCGCCGCCGACGACGCGTTCGCTGGCACGCCCGCCACCGTGGGCGCCAAGGCGGGCAGCAGCCCGGTCGGCACGACCTCCGGGTCGCCGTCGGCCACCACCCCCCGCACCAAGCCGTCCGGCTCGGGCACCAACGCAAGCACGCTCTGACCCACCCGTACGTCGACGGGCCGGCCGCCGCGAGGCGACCGGCCCGTGGTCTGTCCAGACCGTGCTCCGGCCGACCAGCCACCGGGCGACTGAGCCATCCGGCCGCCGGACCACCTAGCCACCCGCTAACCGAGCCACCTAGCTGCCCCGCCACCAGACCACCTAGCCGCCGGCACCGGGGCACCGGGGCACCGGGCCACCAGGCCACCAGGCCACCAGGCCACCAGGCCACCAGGCCACCAGGCCACCAGGCCACCAGGCCAGACGAACCCGGCCCGGCCCGGCGGTGGTCGTCGGGCCGGGCGGTGGCTCGTCAGTCCTTGCTGCTGAACGCGGCGTCGAAGGCGGCGCTCGGCGCGTCGAAGGCGAGCCGGCGGACGAACTGCAGCGCCTCGGGGGCACCGACCAGGCGGTCCATGCCGGCGTCCTCCCACTCGACCGAGATCGGGCCGTCGTAGCCGATCGCGTTCAACGCCCGGAAGCAGTCCTCCCAGGGCACGTCGCCGTGGCCGGTGGAGACGAAGTCCCAGCCGCGGCGCAGGTCGGCCCAGGGCAGGTGCGAGGCGAGCCGGCCGCGACGGCCGTCGCCGGTACGCACCTTCGCGTCCTTGCAGTCGACGTGGTAGATGCGGTCGGCGAAGTCGAAGATGAAGTTCACCGGGTCCAGCTCCTGCCAGACGAAGTGCGACGGGTCCCAGTTGAGCCCGAACGCGGGCCGGTTGCCGATCGCCTCAAGCGTCCGCTTCGTCGTCCAGTAGTCGTACGCGATCTCGCTGGGGTGCACCTCGTGCGCGAACCGCACGCCCACCTCGTCGAAGACGTCGAGGATCGGGTTCCACCGGTCGGCGAAGTCCTGGTAGCCGCGCTCGATCATCGCCGGCGGCACCGGCGGGAACATCGCGAGGGTGTGCCAGATGGACGAGCCGGTGAAGCCGACGACGGTGTTCACACCGAGCTTCGCCGCCGCCCGCGCGGTGTCCTTGATCTCCTCGGCGGCCCGCTGGCGTACGCCCTCGGGCTCCCCGTCACCCCAGATGCGGCCGGGCAGGATGTCCTGGTGCCGCTCGTCGATCGGGTGGTCGCAGACCGCCTGACCGACCAGGTGGTTGGAGATCGTGAAGACCTGGAGGTTGTGCTTGGCCAGGGTCTCCTTCTTGCGCTCGATGTACGAGTCGTCGGCGAGCGCCTTGTCGACCTCGAAGTGGTCGCCCCAGCAGGCGATCTCCAGACCGTCGTAGCCCCACTCGGAGGCGAGCCGGCAGACCTCTTCGAACGGCAGGTCGGCCCACTGGCCGGTGAAGAGCGTGATGGGTCGCGCCATTGTCCTTCTCCCCTGATGTGATGGGGATTCCGTTGTGCGGACCGGGGCGAGGGTGACCGGTCAGATCGGTACGTGGCATCGGGGCGGAACGCCGGTGGGTGCCGAGCGCACCTGAACCCGGCGGGTTGCGCCTCCCACCGGGCCACCGGCAACCGTCACGGTCGCCGCCCCCACCCTATTTCCGCCGGGCGCATCGCGAAAGCCCCGGATCGTCACCCGGCCATTTCTTCGGGGGCCGGCAGGACCGCCCGGACGGTGAAGCCACCGCCCGGGTTCGGGCCGGCGCTCAGGGTGCCGCCGACCCGCTCGACCCGGCGGCGTACCGCGACCAGGCCGCCACCGACCCGCGCCGGGCTGCGCACCGCTGGCGCGCCGTCGTCGCGTACCTCGATGGTGATGCCCTCGTCGTCGTAGCGCAGGCGGACCGCGACGGCCGCGCCCGGCGCGTGCCGGCACGCGTTGGTCAGGGCCTCTTCGATGACCCGGTACGCCGCCACGTCCACCGCCTCGGGCAGTGGCCGGGGCGCCCCGGCCAGGCTCCAGCGCACGGGCTGGCCTGCGGCGAAGCCCTCGACCAGGGCATCGAGGCGGTTCAGGCTGGGCGCCGGCCCGGTCAGCGGGTCGGGCTCGTCGGCCGGGCGCAGCGCGTTGTGCAGCCGGCGTCCCTGCGCCTGGACCATCCGGCGCCATCGCGCGTAACGCCCCATGCCGGTCAAGGTACGGCAGCCGACTGGCAGTCGATCCGCGGCATCGGTCCGACGCGCGGGACGCCGTCGGCGCGGCGGCGGTGAGGTACCGCCGCGCCGACGGCGTCATCGGGTGGTACGCCGGGGCCGCCGGTCATGTCCGACGGCCCCAGCGGGCTCGGTGGGTCAGGGCAGGGTCCACTTCTGGTTGGCCGCGCCGTTGCAGGTCCAGAGGTGGACGACGGTGCTGTCGGCGGAGTTGTTGCCGGACACGTCGAGGCACTTGCTCGAGGACGTGTTGCGCAGGCTGCCGTCGGACTGGGCCGCCCAGTTCTGCGCGCCGCTGCCGTTGCAGGTCCAGAGCTGGATCTTGGTGCCGTCGGCGGTGCCGCCGCCGGAGACGTCGAGGCACTTGCCGAGCGCCTTGATGGTCGAGTTCGGCGTCACGGTCCAGGTCTGCGCCGTACTGCCGTTGCAGGTGTAGATCTGGATCTGGGTACCGTCGGCGGTGGCGCCGCTGCGGACGTCCAGGCACTTGCCGGCGAGCCCCTTGACCGGCCCGACGCCGGAACCGCCGCCGGTGCCCTTGACGAGGGTGAAGTCGTCCACGTCGAAGAGGCCGGTGCCGCTGCCGTTGAACGTGAGGTACAGGTTCTGGGCGCCGGACGGGACGTTCGACAGCGTCGTGGTGACGTTGGCGTACGTGCTCCAGCTACCGGTGTTCGGCACCGTGACCGTGCCCAGCAGCGGCCCGGTGGCCGAGCCGGTACGGACTCCGATGGTGCCGCCCGTGCCACCCGAGACGACCCGGGAGGTGAACGAGGTGACGCCGGTCAGGTCCACGCCGTTGTACGCGGCCCAGTCGCCCGGTTCGATGTAGCCGAGCGTCTGCCCGCCGTTGGCGCCGGCCTTGGTGAACGCGCTGACGCCGTTGGCCGAGCTGAACGCCTCCGCCTGGACCGTGGTGTTGCCGGTCGGCGGGTTGCTGCCGCCCAGCTCCTTGATCCGGATGTTGCGGAAGTAGGCGTCGTCGCCCGTACCGTGGTTCTGGATGCCGATGTGGCCGGCCAGCGACCGTACCGGATCGGTGTTGGTGAAGTCGTTGATCTTCACTCCGTTGAGGAAGACCTGCAACCGCTCCCCCTCGACCAGCAGCTCGTAGGTGTTCCACTCCCCCGGCGCGTTCAGCGCCGCGTCCCGGGCGGCGATGTCGGCGGCCTTGTACGTGTAGACCGCGCCGGTGGTGCGGTCGACCGCGTCGGTGGCGTCGATCTGGACCTCGTAGCCGTTGTCGATCGCCGACTGCGGGCTACTCGACGGCGGGAAGCCGATGAAGATGCCGGAGTTGTCGTCGCCGGCCAGCTTCCAGTCCAGCTTCAGCGAGTAGTTGGTGAACTGCTTCGCGCTGTACCAGTACAGGCCCATGCCGCCGACCGAGGTGAGGGTGGCGTCGGAGTTGGTGAAGTTGCCCGGCCCGGCCTGCGACCAGCCGGTGGTGGAGCCGTTGTAGAGCGGGGTGTAGCCGGTCTCGGGCCGGCAGTCGGCCTTGCTCCGGCCGGCCGCGTACCGGATGCCGCCGAGCAGGTGGTTGCGGAACGCCGGCTCGGCGTACGACGCCTGGGTGTGCCCGCTTCCGGTGTAGAAGGAGCGGCCCCCGCTGTAGCTCTTGCACCAGGAGTGCGGGTGATCGGCGCCCATCCCGCCGCCGGAGTACGACGACTCGTCCAGCGTGGCGAGCACGTGCGCGGTGGACCGGGCGTTGGTGCGGTAGTTGTACCACTCGTCGGTGCGGGTCCAGGTCTGCGGCAGGTGCCCGGTCGCGGCGTGCCCCCGGTCCTCCACCTTGACGTTGGCCTGTTGGATGGCCGGGTGCGAGGCGAACCACGCGCCGACCAGGTTGCCGTAGAACGGCCAGTCGTACTCGGTGTCGGCGGCGGCGTGCACACCCACGTACCCGCGGCCCGAGCCGATGTACGACTCGAAGGCGGTCTGCTGGGTGGCGTTGAGCACGTCGCCGGTGGTGTTGAGAAAGACGACCGCCTCGTACTGGGCGAGGTTGCTGGTGGTGAACGCGGCGGCGTCCTCGGTGGCGGTGACCGTGAAGTTGTTGGCCGCGCCCAGGTCACGGATGGTCTGGATGCCGACCGGGATCGCGTCGTGCCGGAAGCCGGCGGTCTTGGAGAAGACCAGCACGTCGTACGGGGCGTCGGCGGCGCTGGCCGGGGTGGCCGGGGTGGTGCAGGCGATGACGGCGAGGACGGCGGCGCTCAGGCCGACCGTGGATCGCAGGAGTCTGCGCATGTCGCTCTCCTAAAACCTGTTAGGAAGGGCCCCTTGTACAACACTAGGCGGTAACAAGGGGCCCTTCCTTTCAACTCAGGGCAGGGTCCACTTTTGGTTCGCGGCGGCGGTGCAGGTCCAGAGGTTCACCACGGTGCTGTCCGCGGAGCTGCTTCCGGAGACGTTCAGGCACTTGCCGGACGCCACGTTGCGCAGCGTGCCGTCGGCCTGCGCGGCCCAGTTCTGCGCCCCGGTGCCGTTGCAGGTGTAGAGCTGGATCTTGGTGCCGTCGGCGGTGCCGGCACCGGAGACGTCGAGACACTTGCCCAACGACTTGATGGTGGAGTTCGGCGTGACCGCCCAGGTCTGGGCCGCGCTGCCGTTGCAGGTGTAGATCTGGATCTGCGTGCCGTCGGCGGTGGCGGCGCTACGGACGTCCAGGCACTTGCCGCCCAGGCCCGTGATGGGGCCGGTCCCACCGGTCGGGGCCGAGCCGGTGACGAAGGTGAACGCGTCCAGGTCGTAGAGCGCGCCGGTGCCCGTACCCGCGAAGGTCAGGTAGAGCGTGGTGGTGCCGGTCGGCGGGTTGGTGATCGCCCCCGTGACGGTGGTGAACGTCTCCCAGCCGCCGGTCACCGGTACGGTCGCGGAGCCGAGGACCGTGCCGGTGGCCGAGCCGGCCCGCACCTGGAGGGTGCCGCCGCTGCCCGCCGAGGAGACCCGGGCGGTGAACGAGGTGACGTTGCCGAGCCGGTACGGCTGGAACGCGATCCAGTCGCCGTTGTTGATGTCGCCGACGGTCTTGCCGCCCTCGGCCGGGGTCTTGCTGAACACGTTGATCCCGGAGGAGCTGCCGAAGAACTCGGCCTGGCGGTGCCGCGGCGGCAGGGTGTGCTGGGTGTGCGTGGTCAGGCCACCGGCGTCGGTGTACTCGGCGTCGAAGATGGCGAAGATGTTCGCCGCGTCGTCGTGCTCGCCGTCGACCGGGATGGTGATCGAGCCGGAGCAGCCGTTCTTCGAGGTGATCTGGTGCCCGTGCTGGTCGTGACCGAGCACGTAGGTCATCTTGACCTTGGTGCAGTCGATCGTGCCGTCCTCGGGGTCGGTCACCGTGATGCTGTACGGCACGGTGTCACCGAAGCTGAAAAGCTGCCCGTTGCCGGGGTTGTTGATGGTCACCGTGGGCGCGGTGTTGCCGACGTTGATCTGCACGCTGGCGCTGCCGGTGGCGCCCTGCGGGTCCCGTACGGTCAGCGTCGCCGTGTACGTGCCGTTGGTGCTGTAGGTCTTCGTCGGGTTCGCCGCCGTGGAGGTGGTGCCGTCGCCGAAGCTCCACGAGTAGGTGAGCGTCCCGCCCTCGGGGTCGGACGAGCCGGCCGAGGAGAACGTCACGGCCAGCGGGGCAGCGCCGGACGTCTTGTTGGCGCTCGCCGCGGCGCTGGGCGCGCGGTTGCCACCGGCGACGTAGTCGAAGCGGTACAGCGCCGAGTTGGCGTCACCGTTGAAGTAGCCGGTGCCGTAGTCGAGCACGTAGTACGAGCCGTCCGGGCCGAAGGCCGAGTCCATCACCTGCTTGCCGACCCACGGGAACGTGTCGATGGTGCCCCGGGAGCCGTCGGAGTTGACGTGGATGGGCTTGATCCAGCCGCGGCCGAACTCGGTGGCGAAGAACTGCCCGTCGAAGGACTGCGGGAACTTCGTGGTGGAGGTCGACGAGGCGTTGTACCGGTAGACCGGGCCGCCCATCGGCGACTCGGAGCCGCCGCCGAACTCGGTCGGGGTGCCGGCGTCACCGGCGTACCGGATCCAGGCCGGCTGGGCCGGCGGCAGGGTGGTCAGGCCGGTGTTGCGGAACGAGTTGTTGGTCGGCCCGCCGGTGCAGTTGTACTTCGCGCCGCTGGCGTTGGTGGCGAAGTCCCACTCGTTGTACGTCTCGGTGCTGGTGTTGGTGCCGGTGCAGTACGGCCAGCCGTAGTTGCCCGGAGCCGCGACCCGGTTGAACTCCACCTGGCCGGACGGGCCACGGGTGGCGCTGGTGGAGCCGGCGTCCGGCCCGTAGTCGCCGACGTAGACGACCCCGGTTCCCTTGTCGACGCTGATCCGGAACGGGTTGCGGAACCCCATCGCGTAGATCTCCGGCCGCGTCTTTGCGGTGCCGGGCGCGAACAGGTTGCCCGACGGGATGGAGTACGTCCCGTTGGTGTTCACCTTGATCCGCAGGATCTTGCCCCGCAGGTCGTTGGTGTTGCCGGCGCTGCGCTGCGCGTCGTACGCCGGGTTGCGGTTGGTCCGCTCGTCCAGCGGCGAGTAGCCGGCGGACTCGAACGGGTTGGTGTCGTCGCCGGTGGACAGGTAGAGGTTGCCGGCGGCGTCGAAGTCGATGTCACCACCGACGTGGCAGCACAGGCCGCGATCGGCCGGTACGTCGAGGACGTCGACCTTGCTGGCCTGGTTGACGGTGAAGTCGCTGTTGAGGGTGAACCGGGAGAGGCGGTTCACTCCCTGCCAGGCCGAGAAGTCGGTGCCGGTCGCCGGGGCGTCGCCGGCGGGGGTGGACAGCGGCGGCGCGTAGTAGAGGAAGATCTGCCGGTTGCTGGCGAAGTTCGGGTCGACGCCGACGCCCTGTAGGCCCTCCTCGTCGTGGTTGTAGACCGACAGGGTGCCGATCACCGAGGTGGTGCCGTTCGCGTCGGTGCGGCGCAGGGTGCCGTTGCGGGCGGTGTGCAGGACCGAACGGTCCGGCAGGACGGCCAGCGACATCGGCTCGCCCATGTCGGTTACGCCGCGGGCGAGTTCGACCTGCTGGAAGTCGCTGGCGTTGATGGTGTGCGCCTGGGCCGGTGTCGCGCTGGCCGTGAGGGTGACCGTGCCGGCCGCGGCCACGAGGAGCAGGGCCGATCCGGCGGAGAACCATCGTCGGGACCGTTGGTTGGGTCTGTCCTTCATGGACATCTGTGCTGTCCCTTCCTGACGAGAGGCCAGGGCGGGGCGCGCGCCGTCGCGCCGGATGCCGTAGCGGGTGGTGGGGTCGATGGGTTACCGCGCCGCCGGTTCACCTCGACGAAACATTGTCGTGTTGGCCCCGACACTAAGTCGCAAGTGTCGATGTGTCCATACCTTCCGGTGAACCGGCATGAACTTTCGTCGATTTGATCGAAAGTCGGCCGGTCAGGCGCGGCGGTCGATGGCCTGCGCGGCCAACGCGACAAGCGCGGCCCGGGCCTCCTCGTTCACCGCCGCGCTCCGCAACGCGGTCAGCGCGGCCTCGGTGCGGACGCGGATCATCTGCTCGATCCGGTCCCGCGCGCCGGTGGCCTGGATGATCTCGCGCAGCTCCGCCGCGCCGTCGGCGTCCAGCGTGGGGTTGCCGAACAGCTCCTTCAGCCGCGCGGTCTGCGACCGGTCCGCAGAGCTGCGGGCCAGCGCCATCATCACCGTCGGCTTGCCCTCGCGCAGGTCGTCCAGGATCGACTTGCCGGTGACCGCCGGATCACCGAAGACGCCCAACACGTCGTCGCGGAGCTGGAACGCGTCCCCCAACGGGTCGCCGAACTCGCCGAGAGCGGCGATCAGCTCCGGTCCCCCACCGGCGAGCGCCGCGCCGATCTGCAACGGCCGGGTGACCGTGTACCGGGCCGCCTTCATCCGTATCACGGTGAGCGCGCTGGCGACCGAGCCGTCGCCCACGCCGGACACCAGGTCCAGGTACTCCCCCGCGATCACCTCGGTACGCATCAGCGCGAACACCGCGTACCCCCGGTGCACCTGCTCGGTCCCGAGCCCACACTCATGGAACATCTGATCCGACCAGGCCGCGCAGAGGTCGCCGCAGAGCAGGGCGGTGTTGCGCCCGTACGCCTCCGGGTCGCCGCGCCACGACGACCGGGCGTGCAGGTCGGCGAAGAGCCGGTGCACCGACGGCTCACCCCGGCGGCGGTCGCTGCCGTCCAGGATGTCGTCGTGGATCAGCGCGAACGCGTGGAACAGCTCCAACGCCGCCGCGGCCACCACGATCGGGGTGGCGTCGGCCGCCCCGGCGCCGCGCCAGCCCCAGTAGCAGAACAGTGGCCGCAGCCGCTTCCCCCCGGCCAGCACGAACCGTTGCAGCGCGGTGAACACCCCCCGGGGCGCGCCGTCGGGCCAGTCCGGCCCCTGCCGGTCGAGGAAGGCGGCCAGCTCCGCGTCGAAGCGCGCCCGCAGACCGCTGGTGTCGGTGGGCGCGACGGTGACGGTCACGTCCGATCTCCCGGACCCTGCGCACCAGCGGCGCTTAACCCGGCCAGCTCCAGTAACAAGCCCTTGACCTCGGTGGCGGCGATCCGGTCCCGGGCCGCGGACGCGTCGGAGCAGAGCAGCACCGGGGCGTCCGCCGGGTCGGTGGGAAGCCGCCCGTGCGAGCCGCGGATCGCCCGCGCGCCGGCGTCCAGGCCGACGGCGCTCATCAGGTAGCGCATGCCGAGCTTCTTGCGGGCCAGCGCCACGCCGGCGCGGGCCTTGGCGGCACCGGGATTGGCCGGGTCGAAGAACAGCTCGGCGGGGTCGTACCCGGGCTTGCGGTGGATCTCGACCAGCCGGGCGAAATCGGGCGCGTTGGCGTCGTCGAGCCAGTAGTAGTAGGTGAACCAGGAGTCCGGCTCGGCCACCAGCACCAGTTCCCCGGCGCGCGGATGGTCCAGCCCGTGCGCGGCCTTGCCGTCGGCGTCGAGCACCTCGGCCACCCCGGGCAGGCCGGCGCAGAGCTTCGCCACCGCCGGCACGTCGGCCGGGTCCTTGACGTAGACGTGCGCGATCTGGTGGTCGGCGACGGCGAACGCCTTCGACGTCCAGGGGTCGAGGTACTCCATGCCGGCCTGGGTGTGCACCCGCAGCAAACCCTCGCTGCGCAGCAGCCGGTTGACGTCGACCGGCCGGGACACGTCGGTGATGCCGTACTCCGACAGCACCACCACGGTGGCGTCCCGGGCGCGGGCGGCGTCCAGCAGCGGCCCGAGAACGGCGTCCAGCTCGGCCGCCGCCGTGGCTGCCTGCGGCGACGAGGGGCCGTACCGTTGCAGGTCGTAGTCCAGGTGGGGCACGTAGACCAGGGTCAGATCGGGTGACACGTCGGCCAGGATCTGCTCGGCCGCCTGGCAGATCCACTTCGACGACGGCAGCGCGGCCGTCGGCCCCCAGTAGGTGAACAGCGGGAAGGTGCCGAGCCGCCCGGTCAGCGCGTCGTGCAGCTCCGGCGGGTCGGTGTAGCAGTCCGGCTCCTTGCGGCCGTCGGCGTAGTAGACCGGGCGGGGCGTGACGGTCCAGTTCACGTCGGCGCCCATGGCGTACCACCAGCAGACGTTGGCGACGGTGTAGCCCGGCTCGGCCCGGCGGGCCGCGTGCCAGAGCTTGTCCCCACCGACCAGCGCGTTGTGCTGCCGCCACAGCAGCACCTCGCCCAGCTCCCGGAAGTACCACCCGTTGCCGACGATGCCGTGCCCGCTGGGCTGCTCGCCGGTGAGGAACGTGGACTGCACCGAGCAGGTCACCGCCGGCAGCACCGTGCCCAGCTCGGCCCGGAAGCCACCGTCGGCGACGCCGCGCAGTCGGGGCATGTGCTTCAGCAGTCGCGGGGTCAACCCCACCACGTCGAGGACCACCAGTCGCCGGCTCATCGCGTCACCTCCATGCTCACGGTTCGGTCTGCGGTCAGCCCGAGGCCGACCAGTTCGTCGCGGGCGAAGGCCAACTCGGCGGCGATGCCGGCGGCCAGCTCCGCGTCGGTGCCGGGCCGCCGTGCGGCCGGCAGGACACCCCAGGTGTACGTCTCGACGTCGAGGTGGTCGCAGCCGGCGACCGGCCCCTCGAAGAGCGCTCTCAGGGCCGCGCGGAGGACCGGCAGGGTCGAGCCGAGCGGTTGCTCGGGCGGGGCGTGCAGGGGCACGTGGTAGTGCACCCGCCACGGGCCGGGAAGCTCCCGGTCCAGGGCCTCGTCGAGATCGTCGGCGGCGTACGCCTCGTCGGCCGGGTCGGCCACGCCCGCGCAGCCGGCGCTGCGGGTCTGGTGCAGGAAGCGCGGCTCCACCCAGCGGCGCAGCGCGTCGGCCCCACCGGCCGGGTCGGCCGCCTCGACGGCGGCGGAGACCTGCACCTTCACCACGGGCAGTCCGGCCGCCCGCAGCCGGTCCAGCGCCGCCGCCGGCTCCTCCCACGCGCAGGCCAGGTGCGCGAGGTCGAGGCAGACCCCCATCCGGTCGGTGTCCATGCCGGACAGCAGCGCGGCGGCCTGCCCGGTGCTCTCCACCACGCAACCGGGCTCCGGCTCGAACGCCACCCGCACCTCACGGCCGGTGTCCCGCTGCACGTCGGCCAGGCCGGCCGCGAGCGCATCGAGCCGCCGCCGGGCGGCGTCGGCCAGGTCGGTGCTCCACGGCCGCCGCCAGGCCAACGGCAGGGTGGAGATCGAGCCCCGGGCCGCGTCGTCGGGCAGCAGGTCGGCGAGCACCCGGGCCAGATCCAGGGTGTACGTCAGTCGTTGCTCGGTGGTCCAGTCCGGGTGGTACACGTCCTGCTTCACGACGGGGGCCTGGAAGGCCGCGTACGGGAAGCCGTTGAGGGTGACCACCTCCAGACCGCGCGCGTCCAGTTCGGCGCGGAGCCGGCGGCGCAGCGCCGGGTCGGCGGCCAGTTCGGCGGCGACCGGGGCGGCCAGCCACAGGCCGAGCCCGAGCAGGTCGCTGCCGAGCGCCTGACGCACCGGCACGGCGTAGGTGTCCAGTTGGGCGAGGATGCCGGCCAGGTCCTCGGCGGGGTGCACGTTGGTGCAGTAGCCGAGGTGGACCGTCTCGCCGCCGGAATGTCGCAGCCGCATCAGCTACCACCGCGCAGGATCGAGTTGCCGGTCTGCGGGTCCACGGCGGCGGGCGCCTCCACGTCGCCGAGGTCGAGCCGACCCGACTGCCCGTAGAACTCCACCGGGTTGCGCCACAGCACCTTGTCGACGTCGTCGTCGCTGAAGCCGGCCGCACGCATCGCCTCGCCGGTGGCCCGGGTCAGCAGCGGATCGGAGCGTCCCCAGTCGGCGGCCGAGTTGACCAGCATCCGTTCGGTGCCGTACTCGCGCAGCAGCTCGACCATCCGCGACGGTGTCATCTTGGTGTCCGGGTAGATGGAGAAGCCCAGCCAGCAGCCGCTGTCCTTGACGAGCTTGACGGTCACCTCGTTGAGGTGGTCGACCACCACGCGACCCGCGTCGATGCCGGACTCGGCGACCACGGCGAGGGTGCGTTCGCAGCCCCGGGCCTTGTCCCGGTGCGGGGTGTGCACCAGCGCCGGCAGGTCGTACGCCACGGCGAGGGCGAGTTGCGCGGCGAACGCCTCGTCCTCCTCGGGGGTCATCGAGTCGTACCCGATCTCGCCGACCGCCACGACCGCGTCCTTGTCCAGGTAGCGGGGCAACAGGTCGAGCACCGGGCGGCAGCGCGGGTCGTTGGCCTCCTTCGGGTTGAGCGCGATGGTGGCGAAGTGGCGCACCCCGAACTGCCCGGCCCGGAACGGCTCCCAGCCGATCAGCGAGTCGAAGTAGTCGACGAACGACGCGGCGCTGGTGCGCGGCTGGCCCAGCCAGAACGCCGGCTCGACCACCGCGAGGACGCCGGCGCCGGCCATCCGTTCGTAGTCGTCGGTGGTGCGCGAGGTCATGTGGATGTGCGGGTCGAAGATGCGCATGTCACGCCTCCCGGGGCAGTGCGGCGGTGAGCCGGTGGAGCAGGTCGGTGGCGTCGGCGGGCAGGTCCCGGCCGGCGGCATGCCGTTCGGCGGCGAGCGCGGCGAGCATCGCGGCCAGCTCGCCGTCGGCCCGGCCGTCCAGGTCGGCCACCGCGACGAGGGGCACTCCGCTGAACACGCACTTGAGCACCGCCTGCCGCCAGGCGGCCGCGTCGAGGTGCCGGGCGTACGGGCCGAGCGCGGCGGCGACCAGCCGGGTGTCGTTGGTCCGGATCGCGTCGTGCAGCAGCGGCACCGCCTCGGCGCCGATCGGCAGCAGCGGCAGAGCCCGCAGCACGGCCCGCCGTTCGGCGGCGTCGCCGTGCCGGTAGAGGCTCTCGGCGTACGCGGCGTGCTCGCCGGGCAGGCTGGTGAGCAGCAGCACCCGGGCCGCGTCGTCGGCGGTCCAGCCGGGTGCGTCCGGCAGCGCGGCCCGACCGCAGCGCCGGCCGGCGGCCGGAAACAGCCGGGCGATCGCGGTGGGCTCGGCCGCGACCCGGCGCAGCGCCGTGTCCAGCCAGTCGGGATCGGGTACGCCCCGCAGCGCGGCCCGCAGTGAATCCGGTGTCATTCCGTCTCCTCCCCTTGCTGCTACGCCGGCACCCCAGGTGTGCCTGTGGGCACCTCGTCTCCCGTACGGCCGGCCGGTGCGGCGGCGCGTAGGAACTCGATCGACCGGGCGGCCACGGCGGGTGCGGCGTGCGAGTCGCGGGGTAGCTCCACCGCGACCAGGCCGCGGTAGCCGGCAGCGGCCAGGGCGGCCAGCACCGGCGGGAAGTCGATCTCGCCGGCGCCGAACTCCAGGTGCTCGTGCACGCCCCGGCGCATGTCGTCGATCTGCACGTTGACCAGGTGCTCGGCGACCTCGGCGACGCACTGCGGCACCGGCTGAGGCTCCAGGCAGCGGCAGTGGCCGATGTCGAGGGTGATGCCGAGGCGGGCCGGGGCGCCGAGCGCCGCGTGCAGTCGACGCCAGTCGGCGATGTCCTGCACCAGCATCCCCGGTTCCGGTTCGAAGCCGAGGGTCACGCCCGCGCTGTCGGCGGCGTCGACCACGGTGGCGCAGCCGGACACGAGCCGGTCCCAGGCGCACTGCGGCGACACCGCCTCCGGCCGTACGCCGGCCCAGAACGAGACGGCCTCCGCGCCCAGGTCGGCGCCGATCCGTACCGCCCGGCGCAGGAACTCGATCCGCCGGGTGGGGTCGTCGTGCAGCAGCGTCGGGGCGTGCTTGTGCCACGGGTCCAACAGGTAGCGGGCCCCGGTCTCGATCACCACTGCGAGACCCAGCTCGGACAGCCGGCGGCCCACCGCGGCGATCCGGCGGGTGAGGCCGGGCGCGAACGGGTCCAGATGATCGTGGTCCAGGGTGAGCGCCACCCCCTCGTAGCCGAGATCGGCGATGACGGCGAGCGCGTCGTCGAGCCGGTGGTTGGCGAAGCCGTTCGTGCCGTACCCGAGACGCACCGTCGTCGCGTCGGCCCGGACCGCATCGGCCTGCGCGATGTCCGGCTGGGCGGTGTCGCGCCGGGCCCGGCGCGACTGGGGCACGGTCATGTCGGGGAGACCTTCCGGGCCAGCCGGCGGCCCAGTGGCGCGGCCGCCGCGACGGCCAGCCCGAGCAGGCCCGCGCCGCCACGGGCGGCGAGCGCTCCCTGGAGGGCGGGCAGGCCGGTGATCCCGGCGCCCACCGCCGCGCGGACCTTCCCGGCCGACGGATCCCGGACCACCTGCACCTGGGCCGCGCCGTAGCGGGCGGCGTACCACCCGGCCAGCACGGCGGGCAGCGCGGCGGCGATCCCAGCGCGCCGGGGTACGGCCACGGCGGCGCTCGCGGCGACCACGGCGGTGCCGGCCAGGGTACGCATCGGCAGGGCGGCGTCCGCGCCGCTGACCTCGCGACGGGACAGCGCGGTGACCGTCCAGGTGTGTGCCGCCACGGTGGCCGCCGAGGGCAGCGCCCGCGCCAGCCGGCCGCCGGATGCGCCCAGCAGCACGTCCAGCCCTCGGCAGGCGGCCATCACGGCGGGGCCGGCGGCGGTGTTCTTGGCCAGCAGGTCGTACCCCCAGATGCTGGCGGCCAGCGGCACCGCGAGCGCGGCGGCGCGGCGACCGCCCACGGCGGCGGCCAGGCCCACGCCGGCGGCGGTGAGGCCGGCGGCGAGACCCAGCGCGGCGTTCGGGGTGACCCGGCCGCTGGGGATCGGCCGCTCGGGGCGTTCGACGGCGTCGAGCCGCCGGTCGGACCAGTCGTTGGCGGCCATGCCGGCCCAGTAGAGCAGCACCGACGCGCCCGCCAGGGCGGGAGTACGTGGGCTCAGCGCACCGGCCGCCGCCGCGCCGGCCACGACGTCCCCGGGGACCGAGAGCGCGGCCGGCGCGCGGACCAGCTCGGCCAGGTCAGCCAGCGTGGTCATGGCCACCGTCCGGGCCGGCGTGCAGTCGCTGGGCGAAGCCGGTCAGCCGGGCCCACTGCTCGGCCAGCGAGTGGGTCGGCGTGCCGAGCGGGTCCTTGAAGAAGAAGCCGAGGTCGGCCAGCGGCCCGACGTGCCCGGCGGCGTGCGCGGCGGCGGTGAGGCGGGCCAGGTCGAGCACCAGCGGCGCGGCCAGCGCCGAGTCGCAGCCGTGCCAGGTGAACTCCATCCGCATGCCGGTGCCGAGGAAGCCGGCGAACGTGATCAGATCCCAGGCGGTCTTGAAGTCGCCCAGCTCCTCGACGTACTCGATGCGGGTGTTGCCCTGCGGCACGTAGCCGAGCGTCTCGCCGAGCACGCGTTGCTTGCTCTGCACCTTGGCCGCGTTGGCGGCCGGGTCGGCGAGGGTGGCGCCGTCGCCGCCGCCGAGCAGGTTCATCCCCGACCAGGAGCGGACGGCGAGGTTGCGCATCGCGAACATCGGCGCGAGCACCGACTTGACCAGGGTCTCGCCGGTCTTGCCGTCGTGCCCGGCGTACGGCAGCCGGCGCTCCTGCGCCAGCGCGGCCAGCGCCGGCAGCCGCAGGCCGGTGGACGGCGTGAAGTCGACGTAGGGGCAGCCGGCCAGCAGCGCCGCGTACGCGTACAGCGAGCTGGGCGGGAGCACCTCGTCGGGACCGTCGAGGGCGGCGCGCAACGCGGCCGGGTCGGCGTGCCCGGGGTGCGGTCGGGGCACGGCCTCGGTGGCGGAGACGTTGACCACGACCACCCGGTCCAGCTCGTGGCGCTCCCGGAAGCTGGTCAGGTCGCGGACCACGGCCGCGGCCCGGTCGGCCTGGGTGTCGCCGACCGGCGCGGGGCGCAACTCCTGCTCGACCACGCCCAACTCGTCGCGGAGCGCGGCGACCAGCCGCCCGGGAATGACACCGGCGTCGGCGAGCGCTTCGGCGCGCTTGCACAGCGGGGTGGTGGCCACGTCGTGCCCGCCGAAGACCAGGTCCGCGAAGGACGGCAGGGCGGGACCGCGCAGGTCGGGCAGCTCGGTCACACAGCCGGTGGGCCCGGCCAGGCCGGCTCGCAGCGCGAGCCCCCCGACGATGCTGGTGGTCGCGACGGAACCGCGCGCCCCTACCAGCCAGACACCTGTTCGCATGGTGCTCCTTCCCCATTTCCGAGGAACCGTCGGTACCGCTAAATATAGGAATATCAGAATATGTTTCGGAAAGATACGGCCCGGTTTCGGAAAAGTTTCGGGCCGGATGGATGGGCCCCGCCCGCCCGACCCGTACCGGTACGACGCCGGCCCGGCGTCGGCGTCGGCGGCGACGACGACGGACCGGATCTCGGCACGGGTACGGGCAGACGGGGCTGGCAGGCAGGGTCGGTCGGCGTCTCGACCCTGCCTCCCCCGCATCCGCCGGCCGGGGCGTTGGCATGCCCCGACCGGACGTCTCAGGTTGCCGCGCCCACCGGATCCTCGACCGGGGTGCGGTCCGCCGTGCGGTGGCAGGCGGAAGTGGTACGGGTGGGGGCAGCGGCGGGCGATGTCATCGGGTCCTCCGGATCGCCGGGGGTGGTGGTGGCGGTCCTCCGGTGCGGCCGGGGAATCCCGGTCCGGTCGCACCGGACGACCGTCCTATCCGTGCGCCACCGGGCCGTTAGGGCCCGGCTGCACACTCTCCGGAGCCGACCTCGTCCCGGCCGCGGGGCGCAAACCGCGGCCGGTCCCTCGCCGGTCGGCTCCGGAAAGCCGGTCGGGCGACGGCGGCGCGAGCACCGCCGTCGCGGATGGTCAGGGGTCAGACGGCGACCACGGTCAGCGCCGGTTCCACGTCGGTCCACGAGGAACCGGTCTCCGCCGAACGGGTCACCGCGTCCAGCACGAGCTGGACCTGCAACGCGTCGGCGAACGAGGGCGCCGGGTCGGTGCCGGTGGCGATCGCCTCGATGAGATCGCGCATCTGGTGGGTGAAGGAGTGCTCGTAGCCGATGATGTGACCCGGAGGCCACCACGCCGACATGTACGGGTGGTCGCCCTCGGTCACCAGGATCCGGCTGAAGCCCTGCTCCAGCGTCGGCCGGGTGGCGTCGTAGAACTCCAACTCGTTGAGCCGCTCCAGGTCGAAGACCACGCTGCCCAGCGAGCCGTTGATCTCGACACGCAGGGCGTTCTTGCGGCCCGTGGCGAACCGGCTCGCCTCGTACGTGGCCAGGGCGCCGCCGTCGAGCCGGGCCACGAAGACCGCGGCGTCGTCGACGGTGACCGGACCGGTGGCCGGACCGCTGCCGTCGACCGACTCGCCGTCGACGGTGGCCGCCAGCCCGCTCGACTCGGCCGGCAACGGCCGCTCCTTGACGAACGTCTCGGTGATCGCGCTGACGCCGGTGATCTGCTGGCCGACGACGAACTGCGTCAGGTCGATGATGTGCGCACCGATGTCACCGAGCGCGCCGGAGCCCGCCCTGTCCTTCTGCAACCGCCAGACCAGCGGGAACTGCGGATCCACGATCCAGTCCTGCAGGTACGACGCTCGGACGTGACGGATCACCCCGAGTCGTCCCTCGGCGACCATCTGGCGCATCATCGTGACCGCGGGGACCCGGCGGTAGTTGAACCCGCACATCGACCGCACCCCGGCGGCGCGTGCGGTGTCCGCCGCGGCGGTCATCGCCCGTGCCTCGGCCACCGTGTTGGCCAGCGGCTTCTCGCACAGCACGTGCTTGCCGGCGGCCAACGCGGCGAGGGCGATCTCGGCGTGACTGTCGCCCGGGGTGCAGACATCGACAACGTCGATGTCGTCCCGGTTGACGAGGTCACGCCAGTCGGTCGTGTACGCGTCCCAGCCGAGCCGGTCGGCGGCCTCGGACACCGCTGTGGTGTCCCGGCCGCAGACCAGCGCCATCCGGGCCCGCGCCGGCAGGTCGTACACGCGGTTCACGGTGCGCCACGCCTGTGAGTGCGCGGCGCCCATGAACGCGTAACCGACCATGCCGATCCGCAGTTCTCTGTCTGTCGTGGACAAGGTGGGTCTCCCCCCGGTATGTCAGAACCCGAGCTTGTCGTAGCTGCTCGCGTTCTCCTTGGTGATCGTCTCGGAGGCGAGGGTCACTTCCTTGGGCACCTGCAGCTCCGTCAGGTCGCCCAGGCCCCGGCCCTGCGCGATGAGCCGCGCGAGCGAGATCGCCGAGGACGCCATCGACGGGTTGTAGGTGACCGTCGCCTTGAGCACCGAGTTGTCGGCCTTGATCGCGTCGATCGCGAGCTTGGAGCCCGCGCCGCCGACCATGAAGAACTCCGACCGGTTGGCCTGCTTGACGGCCGCGAGCACACCGATGCCCTGGTCGTCGTCGTGGTTCCAGATCGCGTCGATCTTCGGCAGCGCCTGGAGGAGCTGGGCCGCCTCGCGCTGGCCGCTGTCCGAGGTGAACTCGGCCGAACGCCGGTTGCTCACCTTGAACCCGTAGGTCGCCAGGGCGGCCTTGAAGCCCTCGCTGCGCTCGACCGTCAGCGGGATCTCCAGGCCGGCGATCTCACCGATGACCGGGTTGGCGACGCCCTTGTCCTTGAGCATCTTGCCGATGAAGTGGCCGGCGGAGACGCCCATGCCGTAGTTGTCACCCTTGATCACCAGCCGCGAGGCCAGCGCGTCGGGGAACGCCCGGTCGAGGTTGACGATCGGGATGCCGGCCTGCATGGCCTGGAGGGCAACGGCGTTGACCTCCTTGCCGTCGTGCGGCAGCACGACGATGATGTCCGGCTTCTGGGCGATCAGGGTGCCGAGCGTGGAGCGCTGGGCCTCCGAGTTCGACCCGCCGTCGACCTCCTTGAACTCCACGTCCGAGTACGCCGCGGCCTGCGCCTTGGCGTTGGCGTGGATCGCGCCCATCCAGCCGTGGTCGGCGGCCGGGGCCGAGAAGCCGATGACGACCTTCTTGCCCGGAGCGTTGTTGCCCTCGGCGTTGCCGGCGGCCTTGGTCTGCGTGCTGGCGGCCGGGGTCTCGTTACTGGTGCAGGCGGTCAGCAGGGTGGCGGCGCCAACCGCGGCACCACCGAAGAGCAACCGGCGGCGCGACAGGTCGCGACTGTTCTGGGTCATGAACGACCTCCTGGGAGCGGGTTTTCATCTGGGTGAGGGTGTGCGAGGTCCGGCCACCGTCGAAGATCTCGACGTCGCCAGGACAACGGTGCGGTGCGTCAGGTTGTGGTGGTGACCCTGTTCCGCGCGAGGAGCCGGGTGACTGACTTGAACTTGAACTGCTGGATCAGGACGGCGGCGACGATAATGCCGCCCTTGACCATGTTCTGCGCCTCGATGGAGAGGCCGTTGATGGCGAAGAGGTTCGTGATCGTGGCGAAGATGATGACGCCGAGCAGCGAGCCGACGATCGTGCCCCGACCACCGCTGAGCAGCGTCCCGCCGATGATCGCGGCGGCGATCGCGTCCAACTCGTACAGGTTGGCCATCGCCGCCTGCGCCGAGGTGGCCTGCGAGGTGAGCATGATGGCCGCGATGCCGCAGCACAGACCGGAGAGCGCGTAGAGCAGCATCGTGTGCCGGCGGACGTTGATGCCGGCCAGTCGGGCCGCCTCCGGGTTACCGCCGACGGCGATGGTCCGCCGGCCGAAGGTCGTCCGGTTGAGCAGGACCCATCCGGCCAGCACGACCGCGCCGAGGATGTAGACCAGGATCGGGACACCGATGATCTTGCGGGCGGCGATGTCGTTGATGAACGTGCTGCTCGACACCTGCGTCTGCTTGTTGGAGATCGAGGCCGCCAGGCCGCGCGCGGCCACCAGCATCGCCAGGGTCGCGATGAAGGGCACCAATTTGCCGTACGAGATGAGAACGCCGTTGACCAGGCCGACGCAGATGCCCACCACGAGGGCGGTGAAGATCATGCCGCCGGCGCCATAGCTCTGGGTGGCCACCGTGGTGCACCAGACCCCGGCCAGCGCGACGATCGCTCCCACCGACAGGTCGATGCCACCGCCGATGATCACGAAGGTCATGCCGACCGTGACCACGCCGACGACCGAGGCGAGTTGGAGGATCGCCAGGACGTTGTTCCAGACCCAGGTCGGGTCGCCGTACAGGTCCGGCTTGGTGATCGCGCCGACCACGACGAGCGCGGCCAGCACGCCGATCAGGCCGAGGTTGCGCTTCGCACCGTCGCCGCCGTCGCCCCGCCACCAGGAGAGCTTGCCGGTGGAGGCCGTCTTTTCGCTGGCCACCGCCGTCTCCGCCGGGTCCACCGGCGGCGACTGGGCCGGAAGCTGCGGGCGCTCCGGTGTCGCGGTGGGTGTGGGAGTCGCGTCGCTCATGCCGGTGCGCCTTCCATCAAGGACCCCGCCATCACGAGGTCAAGCACAGTGTTCTCGTCAAGTTCGCCGGCCGCGGCCTCGCGGACGACCCGGCCTTCGCGCATCACCAGCACCCGGTCGGCCAGGCCCAGCACCTCGGGTACCTCGCTGGAGACCAGCAGCACGCCGACGCCCTGCGCGGCCAGTGAGCGGATGACCTGGTACAGCTCGGCCCGAGCGCCCACGTCCACACCCCGGGTGGGCTCGTCGAGCAGCAGCAGCTTGGTGCCGCCGAGCAACCACCGGCCGACCACGACCTTCTGCTGGTTGCCGCCGGACAGGGTGCGTACCGGCCGGTCGACGTCCCGGGGACGCAGCTCCAGGGTCTCGGCGATCCGGTCCGCCTCGGCGCGTTCCGCCGCCGCGTTGGTGAAGCCGAGCCGCGCGTACCGGCCGAAGGTGGCCAGCGTGACGTTGCGGTAGATCGGCTCGCCCAACAGCAGCGCCTGACTCTTGCGCTCCTCCGGGGCCATGCCCATGCCGGCCCGTACCGCCGCCCCGACGCCGGGGCGCAGCGCCTTGCCGTCCATCCGCACCGTGCCGGCCTCCGCCAGCCGGGCGCCGTAGATCGTCTCCAGCAGCTCGGAGCGGCCGGAGCCAACCAGACCGGCGATGCCGACGATCTCTCCGGCCCGCACGTTCAGCGACACGTCGGCGAACTCGCCGGTGCGGGTCAACCCCTCGACCTGGAGCAGCTCGTTGCCGGCGGTGTCGTCGGTCGGCCGGTCCGGGAAGACGTACTCGATGGTCCGGCCGGTCATCCGGCTGACCAGGTCGCGGGTCGGGGTGTCGCGCGCCGGCAGGTTCGCCGCCGTGGTCCGGCCGTCCTTGAGTACGGTGACCCGGTCGCCGATCTCGCGGATCTCCTCCATGCGGTGGGAGATATAGATGACGGCGATGCCCTGCGCGGTCAGCTCGCGGATGATCCGGAACAGGTTGCCGACCTCGTCGTGGGCCAGCACCGCGCTCGGCTCGTCCATGATGATCAGTCGCGCCTCGTGCGACAGCGCCCGCGCCATGCTGACGATCTGCTTGCCGGCCGCCGGCAGGGAGCGGACCATCCGACCGGGCGGGATCTCGCCGTGCCCGAGCCGGCTGAGGATCTGCCGGGTGTGCCGGGCCATCCGGCCGCGCCGGACGAAGCCGAAACTGCGGTACTCGTGCCCGAGGAACGCGTTCTCCGCGACCGAGAGGTCTTCGACGAGGTCGAGTTCCTGGTAGATGGTGGCGATGCCGGACTTCATGGCGGCCTGCGGGTTGGCGAAGGTGACCGGTTCGCCGCGCCACTCCACCAGCCCGGAATCCGGCTGGTGCACGCCGGCCAGCACCTTGATGAGCGTGGACTTGCCAGCGCCGTTCTGCCCCAGCAGGCAGTGCACCTCTCCGGCGCGTACCTCGAGCTGGACCCCGTCCAGGGCGCGTACGCCGGGGAAGGTCTTGACCACGTCGGTGAGGCGCAGGACCACCTCGCCCGCGACGGTGTCGGGCGGAGCTTCGACCAGCGGCGCGGCGGCGTCGGCGTCGGCCGACCCGGTGGTGGCGGTCTCGTCGGACAGGGCCACGGTCTCCTCCTCGCTCATGATGCTTCCCCGAAGGCGACGTCGCTGGCGAGCACGGCCGCGCCGGCGACACCGGCCCGGCCACCCAACTCGGACAGCACGACGGGCAGGTTGCCGGTAGCCAGGGGCAGTGACCGGCGGTAGACCACACTGCGGATCTCGGCGAGCAGGATGTGCCCGAGCTGGGCCAACCCGCCGCCGATCACGATCATCGACGGGTTGGTGAAGCTGACCAGGCCGGCGAGCACGCCGCCGACCCGGCGTCCGCCGTCGCGGATCAACTGGATGCAGGTCACGTCGCCCTCGACGGCGCCCTCGGCGACGTCCAGCGCGGTCACCGTGCCCCGCGTGCTCAACCGCTCGGCCAGGGCCGGCGACGCTCCGCTGCGGGCCGCGACGAACGCGTCCTTGGCCAGCGCCGCGCCGCTGAACAGGGCCTCCAGGCAGCCCGCGTTGCCGCAGGAGCACATCGGACCGTGCGCGTCGACCTGGATGTGGCCGATGTCCCCGGCGCAGCCGTCGGTGCCCCGGTAGACCTCGCCGGAGAGGTAGATGCCGCAGCCGACACCGGTGCCGATCTTCACGAAGAGGAAGTCGTCCACCGAGTGGGCGACTCCGCCGTGACGTTCCCCGATGGCCATGATGTTGACGTCGTTGTCGACCACCGCCGGGCAGGCGTGCTCCCGGCTGAGCAGCTCGCGGACGGGGAACCGGTCCCAGCCCGGCATGATCGGCGGCGACACCGGCACGCCGTCGCGGAAGCTGACCGGCCCGGGTACGCCGATGCCCACCGCGTCCAGCCGCTCGTACGCCCCGTCGACCCGGGCCTTGTGCAGCAGCTCGTTGACCCGTTGCAGGGTGACCTTCGGGCCGCTGCGGATGTCGGCCGGCTCGGCGTAGTGGGCCACCGGTTCGAGGCGACCGTTGACCACCTCGACGTCCATCGAGCTGGCGCCCAGGTCGACGGCGGCGAAGCGCAGCTTCGGGTTCAGCTCGACGAGCGTCGAGCGACGCCCGCCCCGGGAGGCGGCGAAACCGGCCTCGGCGACGTACCCGAGCGCGACCAGCCGGTCCAGCTCGGCCAGCAGTCGCGGGCGCGGCATCTGGAGCCGGTCGCCCAGCTCGGCCCGGGACACGGCCCCCTCGTCGCGGAGTAACCGCAACAGCCGGACGTGCAGGGGGTCGACGGTCCGCACGCGCGGTTCACCTCTTCATCGGACTCGTTCACATCGACGCAATGTCGATGTGTTGTGTCCGACACAGTAGGAGCGCTCCGCGCCGCGTGTCCAGAGCTTCAGCCGTTCCGTTCCCAACTTTTGTCCGAAGGAACAAAAGCTAAAAGTGGATCAAGAAAAGGATAACGGCGTGCCCGCAGGCGCTCGCGTGCAGTTTCATCGACCGACACGAACCCGCCCCGCCAGCGGGTCTGTGCTGGCGGGGCGGGTTCGTGTCGGTGCGCGCTCGATCCACTCCAGGTCGGCGATGTGGTGCCATCCGGTGCGGGGGATGCCGCCAGGTCGGCGATGTGGTGCCGATCAGGCGGTGCGGTCCTTCTTGCGGAGCTTGCGGTCGTCGCGCAGCTCGACGTACGGCTCTTCGTCGACGGGATGCCCGGCCGAGATCGCCCGACCGCGCTCCAACTCCGCGTCGAACTCGGCGCCCAGCAGGATCGCGATGTTGCTCAGCCACAGCCAGACCAGGAAGATGATCACACCGGCCAACGCCCCGTACGTCTTGTTGTACGAGCCGAAGTTGCCCACGTAGAAGGCGAACAGACCCGAGATCACCAGCCAGATCACCACGGCCAGCACGCCACCCGGGCTGATCCAGCGGAACCCGCCGTGGCGGGCGTTCGGCGAGGCCCAGTAGAGGATGGCGAACATCAGGCTGACCAGGAGCAGCAGCACCGGCCACTTGGCCACGTTCCACACCGCGACCGCCTCGGAGCCCACGCCGATGGCGTCACCGACCACCTCCGCGAGGCGGCCCGTGAAGACCACGATCACCGCACTGACCAGCAGGAGTACGCCGATCACCGCCGTCACGCCGACCCGGATCGGCAGGGTCTTCCAGATCGGCCGGCCCTCCGGCACGTCGTAGATGGTGTTCGAGGCGCGCATGAACGCGGCGATGTAGCCCGACGCCGACCAGAAGGCCGCCAGCAGACCGATGATCGCCGCGACGCTGGCCAGCCCACCGTTGCCCTGCGCCTGCTTGATGGCCTCCTCGATGATCTTCTGGATGCTGTCGTTCGGCACCGCCTGGTTGACCGTGTCCTTGACACCCTCGGTGGCGCTGGTGCCCAGCAGGCCGAGGATGGAGATCAGCACCAGCAGCCCCGGGAAGATCGACAGCACCCCGTAGTAGGTCAGCGCCGCCGCCCAGTCGGTCAGGCTGTCGTCCTGGAATTCGCGGACCGTACGACGCAGCGCCGCCTTCCAGCCGCTGCCGGGCAGGTCGGTGGGGCTGTCCGGGCCCGCGTCCGGCCCGACCGGCCCGACCGGCGCGCTGGCCCGGTCCCGCTCGGTGCGGGCGCGCGTGCGGGGGTCATGCTCGCTCCGGCCGTGCTTGCGATCGCGCGCCGTGCGGCCGCCCGGGGTGCTGTCGTCGGCGGGGCTGTCGTGGGCGGGGCTGTCGTGGGCGGTGTCGTCACGGGCGCTGTGCTGGCGCTCGCGCTGGGCGGAAGACTCGTCCGAGGCCATCGCCCCTCCTCGTCGTCGGCGGTTTCACCTGCGGACATGCCCCGTCGACGGCCTTGGATAACCCCCTACTTGTAGAGCATCCTGCCCATCCGGCGCGAGGCCACCAGCAGACCGACCGCCATCATCGCCAGCAGGTAGAGCACGTCGAGCAGCCAGAGCCAGCCGCCGGTGCCCACCGTGAGCCCGCGGAGCAGGTGCACCGCCCGGTACAGCGGAGTGACCTCGACCAGCCAGCGCAGCAGGGTCGGGTAGGCCTGCGCCGGCACGAACGTGCCCGAGAAGAAGAACAGGGTGAACTGGACCGACCCCACCAGGTCGAAATCCTGCCAACTGCGCATGACGGTGGCGACCGCCATGCCGAGCCCACCGAACGCGAACCCGACCAGCACCGCCGCCGGCAGCGCGGTGACGGCCCGGGTCACGGTGGTCAGGTCGAGCGCGACCATGACCCCGAGGAACGCCGCCGAGTACGCACTGCCGCGCAGCATCGCCCAGCCCAGCTCACCGAGGGCGATCTCGAACGGGCGGATCGGGGTGGCGATCATCCCGTCGTACAGCTTCATGTACTTCATCTTGCCGAAGAGATTGAATGTGGTCTCCGAGATCGCCCCGGTCATCGCGGAGGAGGCCAGCATCGCCGGGGCCACGAACTCGGCGTACGACACCAGCCGTCCGTCGGGCAACGGCAGGTCCCCGACCAGCGTCCCCACCCCCAGGCCGATGGAGAACAGGTAGAGCAGCGGCTCCACGAAGCCGGAGAGCAACAGCAGCCAGTAGACCGCCTTCAGGGCCGTGACGTTGCGCCCGATCACCGACGCCGACCGGCGGGACGCGCCGGAGACGTCGACCAGCCGGGGCAGGACCAGCGTGACCACGGGTTCCCCCTAGACGACGAGCTTGCGGCGGAAGGCGCGCAGCGCGAGCAGCCACCCGGCGACCGCCCAGGCGGCCAGGTAGAGCAGGTGCCCGACGATCGACCACTGTGGAGCGACACCGAGCGTGGCGGCCCGGCACAGATCGACGGCGTGCCACAGCGGCGTGGCGTACGCCAGCCAGCGCAGCGCCTCGGGCAGCGACTCGACCGGGAAGAACACCCCGGCGAACAGGCTCATCGGGATGACCGCGAACCGGAACAGCATGGCCAACCAGTTGTCGCTGGACACCGCCGCGGCGTACGCGAAGGTGGGCGCGGCCACGGCCAGACCGAGCAACGCCACCACCGGCAGGGTGACCACCGCCCACGGCGACCGCAGCGCCCCGAACAACCCGGTGACCAGCAGGAACACCGCGATCGTGGTGACCACCCGGAACAGCACGAAGGCCAGGTGCCCGGCCAGGATGTCGCCCACGCGCAGCGGCGACGCGCTCTGCGCCTGGTAGCTCTTGACCCACTGGAAGTTGCTGAACACCGGCCACGTCGAGTCACCCACGGTCACCTGGAGCGCGGTCGAGGCGATCAGCCCGGGAACCAGCCACTCCAGGTAGGGCACCCCGCCGACACCCTGGTCGATGTAGCCCCCGACGCCCACGCCGAACCCGAGCACGGTCAGCAGCGGCAGCAGGAACGACGAGAACACCCCGGCCCGCCAGGTGCGCCGCAGCCCGACCAGGTAGTAGCCGAACACCGCGGACGCCGGCGCCCACGGCGGTCCCGGTCTCGCCCGCGTCCGTTCCGCCACGCTCACCGCGCCACCTCCACCCGCGTCGACCACGACCTGTCTACCCAAGGGGTACGACAGACCGCGAGCCGTTTACGCCGTGCCCGTCGCCGCGATTGCGTGATCGACTCGACTTCCTGGAAGTCGCGGTGTCGGCGGCCACGGAAAGCCCCGACATCCGGGAAATCGAGGGGATCACCCCCAGCGGGGGCCGCTCGCGTGATGGATCATGCTCGACGGGCAGCGGCGGACGCGATGAAGGCGCGCCACCTGTCGGGCTCGAAGACGAGCACCGGGCCGTCCGGGTCCTTCGAGTCACGCACCTGGGCCAGAGCCCGATGGTCGTTGGCTGCTCAGCAGCACGACACGCCGGCAGGTTTGTTGCTGAGCAGCCACCGATCGCCCCCGGGCCCACCCCGCACCGCCACCGATCGGCCGGCGGCGGCAACCGGCACCAGGGTCAGTCGACGAGGGTGCGGCCGGTCAGGTGCAGGAAGACGTCCTCCAGGCTGCTGCGGCGCACCAGCACATTCGCCGGCTGCAAACCCGACGCGGTCACCTCGGCGACCGCCGCGTCGCCGTCGGGCACATAGAGCAGAACGCGGTCGGGCAGCACCTCGACCCGCTCCCCCACCCCGGCCAGCTTGTCGGCGAACGGCGCCTGCGACTCGGCCGCGAAGCGCAGCTCGACCACCTCGCGGGTGGAGTATCGCTCGATCAGCGCCCGGGGCGAACCCTCGGCGACGATCCGACCGCCGTCCATCACCACCAGCCGGTCGCAGAGCTGCTCGGCCTCGTCCATGTAGTGAGTGGTGAGCACCAGCGTGACGCCCTGCTGCTTCAGCCGGAACAGGCGCTCCCACACCAGGTGCCGCGCCTGCGGGTCGAGCCCGGTGGTCGGCTCGTCGAGCAGCACGATGTCCGGGTCGTTGACCAGAGCACGGGCGATGGTCAGGCGTCGTTTCATCCCGCCGGAGAGCGGATCGACCTTGCTGTCGGCCCGCTCGGTGAGCTGGACGAAGTCGAGCAACTCGGCGGCCCGCGCCCGTGCCGCCCGGCGCGAGATGCCGAAGTAGCGGGCGTAGACGGTCAGGTTCTCCCGGACGGTCAGCTCCGGATCGAGATTGTCGAGCTGCGGGCACACCCCGAGGCGGGCGCGGATCGCCGGCCCGTCGGCCACCGGATCCAGGCCGAGGATGCGCAGCTCACCGGCGCTCGGCGGCGAGGTGCAACCGACCATGCGCATGGTGGAGGACTTGCCCGCGCCGTTCGGTCCCAGAAAGCCGAACGCCTCACCCGACTGCACCTCGACGTCGATGCCGTCCACGGCGGTGAAGTCACCGAACCGCTTCACCAGCCCACGAGCCTGAATCAGTGGTCGCCCGGTAGTCACCGCCCGACCCTAACCGCCGGGTCCGACATCCCTGCAGGCAAATACCCGCGCGCCCTGACCCGCCGGAAGCGAAACGCCGATCAATGCCCCACGCCATCGGCCGATCGACAGGTATCGTCCCCCTGTGTCGCCCGCCAGCTCGCCCGATGGTCCGCCGTCACCCGCCCGACCAGCCAACTCGCCCGCCGACCGGCCCGACACGAGCCCCGCCGACCGGCCCGACACGCGCCCCGCCGACCGGCCCGACACGCGCCCTGCCGACGAGCCCGTCACGACTGCGGCCGACAGGCCGCCTCGACCGCGCCCAGCGGCCGAGGCCGCGGAACCAGCCGACACGGCAGAGCCGACCGCCGAGACCCCAGAACCGACCGACACCGCGAAACCGCCCGAGACCGCGAAACCGACCCGGACCGCGAAACTGACCCAGACCGCAGAGCCGACCCGCACCGCAGAGCCAACCGAGACCGCACAACCGACCGGGCCGGGCGGCGCCGCCGAGCGGGCCACAAGGGACGTGGCGGCCCAGTTCGAGGACGAGAGGCCCGGCCGGGTGTTGGCCGGTCCGGCGGCCCTCCTGCTCGGCACGGTCGCGCTGGCGGTCGGCACGCTCGCTCTCTGGCAGGTGTTCCGCCCGCTCGCACAGGGCAGCAAGTACTACCTGATCATCTTCTTGGCCGGTGTGCTCCCGCTGGTCTTCCTCGCCTACCCGGCCGACCTGCCGCGCTGGATCCGCCCGCGCCGGCGGCGACAAGCCACCGCCAGCACCCGGCCCGCAGACAGCACGGCACGCCCCGACCACACCGACAGCACCCGGCCCACCCTCGTCGACTGGCTGCTGGCCGCGCTGACCGTGGCGGCCTGCCTCTATCCCGTCCTGCCGATCACGATCGGTACGGGTGGCGGCGGCTACAACGCGTTCCTCGACCGGCAGGGCCTGCTCGCGCCGACGGACCTGGTGCTCGGCACCGTGCTGCTGCTCCTGCTGCTGGAGGCGTGCCGGCGTACGACCGGTTGGATCCTGCCGGCGGTCGGCCTGCTGTTCCTCGGGTACGGCTACTACGGCGGGTTGCTGCCGCAGTCGTGGCCGGTCGCGCACGCCGGGCTCGACTTCCGTCAACTCATCGACGCGTTCTACAACTCCGACAGCGGTTTCTACGGCACCCCGTTGGACGTGGCCGCCTCGTACATCGTGTTGTTCACCATCTACGGCGCGGTGTTGGAGCTGTCCGGGGCCGGGCGGTTCTTCGTCGACCTGTCGACCGCCGCGTTCCGCCGCTCCCGGACCGCCGCCGGTCGGACGGCGGTGGCCTCGGGCTTTCTGCTCGGCACCGTCTCCGGCTCGGGTGCGGCGACGACGGTGAGCATCGGCGCGGTCACCTGGCCGCTGCTGCGTCGCGCCGGCTATCCACCGGAGCGGGCCGGCGGCATGCTGGCGGCGGCCGGGGTGGGCGCGATCCTGTCCCCGCCCACCCTCGGGGCGGCGGCGTTCATCATCGCCGAGTACCTGGGCGTTTCGTACCTTCAGGTGCTGGGTTGGGCGACGGTGCCGACGGTGCTCTACTACCTGGGCATCCTGCTCTCCGTGGAGATCGACACCCGCCGCTCCGGCGTACGTCCGGTCGTGCTCCATGTCGGCTCACCGTGGCGGCTGCTGGGCCGCTTCGGCTACCACTTCGCCTCGCTGATCGCGATCATCGTGTTCCTCGCGGTCGGCGTCTCCGCGACGAGGGCCGTGGTGTTCGCCATCGTCCTCACCGCCGTGCTGTCGTGGCTGGACCGCGCCCACCGGCTCACCCCGACCCGGCTGGTGACCGCCCTGGTCAGCGGCGTACGCGGGGTGCTCGCCGTCACCGCCGTGTGTGCCGCCGCCGGCATCATCACGGCGACCACCACGAAGACCGGGCTCGGGCCGCAGACGGCGGCGCTGCTGATCGGCGGGGCGAAGGCGGTCACCGCCGACCCGACGCTGGTCCTGGTGCTCACGGCGCTGCTCGCGGCCGTCGCGCTCAGCCTGCTGGGCCTGGCCGTGCCGGTCACCGCCTCGTTCGTGATCGGGTGGGTGATCGTCGGCCCGGCCCTGCTCGACCTGGGCGTGACCGCGCCCGCCGCGGCGATGTTCGTCTTCTACTTCGCCGTGCTGTCCGAGGTGTCCCCGCCGACCGCGCTCGCCGCCGTGGCCGCGGCCGCTGTCACCGGGGGCCGGCTGGTGCCGACCATGTGGCAGACCCTGCGGTACGCGCTGCCGGCGTACCTCACCCCGATCGCTTTCGTCATCACCCCGACCGGGCTGGGCCTGCTCGGCATCGGCGGCGTACCGCGGATCGCCGTCGCGGCCGTGGTGACGGCGCTCAGCGTGTCCGTGCTGGCTGTCGCCGCCGGTGGCTGGCTGCCCGGGGTGGGTCCCGCCGGCGTACCGGAACGGGTGCTCGGCGCCGTCGCCGGAGTCACCCTGCTCTGGCTCGAACCCGTGCCGGTCGCGGTGGGCGTGGCGCTGGCCGCCATCGCGGCAGCGGGAGTGCTCGTCCGACGCGGATCCACGAGCCGACCGCGCACACCAACAGCGGGCCGACCGCGAACACCAACAGAGGAGAGACTGTGAGACGAACCGACGTACGGCTCGCGGCGGGCGTGGGCGCGCTCGCCCTCGTCCTGGCGGGCGTCACCGGCTGCGGAGGCCAGCAGGGCGGCGCGGCCACGGACGACACGGCCAGTGCGGTCACCTGCGAGGTGACCCGGGAGACCCGCGTGGGCATCGCCACCGGCAACTCGACGGGCGTCTACTACTCGGTCGGCAACGCCCTGGCCGGGCAGTTGTCCGGGGCGACCGGCGGCAAGCTCACCGGCACCGCCGCCGAGACCGGCGCGTCGGTGCAGAACGTGGAGCAGTTGGTCGGCGGCCAGTACGACGTGGCGTTCTCGCTGTTCGACACGGCGGTCAACGCGGTCGAGGGCAAGGGCAGCTTCACCGCCCCACAGCCGGTGCGGGCCTTGGCCCGTCTCTACGACAACTACACGCAGGTGGTGGTCCGCAAGGACGCCGGAATCACCTCGGTCGCCGGCATGCGCGGTAAGCGGATCTCCACGGGCTCCCCGAAGTCCGGCACGGAGGTGATCGCGAACCGGCTGCTGGAGGCCGCCGGACTCGACCCGGCCAAGGACGTCCGGGCGCAGCGACTCGACCTCGCCAAGACGGTCGACGGCGTCAAGGACGGCAGCATCGACGGCTTCTTCTGGTCCGGTGGCCTGCCCACCAGTGGCCTGACGGACCTGTTCACCACCGCCGGTGACACGGTGACGTTCGTCGACATCTCGACGCTGCTGCCGAAGCTGACCGCGCTTGGCCCCGGCTATCAGGCCGGCACGATCGGTCGGGACGTGTACCGGACGGCGAGCGACACCCCGACCATCGTCGTGCCGAACGTGCTGCTGGTTCGCGAGGACCTGGACGCCAACGTCGCCTGCGTGATCACCCGGACGGTGTTCGACAAGCGCGACGCCCTGGCCCAGGCCAACCCGGCGGCCAAGGGGATCACGCTGGAGAAGGCCCGCCGGACCCTGCCGGTGCCGCTGCACCGGGGCGCCGAGAAGGCGCTGAACGACCTGGGAGCGAGGTGACCGTCGGTCAGAGGTCGGTCGGCGCGGTGGCGGCTCGGGCCACGCCGACCAGGCGGTCGGTCTCGGCGAGCAGCGCCTCGTCGTCCGCCGGTGTGCCGGGGTCGAGTCGGACCGTCCAGGTCAGACCGTCGGCCCCGGCCGCGCGACGGGCCGCGACGCGCGCCGCGCCGCCGGGCACCGGGTGGTGTTCGGTGTACGCGACGGAGCGGGTCACCCGGGCGCGCACCTGGTGTGGCAGCTCACCGGGGTCGAGCAGCAGGTACGTCTCCGCCGGCCCGTCGGCGACCACGAGGTAGCCGTCACGCTCGACGACGGTCTCGGCGGGCGTGACGGTCAGCTCCCGACCGGACCAGACCGCCTTGATCAGGTCGTGCCAGCCGATGCGGTGCCCCCGACCGGGCAGCCACAGCCCGAGGTTGCTGGCCACGATCACGCCGTCGCCCTCGCCGTTGCCCACCGCCGCCCACGCGAGTACCCGCTCGTCGGCGGCCAACGGCGGCCGGTCGGCCGGGGGCAGCTTCGGCTTGCGGCTGAACAGTCCCATCTAGAGCCCTCCCGCGGCCTGCTCGCGCAGCGCCCGGGCGTGCTGTTCCAGCGACAGCAGCTCCCCGAAGGCGGCGAAGTACTCGTCCTTGTTGTTGACCGGGTTGATCCGCTGGATCCGCGACTTGAGGTCGCGGATGCGGGCCGTCACCGACCCGAACTGCACCCGGGCCATGGTGATCGACACGTAGCGCGGGTCGGGCTCGCCGTCGATACGGAGCGGCTCCACGGCCAGCTCGCCGACCAGCGCGGCGGCGGCCAGATCCTCGCTGGCGTCGCGGACCTTCTCGATCCAGACCGCGCCGCCGGTCGCCGACGCGGCCCCGCCGGCCGCCGCCACGGCCGCGCGCACGGCCACGTGCAACGGGTGGCGGTACTCGCTGGCCTCGACCGCGTCGAACATGGGCCCGGCCAGCACGGGCTGTTGCAGGGCGAGTTTCAACGCCTCGCGCTCGACCATCGACTGTGGGCTGTCCACCGCCGGCTCGGGGTGGGCCGGGGCGGGCCGTGCAGCGGGCGCGGCGTCCCGGCCACCGGACGGCGGAGTGTTGGCGGCGGCGAGCACGGCCCGCTGCACCGGCTCGATCTCCATCCCGAGGTCCATGGCGAGCTTGCGGACGTACTCTGGGCGTTTCTCCCGGTCTTTGAGTTGCGCGACCAGCGGCGCGGCCCGGCGCATGGCCTCCACCCGGCCATCGACGGTGTCCAGGTCGAAGCGGCTGATCTCGTGCCGCAGCGCGAAGTCGACGAGCGGTTCACGGCGGGCGACCAGGTCCCGCACGGCCAGGTCACCCTTGGCCAGGCGCAGCTCACACGGGTCCATGTTGTCGGGGCTGACCGCGATGAACGTCCGCCCGACGAAGCGCTGGTCGTCGCCGAACGCCCGCAGCGCCGCCTTCTGACCGGCGGCGTCCCCGTCGAAGGTGAAGATGATCTCGCCGGCCACCGAGTCGGTGTCCAGCAGGAGCCGGCGCAGCACCCCGATGTGGTCCGCGCCGAACGCCGTGCCGCAGGTCGCCACCGCCGTCGGCACGTCGGCCAGGTGACAGGCCATCACGTCGGTGTAGCCCTCGACGACGACCACCCGGCCCTGCTTGGCGATCTCCCGCTTGGCCTGGTCGAGGCCGTAGAGCACGTGCGACTTCTTGTAGATCGGCGTCTCGGGGGTGTTCAGGTACTTCGGGCCGTCGTCGTCGTCGAAGAGCTTGCGCGCCCCGAAGCCGATCACGTCGCCGGCCAGGTCGCGGATCGGCCAGAGCAGCCGACGACGGAACCGGTCGATCAGCGTGCCCGAGCGGGACTCCCGGGACAGCCCGGCGGTGACCAGCTCCTGGTGGGTGAAGCCCTGCTGACGCAGGTGCTTGGTGAGCAGGTCCCAGCCCTCCGGCGCGAACCCGCACCCGTAGCGCTCGGCGGCGGCCCGGTCGAAACCACGTTGGGCCAGGAACTCGCGCGCCGGTCGCGCCCCGGCGGTGCTGAGCTGCGCCCGGTAGAACTCGACGGCGGCGGCGTGCGCGGCGACCAGTCGCTGGCGCTGGCCCTGCTGCGGGCGCGGACGCGGGGCGCCCCGGTCGTCCTCGACGTAGCGGAGCTGGATGCCGGCGCGCCCGGCCAGCCGCTCGACGGACTCGACGAAGCTCAGGTGCTCCGCGTCCATCAGGAACTTGATCGCGTCGCCGCCGGCCCCGCAGCCGAAGCAGTACCAAACGTTACGCGCCGGCGAGACGTTGAACGACGGGCTCTTCTCGTCGTGGAACGGGCACAGGCCCTTGAGGTTGCCGCCCCCGGCGGACTTCAGGGTGACCGTCTCGGAGATCACATCCCCGATCGAGGTGCGTTCCCGGACCAGCGCGATGTCCTCGTCCCGGATCCGCCCAGCCATGCGCCACCCCCTCGCCGTACATCCTGCCCTGCCGGGCCGACGAGACGCCGTCCGGGGGACGCCGGTGTGGCGGGGGCCGCCATCGGACTCGCCCGTTCCGGCCCGGCCGGCGGGTCCGCGCGGGGACCATGACCAGATGCGCAGGGTACGCGCCAACACGCCCCGGCCGCCGGATTGGGTGGCCGGCCGGCTGCGGATACGGGGGTCCGGCCCGCGCGCGAGTGAGACCGGCGAACGGCACGCCACCTGGCTGGAGCTGTTCCTCGACCTCATCTTCGTGTACGCGCTGGCGGCGGTGACACGCCGGTTGGGCGACGACCCCACACCGTCGCCGAGCGCCGTGCTGGCCGTGCTGGGGCTCTTCGTCGTGGTCCAGTGGGCCTGGTTGGGCCAGGTGTTCTACGACACCCGCTTCGACCCGGACGACGTACCGCACCGGATCCTGGTGCTGGTCGCGCTGGTCGGCGCGGGAACGATCACGCTCGGGGTGGACGAGGTGCCGGAGAGCGTGCTCCTGCCGGTCGGCTACCTGATCGTGCGGGGTGTGCTGCTCCTGCTGTATCTGCGGGCCCGCCCGACCAGCCCGATGGCCCGTACGGTGACCACGATCTACCTGTGCGGCTTCGGGTCGAGCTGGCTGATCTGGCTGGCCTCGCTGGCCGTACCCACCGACACGCGCCCGACGTTGTGGATCGTCGCGATGCTCATCGAGCTGGCCACCCCGTGGGTCGGCAAGCGCTGGCTGAACCGGTTTCCGGTCGACGACCAGCACCTGCCGGAACGGATCGGGCAGTTCACCATCATCGTGCTGGGCAGCGCGCTGGCCAGCCTCCTCTTCGCGGTGCCCGACCATCCGCGGCCACACATGATCGTCACGGCGGGACTGGCCTTCCTGGTGCCGGCGGCCGTCTGGTGGGTCTACACCACCTTCGTCACCACCCGCGAGTCACAGCGCCGGCTGCGCGGCGGCCAGACGTACGCCTACCTGCATATTCCGCTCGGCGGCGCGCTACTGCTGCTCGGCTGGGCACTCGGGCAGATGGTCCGGCTGGCCGACGACGAGGTGGTCCGGCTGCCGATGGAGCTGCGGCTCCTGCTGGCGGCCACGCTCACCGTCTGGGTGCTCTGCGGGCTGGCGTTGCACTGGGTGTGGAACCGGCCGAGCATCGGTCGGCTGGGCATCGCCGGCTACGGCGTGGGCTCGGCCATCCTGATCACCGCGGCGGTGCACGGACCGAAGCTGATGCTGTCCCTGCTCTCGGTGGCGGTCGTCGGGTACGCGGTGCTGCTCACCCGACGACTCACCACGACGGCCGAGGACTGAGCTGGCCGGCGCTCAGGCGGTGGCCGGCTCCTCGGCGGCGACCTGCCGGTTCCACTCCTGCTTCGACGAGCGCCAGCCCTCGTCGTCCATGCCCCGCCGCCAGTAGCCGGAGATGGAGAGCCGGTCCAGCGGCACACCGCGCTCACCGCGCAGCAGCCGGCGCAGCTCCCGGACGAAGGCCGCCTCGCCGTGCACGAAGGCGTGCACCTGGCCGGCCGGGAACTCCAGTGAGCGCACCGCGTCGACCAGCGCCTCGCCCACCGGGCGTTCGCCACGGTGCAGCCAGCTGAGCGTGACCGCTCCGGGGCTGAGCAACTTCTGCTCGTCCGCCGGGTCGGCGATCTCCACGAAGACGTGTGCCGGGGCGCCCACCGGCAGCCGTTCCAGCGCGGCGGCGATCGCCGGCAGGGCGCTCTCGTCGCCGACCAGCAGGTGCCAGTCCGCGTCCGGGTCCGGCGCGTACGCCCCGCCGGGGCCGACGAAGTGCACCGGGTCACCGGGGCGCAGCGCGGCGGCCCACGGCCCGGCCAGGCCCTCGTCGCCGTGGTGCACCACGTCGACGGTCAGCTCGCCGGCGCGCGGGTCCCACCGGCGCACGGTGTACGCGCGCAGCCGGGGCCACTGCTCGCGGGGCATGTCCCGGCGGATCGCGACGAGGTCGAGCGGCTCGGGGTACGCGACACCGGGCTGCGGGAAGACCAGCTTGATGTAGTGGTCGGTGAACTCGCCCACCGGCAGGCCGACCAGTTCGTCCCCACCGAGGACGAGCCGGATCAGGTGCGGGGTGGGTCGTTCGGTGCGCAGCACCCGGACCGAGGTGACGTTCCTGGGGCGTTCCGTCATGCAGTTAGGCTAACCTAAGTAGTCGAGCTGTCCACCAGACGGGTGTGCCAGCTCACCGCCGCCGGATCGGTGAGCGAGGCGACCTGGTCAATCACGACGCGCAGCCGGGCGTCGTCGTCGGGCGCGGCCCGCCACAGCGGGGCGAAGATCGGATCAAGCCCGTCCGGCGCCCGCCGCACCAGCGCGGCCACCAGTTCGGCCAACATCGTCCGCTGGCGCTCGTAGCGACCCCGGAACCCGGTGCGCCGCATCACGTACCGCAGGGCGATGCCCTTGAGCAGCGCACACTGCGCCCGGACCCGCCTCGGCACCACCAGGTCGGCGGCGTACCGGCGGTGTGGGCCGGGGCCGTACCGCTGCTCGGTGGCCTCCACCGCCGCCGACACGAACCGGCCGGTCAGCCCGCTCGTGGTCGCCTTCAGCGCGACCTGGGCACGATGGCTGCCGTCGTACGCGGCGAGGGGGGCGAGCAGCGGGTCGGCCAGCAACGCGACCAGCACCTCGGCCAGATCGGCCGAGGACTCCCCCGAGTACGTGGCGGCCACGTCGGCACAGAGCGCGGCCCGTTCGTCGGCGTCGGCGAGCAGCGGACGCAGCGTGACGTACCCGCCGTGGATGCCGTCCTCGACGTCGTGCACCGAGTACGCGACGTCGTCGGCCCAGTCCATCACCTGCGCCTCCAGGCAGCGCCGGTCTCCCGGCGCACCGGCCCGGAGCCACTCGAACACCGCCGTGTCGTCGGCGTACACCCCGAATTTGCGCTGCCCCGGGCGGCGCGGCCACGGGTACTTGCCGATCGCGTCGAGCGACGCCCGGGTCAGGTTCAGCCCGGCGGACGACCCGTCCGGGGCGAGCACCTTCGCCTCCAACCGGGTCAGCACCCGCAGCGTCTGCGCGTTGCCCTCGAAGCCGCCGCAGGGCGACGCGAGCAGGTCCAGCGCGGCCTCGCCGTTGTGCCCGAACGGCGGGTGCCCCAGGTCGTGGGCGAGCCCGGCGACGTCGACGACGTCCGGGTCACAGCCCAACCGGGCACCCATCTCACGGGCGATCTGGGCCACCTCCAACGAGTGCGTCAGCCGCGTACGCAGGAAGTCGTCGGTGCCGGCGGTGTGCACCTGCGTCTTGGTGGCCAACCGGCGGAACGCGGCCGAGTGCAGCACCCGGGCACGATCACGCTCGTACGGCGACCGGCGGTGGCCGGTGTCCTTGGGCGGCTCCGCCACCAACCGGTCGGCCGGATCAACGCTCACTTTCACTCAGCCGCTGTTGTTCGCGACTGCGGGGCTCGCAAAACCGGCTCACTCCTCGCGCTCAGGCAGCACGCAGAACTCGTTGCCCTCCGGGTCGGCGAGCACCGTCCACTCCACGTCGCCCTGACCGATGTCGACGTGCCGGGCGCCCATGTCGACCAGTCGCTCGACCTCGGCCTCCCGGTCGGCGGGACGCAGGTCGAGGTGGAGCCGGTTCTTTCGTACCTTGCCCTCGGCGACCGGGCCGAAGAAGATCGCGGGGGACCGATCCGGCGACTGGCGGATCTCCACGCCACTCGGCTTGTCGGAAATGATCTGATAGCCGAGCGCCTCGGCCCACCAGCGGGCCAGCCGTGCCGGATCACGGGCATCGACGGTGAGGCTCTCCCAGACGCTTGTCATTCAGTCACCCTTCCCGTTCGACGGCGTAGACAATCGGCCGTTGCGAGCGAGCCAAGGTTACGCCCGTCACGGCTCCTTGACGTGCCCCCGACGCGGCGACGGGTGGTGGGGCGCCGTGGCGGCCCGGTCGCCCGGGTCCGCCACGGCGTCACGCGTCAGCGACTGTCCGAGCCGTCGGTCTGCACTGCCGCGCGGCCAGCCTCCAGGCGTGCGACCGGCACCCGGAACGGCGAGCAGGACACGTAGTCCAGGCCGACCTCGTGGAAGAAGTGCACCGAGTCGGGGTCGCCGCCGTGCTCGCCACAGACGCCGAGCTTCAGCCCGGGGCGGGCGGCCCGCCCCTCCTCGGCGGCGATCCGCACCAGCCGGCCGACGCCGTCACGGTCGATCGACTCGAACGGCGAGATGCCGAAGATGCCCAGCTCCAGGTACCGCCAGAAGAACGCGCCCTCGACGTCGTCCCGGGAGAAGCCCCAGCCCATCTGCGTCAGGTCGTTGGTGCCGAACGAGAAGAACTCGGCGGCCTCGGCGATCTGACCGGCGGTCAGCGCCGCCCGGGGCACCTCGATCATGGTGCCGATCAGCACCTCGACGCCGCTGTCCCCGACCACCTCGGCGATGATCTTCTCGGCCTCGGCGCGTACCGTCTCCAACTCCTGCACGGCCCCGACCAGCGGCACCATGATCTCGGGGCAGGCTTTGCCACCGGCGCGGACGACCGCGACGGCGGCCTCGGCGATGGCCCGGACCTGCATCGCGAACAGGCCGGGGATGACCAGGCCGAGGCGTACGCCCCGCAGCCCGAGCATCGGGTTCTCCTCGTGCATCCGCCGGACGGCCGCGAGCAGCGCCTCCTCCTTGGCCACGTCCTCGCCGCGCTCCTGGGCGACCGCCACGTTGACCGCGAGCTGTTCCAGCGGCGGTAGGAACTCGTGCAGCGGCGGGTCGATGAGCCGGACGGTGACCGGCAGGCCGTCCATCTCGCGGAAGATCTCCTCGAAGTCGGCCCGCTGCATCGGCAGCAGCGCGGCCAGCGCCTCGTCGCGCTCACCCTCGGCGCGGGCCAGGATCAGCCGCTCCACCAGCTCGCGCCGGTCACCGAGGAACATGTGCTCGGTGCGGCACAGCCCGATGCCCTCGGCGCCGAAGCGCCGGGCGCGGGCCGCGTCCGCGCCGGTGTCGGCGTTCGTGCGGACCGCCAGCCGCCGCTTCCCGTCGGCGTGCGTCATGATCCGGTGTACGGCCCGGACGAGCGGGTTGTCGACGTGTTCGTCGTCGAGGCTGCCCTCGAAGTACTGCACAACCTCCGACGGCATGACCGGCACCTCGCCCAGGTACACCTTGCCGGTGGTGCCGTCGATGGAGACGACGTCGCCCTCGTCGACGGTCTGCCCGGCCACGGTGAACCGCTTCGCGGGCACGTTGACGTCGATCTCGTCCGCGCCGGAGACGCAGGTCTTGCCCATGCCCCGGGCCACCACCGCGGCGTGGCTGGTCTTGCCGCCGCGCGAGGTGAGGATGCCCTTCGCGGCGATCATGCCGTTCAGGTCGTCGGGGTTGGTCTCCCGGCGGACCAGGATCACCGACTCACCCTCGGCGGCCAGCTCGACGGCCCGCGCGGAGGTGAAGACCACCTTGCCGGACGCCGCGCCGGGTGACGCGCCGATGCCCGTGGCGACCGCCTCGAACTCGTGGTCGAGCTGGAAGCGGGGGAACATGAGCTGGGCGAGCTGCGCGCCGTTGACCCGGTGCAGGGCCTCGTCCTCGTCGATCAGGCCCTCGTCGACGAGCTGCCCGGCGATGACGAACGCCGCGGCGGCCGTCCGCTTGCCGACCCGGGTCTGCAACATCCACAGCTTGCCGCGCTCGATGGTGAACTCGATGTCGCACAGGTCCCGGTAGTGCTCCTCCAACCGGGCCATGATCGACAACAGCTCGTCGTAGGAGGACTTGTCCAGTCGCTCCAACTCCTGCAACGGCACCGTGTTGCGGATGCCGGCCACCACGTCCTCGCCCTGGGCGTTGGCCAGGTAGTCGCCGTAGATGCCCTGCGCGCCGCTGCCCGGGTCCCGGGTGAACGCGACCCCGGTGCCCGAGTCCGGGCCGAGGTTGCCGAAGACCATGGTCACCACGTTGACGGCGGTGCCGAGGTCGGCCGGGATGCGCTCCTGGCGGCGGTAGAGCACCGCGCGCTCGGCGTTCCACGACTCGAAGACGGCGCGGATGGCCAGGTCGAGCTGCTCACGCGGCTGCTGTGGGAAATCCCGGCCGGTGTGCTTTGCGAAAATCTTCTTGTACGCGTCGACGAGCCCTCGCAGATCGTCCGCGTCCAGGTCCAGGTCGTTGTGCGTACCCTTGGCGCTCTTGATCTCGTCGAGGGCGTGCTCGAACTCCTCGCCCGGCACCTCGCAGACGGTCTTGCCGAACATCTGGATGAGTCGGCGGTACGAGTCCCAGGCGAAGCGGTCGTTCTGGCCCGCCTGCGCGGCGAGTCCCACCACGCTCTGGTCGTTGAGGCCGACGTTGAGGACGGTCTCCATCATGCCGGGCATGGAGAACTTCGCGCCGGAACGGACGGACACCAGCAGCGGGTCGCCCGGGTCGCCGAGACGCTTGCCCATCTCGCGCTCCAGCGCCTGCAGGTGCGCCTCGATCTGACCGGCGAGGCCGTCGGGCTCCCGGCCGGTCGCGAGGTACGCCTGGCACGCCTCGGTGGTGATGGTGAAGCCGGGCGGCACGGGCAGGCCGAGGTTGGTCATCTCGGCGAGGTTGGCGCCCTTGCCTCCGAGCAGGTCCTTCAGGTCCTTGTTGCCCTCGGAGAAGTCGTAGACGTACTTGTGTTCGTCGGTCTCTTGCGCTGCCACCAGAGCCTCCCACGCGCGCCGGATTGACACTTAACGAAGGTTCAGGGCGAAGGTTAAGCGAAGATCGGGTGGCCTGGGACCGTTCGGTGACAATAGGCACAGGTATCACGACTATCCGCGTTCGTACCAGTTTTTGGGAACGCTTCCACGCGCACGATCACGCAATATCCCCGGTCCTCGTATTGTTGACGCCACTGGATCTGCCGAAGCTCGCTTTTGCCATATCCGACGCGAAATAACCCCTTCCGGAGCCGTCGTCGTGTCCTCCCTCCCGATCTCCTCCCCCACCCCGAACCCGAGCACCGCCGCTCACCCCGCCGCCGCCGACGGGATCGCGCTGCCCGCGCACCAGCCGGAGGCCGGTGACCTGGCGGCGCTCGCCGCTCGGGCGGCCGGTGACGACCTGCTCGCCCCGCCGGTCGGCCTCGACAACGTCGTGCCGGCACCGGAACTCCTCGACGCGGACCCGGGGGTGACGTTCGTGCTCGACGGGGACACCGCCATCCGGGTCACCGCCCACCCGGGCGCCCGGGAGGTGGCCGACCACCTGGCCCAGCTGCTGCGCCCGGCGACCGGCTTCCCGCTGCCCGTCGCCGACACCCTCGCGACGGAGTCGACCGGCACGGTGACGCTCACCCTGGCCGGCACGACCCCGACGACGCCCCCCACCCCCGGCGAGAGCGCCGACCTCGGGGCGGAGGGCTACCGGCTCGACGTGACCACCACCGGGGTACGCGTCATCGCCGCGACCGCCACCGGTCTCTTCTACGGCGTCCAGACGCTCCGGCAGCTCCTCCCGGCCGCCGTGGAGAGCCCGACGCCGGTGGCTGCCCGCTGGGCGTTGCCCGGCGGCACGATCCTGGACCGCCCCCGCTTCCCGTACCGGGGCGCGATGCTCGACGTAGCCCGACACTTCTTCGCCGTCGAGGACGTCCTGCGGGTGATCGACCACCTGGCCCGCTACAAGCTCAACCACCTGCACCTGCACCTCACCGACGATCAGGGCTGGCGCATCGCCGTCGACTCCTGGCCGAGGCTCGCCACCGTCGGCGGGGCGAGCGAGGTCGGCGGCGGCCCCGGCGGGCACTACACCAAGGACGACTACCGGCGGATCGTCTCGTACGCGTCCGCCCGGCACGTCACCGTCGTCCCGGAGATCGACCTTCCGGGCCACACCAACGCGGCGCTCGTCGCGTACCCGCGCCTCGCGCCGGACAAGGTCGCGCCCGCGCCGTACACCGGCACCGAGGTCGGCTTCAGCTACGTCGACCCGGCCGACGAGCAGACGTACGACTTCATCGCCGACGTACTCGGCGAGGTCGCCGCCCTCACCCCGGGGCCGTGGCTGCACATCGGCGGCGACGAGGCGTTCAAGGTCAAGGGCGCGGTCTACACCGGTTTCGTGCAGAGGGCGCAGCGACTCGTCGCCGACACCGGCAAGACCGTGGTGGGCTGGCATCAGCTCGCCCCGGCCGCCCACGTCGACGGGCGGGTCCTGCAGTGGTGGGGTACGGACACCGACGACCCCACCACCGCCGACGCCGTCCGCCGGGGCGCCCGACTGATCGTCTCCCCCGGCAACCACGCGTACCTGGACATGAAGTACGCCGACGAGACCCCGATCGGGCACGACTGGGCCGGCCTCATCGACGTACGCCGCGCGTACGACTGGGATCCGGGCACACACGTCGACGGCGTGCCCAGCACGGCCGTCCTCGGCGTGGAGGCCCCGCTGTGGACCGAATCGGTCACCTCGCTGGCCGACATCGAGTTCCTGCTGCTCCCCCGGCTCCCCGCCATCGCCGAGCTGGGCTGGTCGCCCCGGGCGACGCACGACTGGGCCGGCTTCCGGGACCGGCTGGCCGGACACGGCCCGCGCTGGTCCACCGCAGGGATCACCTTCCACCGCAGCCCCGAGATTCCCTGGCCGGCCATTCCGACCATTCCGGGCCAGCGCCCCACCGCCAAGGCAGACACCGCCGAACGCTGACGACACGGCACCCCCGAGGTTGTCAACCGACCATGATCGACTCGGGTTGACCGATATCGGGGTGTCCCGCGCGCCCGGATACCCCGACATCGCTGACGTCGAGTCGATCACCCCGATTGGCGGGTGAGGTCCGGTCCGGGTGGGTGATTTGGGCGGCCGTGGTGTGATCGTCCCGTGGCGGACGGCCCCGGGCGGCGGAATCGCGGGTCGGGCGGGGTCGTTATACGGACCGAGCCGCCGCGACCTACAGGCCGCAGCGCCCGTCCGGCCCCCGGGGAACACCCACCGGGTCGGCGTCGTTACATCCCCCGCACCACCGAGCAGCACCGGCCCAGGCCGGCAGCCGCCGCCGGGAACACCCGCCGGGTCGGCGTCGTTACACCCCCCGCACCACCGAGCACCACCACGCCGGCTCGCGGCAACCGCCGCCGGGAACACCCGCCAGGTCGGCGTCGTTACATCCCCGCACGGCCGAGCACCACCGGCCGTACCCGGTTCCCCGGCGGGAATGATCCGCTGGCCCGGACCGTTGCACCACCCTCCGGGACACCCCCGAGCAGGCCCCGCCGGGTCGCCGGGCCGATCCCCAAGAACTTCCGTCCGGCACACCCCCGTGTGCCGAGTGCGTATCCCCCGATGAAGCAGAGGAGCACGCCATCATGCGTACCGATCTGATTCGCAAGACCGCCCTGACCGCCGCTGGCCTCGCCTTCACCGGTGGAGCGATCGCCGGTCCGGTGACCGCCGCTTACGCCATGTCCGACGCCAAGCCCAGCACCCAGACCCAGTCGGACCGCAAGGGTCACGGTGAGCGGGAGCTCGGCGTGCGCTACGAGGCGCAGCCGAACTTCTACTACTGCGGCCCCGCCGCTACCCGTAACGCGCTGAGCGTGCAGGGTAAGAACATCGACGTGGACGCCATGGCCAAGGAGATGGGCACCACCGAGGCCGGCACCAACTCGATCAACGACATCACCCCGGTGCTGAACAAGGAGACCGGCAAGGCCGACGCCTACCGGTCGGTGGAGATCAGCAGCCCCGACGCCGACGCCAAGCAGACCGACACGCTGCGCGCCGACGTGGTCAAGACCGTGGACGACGGTCGGGCCGTGGTCGCCAACATCGCCGGCACCAGCACCGACACCGACGGCAACACCCACTCCTACGAGGGCGGGCACTACATCAGCGTGACCGGCTACCGCGACAACGGCAACGTCGTCACGATCGCCGACTCCGCCAACCCGGACACCGCCTCGTACCAGATCACCATCGAGCACCTCGCCGACTGGATCGCCACCCGCGGCTACGCCACCAGCTGACCCGCGACCCGCACCACCGACAAGGGCCGGACCCCGCACCCGGGGTCCGGCCCTTGTTCGCATGTCGTCAGGTCTGGTCGCGGAGCGCGCCTCCGCCGCCGGCCGTCAGCCGCCGGAGTCGTCCATCTCGGCGCCCTCGGGGACGGTGTCGTCGTCCCGGCTGGCCAGCCAGCCGTCCGGCAGGGCGACCTTGCCCGGCGAGTTGGTACGCCCGCGCGGCTGACCCAGCGCGGTCAGCGGGAAGGGCTCTGCCGGGTCGAGCTTGCCGAGCAGGTCGTCGAGCTGGGCCAGGCTCTCGATCATCGCCAGCGAGCGGCGCAGGTCGCCGCCGACCGGGAAACCCTTCAGGTACCAGGCGACGTGCTTGCGGAAGTCGGTGCAGCCGTCCCGCTCACCCCGGGCCGGGTTGCGAGCGCCCGCCACGAACTGGTCGACCAGCAGCTCGGCGTGCCGGCGCATGGTCACCGCCACCTCGCCGAGGGTGGGCAGCCGCCGCTCCGGCCGACCGGTGAAGGCGGCCTCCAGGTCGGCGAAGAGCCACGGCCGTCCCAGGCAGCCGCGACCCACGACCACGCCGTCGACGCCGGTGTGGGCGACCATCCGCAGCGCGTCGTCGGCCTCCCAGATGTCGCCGTTGCCGAGCACCGGCACGTCCAGGGCCTGCTTGAGGGTGGCAATCGCGTCCCAGTCGGCGGTGCCCGAGTAGCGCTGCGAGGCCGTACGCCCGTGCAGGGCCACCGCGGCGACGCCGGCCTCCTGCGCGGCGAGCCCGGCCTCGACGTACGTCAGGTGGTCGTCGTCGATGCCCTTGCGCATCTTGACCGTGACCGGCACGCCGGAGGGTGCGGCGGCGTCCACCGCGGCCTTCACCAGGCGGGCGAAGAGCCGGCGCCGCCACGGCAGCGCCGCGCCACCGCCCCGCCGGGTGACCTTGGGTACGGGGCAGCCGAAGTTGAGGTCGATGTGGTCGGCCAGGTTCCGCTCGACGACGATCCGCACGGCGGCGGCGGTGATCTCCGGGTCGGTGCCGTAGAGCTGGAGGCTGCGTGGCTGCTCGTCGTCGCCGAAGGCGATCATGCGCAGCGTCTTCGGGTTCCGCTCGACCAGCGCCCGGGTCGTGATCATCTCGCAGACGTAGATGCCGCCGCCCTGCTCACGGCAGAGCCGGCGGAAGCCGATGTTGGTGATCCCGGCCATCGGCGCGAGCACCACCGGCGGTGACACCTGGTACGGCCCGAGGGTCAGCGGGCGCAGCGCGGGCACGGTCACCGCACAAGTGTAAGGAACGGCCCCTCCTTACCGCCTAGCGCATAGGAAGGGCCCCTTCCTCACACGACGCATATCACACCGCCGCATGATCAACGGAGTTATCCACACCCCGCCGGAGTTTCCACAGGCCGTAGGGCGGGGCAGGACACGGCCTGGTTCCCGCAGTCAGGCTGCCCTCATGCGTGAACATCCACCCGAGCTGGCGGCAGTGGTCGAGCGGCAGCAGCAGATCGCCACCCGGGCTCAGTTGCTCGCCGCCGGCTACAACGACATGTACCTCTACCGCCAGGCCCGGCGCGGCCAGTGGCAACGCGTCCTGCCAGCGACGTACGCCCTGTTCACGGGCATGCTGACCGATGAACAACGGCGGATCTCCGCCGCGCTCTACGCCGGGCCGCAGGCGCAGCTGACCAGCTTGGCCGCGCTCACCTGGTATGGGTTCCGGCAGATTCCGCGTAACACCGACGTACACCTGGTCGTGCCGCACTACGCGCGGCGTCGGTCGGCGGGCTACGCCGTTGTTCGGCGAGCCTTGGCACTGGACAGCCGGCCGCGTTCGAGCGCGCCCTACCCCGTTTGTTCGCCAGCGCGGGCGGTGGTGGACGCGGCCCGTGACCTTGGGCAGCTTCGCCCTGTGCGGGCCGTCGTCGCCGAGTCCATCCAGCGCGGGTTCACCGACCTACGCAGGTTGGACGAGGAGATCCGCCGGGCGCGGCGCAGTCGCACCGCGCTGGTCAGGATGGCGTACGCGGAGGTCGTGGCCGGCACCCGGTCAGCTCCGGAGGCGGAGCTGCGTGAGTGCCTGGCAGACAGCCCGATCCTGCCGCGGATTCGCTGGAATCCTCGCCTTCGCACACTCGACGGGGCGGTATTGCCGACGCCGGACGGGTACCTGCCCGATTCGGCGGTGGCGCTGGAGGTCGATTCACAGGAGTACCACTTCAGCCCGAGTGACTGGGCTCGGACGCTGGAGCGGCACAACGAGCTGAGCCGGCACGGTGTCCTAGTTCTGCACGTGACGCCAGCGCAGCTCCGACGTCATCCGGACCGCATTCGACGAACTGTCGAGGACGCGTACGAGTCCCGGCAGGGCGTCGGAGCCACGCTCCGGGTCCGGGTCGATCCGGCCGACCCGGAAAATGCCAGGACCTGATCGAGTACGACGGCCGACACGACTCCGCTCGGTTCAGCTCGCAGCAGCAGAGTTAGGAAGGGGCCCCTCCTATACCTGAGGCGTTAAGAAGGGGCCCTTCCTTACACGTCAGCAGCCGGGGAGGCGCTCGATGAGGTACCGCTCGACCTGGTCCAGGGAGACGCGCTCCTGACCCATGGTGTCCCGGTTCCGGACCGTCACGGCGTTGTCGTCCAGGGTGTCGAAGTCGACGGTCACGCAGAACGGGGTGCCGATCTCGTCCTGCCGGCGGTAGCGGCGGCCGATGGCCTGCGAGTCGTCGAACTCCACCACCCAACGCTTGCGCAGCAGCGCGGCGAGGTCCTTCGCCTTGGGCGACAGCGCCTCGTTACGCGACAGCGGCAGCACCGCCACCTTGACCGGGGCCAGGCGCGGGTCGAACCGCATCACCGTGCGCTTGTCCACGCCACCCTTGGTGTTCGGGGCCTCGTCCTCGTCGTACGCCTCGAGCAGGAAGGCGAGCACCGCCCGGGTCAGACCGGCGGCCGGCTCGATGACGTACGGCATCCAGCGCTCGCTCTTGGTCTGGTCGAAGTACGACAGGTCGACGCCGGAGTGCTTGCTGTGCGTGGAGAGGTCGAAGTCGGTGCGGTTGGCGACACCCTCCAGCTCGGCGAACTCGGTCCCGCCGAACTGGAACCGGTACTCGATGTCGACGGTGCGCTTCGAGTAGTGCGACAGCTTCTCGGCGGGGTGCTCGTACAGGCGCAGATTGTCCGCCGACAGGCCGAGGTCGAGGTACCAGTTCCAGCGCTCCTGGAGCCAGTACTCGTGCCACTGCTCGTCGGTGCCCGGCTCGACGAAGAACTCCATCTCCATCTGCTCGAACTCGCGGGTCCGGAAGATGAAGTTGCCCGGGGTGATCTCGTTGCGGAACGACTTGCCGGTCTGCGCGATGCCGAACGGGGGCTTCTTGCGGGCGACCGTCTCGACGTTCTTGTAGTTGACGAAGATGCCCTGCGCGGTCTCCGGGCGCAGGTAGTGCATCCCCTCGTCGCTCTCCACCGGGCCCAGGTACGTCTTCATGAGGCCGTTGAACATCTTCGGCTCGGTGAAGGTGCCCTTGTTGCCGCAGTTGGGGCAGTTGACCTCGGCGAGCGAGGTGGGCGCGTGGCCGTGCTTGGCCTCGTACGCCTCCTCGATGTGGTCCGCCCGGAACCGCTTGTGGCAGAACTGGCACTCGGTGAGCGGGTCGACGAACTCGGCGATGTGGCCGGACGCCTCCCATACCTTGCGGGCCAGGATCACCGCGGAGTCGAGGCCGACGACGTCGTCGCGCTGCTGGACCATGGTCTTCCACCACTGCCGGCGGACGTTCTCCTTCAGCTCCACGCCGAGCGGACCGTAGTCCCACGCCGACCGGGTGCCTCCGTAGATCTCGCTGGAGGGGAAGACGAAGCCTCGGCGCTTGGCGAGGCTGACGACGGCGTCGATACGGTCGGCTGGCATGTTTCCTCCTACGCCGGCTGGCGGTCGGCGGGGGCGAGATGTGGATGGAACGGTCGGTTCGGAACAACGGTACGACCACCGTCGCCCCGAGCCCAGCAGAATACCGGGGGCGGGTCAGCTCACCCCGCAGACCTCCATGCCACCGGTCTGACCGTCCTGACCCAGGCTGACCTGCTGACGCTCCCGGTCGCCGCCGTCCAGGGTCACGTCCACCGGCACGGTGAGGTTGGTGGTGTCCACCTCACCCACCCGGAACGCGGTGACCTGCGGCTCGGCGGCCGCCCGCCGCTCGAACTCGGGGCGGGACTCGCGCCGCTGCGCGTCGTCGCAGAGCTGGTCGTACGCCCGGCCGTAGTTGCGCTCGACGAGCGCCTGGTAGTAGTCGCCGGTCACCGTGCGGCCCTGCTCGCGTACCGCCTGCACGCCGCTCACGGCCAGGCCCACGATGGCCGTGCCACCCCCGCCGCAGCAGAGCAGCACGGCGAGGGCGCCGACGCCGAGTCCGATCCAGAGCCGGGTACGACGCCCCTCGGTGGGAGGCGCGGCGAAGGGCGGAGCCACACCGGGACCGGGCGGCGGGGCGGGTGCGGTCATAGGAGCAGGGTAGTGCCCGAGTCTCAGCGGTAAGGACCTGCGGCCCGATCACTCTCGGCGACCACCACGGCTCCGCCCGGCGCGGCGCTGGCCAGCGCCTCGTACGCGGACGGCTCGTCGACCGACTCGGCGAGCAACGGCACCGCGCTCACCTTGACCTCGAAGGCGCCCAGCGCCCGCCGGTAGGTGCCGACCGACTCCCACTCGGTGACCAGGGACCAGTAGCGGGGGTCGTCCAGGGCCCGGACCAGTTGGCCGCGCAGGTAGCCGGGGCAGGCGGCCAGCGCGGTGAGGGCGGCGTGCGCCCGTTCGGTGAAGCCGTCGGCGACATCGACGTCGACCACGAACCGGTTGGTCACCAGCACCGGGGGTTCCTCCTCGTAGAGTCTGTGGGATGCAGCGTACGCAGCGCCCTCTGCTGGCCCGGTTGGCCGGGGCGAACCCGACGTCGGTGTTCCTGCTCACCCTGGTGGTGGTGCTGGTGGCGTTCTTCACGCCGGGGGTGGTCGGCGGCCTGCTGACGCTGGCCCTCGCCGCCGCCCTGATCGTCCTGTTGGCGACCACGTGGTCGGTTCAGGCGCCGCAGACGAGGGTGGTCCGACTGCTGATGCTGACTCTGCTGGTGACGGTGGGCCTGGCGAAGCTGCTCTGACATGCAAGCATGCGTTTTTGACAATCATTGTCGTTACCACGGACAGTTGGCGGCATGAGCAACCGCACCACGTCCCGTGTCCTGGCCGCCGCCGCGACCGCCCTGATCGCCCTGGGCGCCGCCGCCGGCTGCTCCACCGCCGGCCCGGCCGGCGCCGATCCCCAACGGGTCGACGTGGTGGCCGCGTTCTACCCACTCCAGTTCGTCGCCGAGCGCGTCGGCGGCGACGCCGTCCGCGTCACCAACCTGGCCAAGCCCGGCGCCGAGCCGCACGACCTGGAGCTGAGCCCACGCCAGGTCGGTGATATCACCGAGGCCGAGCTGATCGTCTACCTCAAGGGCTTCCAGCCCGCGGTGGACGAGGCGATCGCGCAGGACGACGACGCACCCGTGTTCGACGTGGCCAGCGTGCAGCCGCTGATGGACGCGAGCGCCGGCGGCCACAACCACGAGGGCGACGAGGAGGGGGAGGAGGGGCACGGGCACGCCAAGGACCCGCACGTCTGGCTCGACCCGATCCGGCTCGCCACCATCGGCGACAAGCTCGCCCAACAGCTCGGCACGGTCGATGAGAAGCACGCCGCCGACTACACCGCCCGCGCCGCGGCCCTGCGCGCCGACCTGACCACCCTCGACGGCGAGTTCACCAAGGGCCTGGCGACCTGCCAGCGACGCGAGATCGTGACCAGCCACACCGCGTTCGGCTACCTCGCCGACCGCTACCGCCTCGACCAGGTCGGCATCACCGGGCTCAGCCCCGACGTCGAGCCCTCGCCACAGCGGCTCGCCCAGGTCATCGAGGAGGCGAAGGAGCACCACGCCACCACGATCTTCTTCGAGGCGCTGGTCAGCCCGAAGGTCGCCGAGACCATCGCCGGTCAGGTCGGCGCGAAGACCGCGGTGCTCGATCCGATCGAAGGACTCGCAGCGGGCAGCGACGCCGACTACTTTTCGGTGATGCGTACCAACCTGCGGACCCTGCGGACGGCGTTGAGCTGCTCATGAGCACCCCTGTCATCACCGTCGAACACGGCGCGGTCGGCTACGACGGCCGCACCGTGCTCCGGGACGTCTCGTTCACCGTGACCGCCGGGGAGGTGGTCGCGGTGCTCGGCGCCAACGGCTCCGGCAAGTCCACGCTGATCCGCACGATCCTCGGCCTGGTGCCGCTCAGCTCCGGCTCGATCACCCTCTTCGACCGGCCGTTGCGCCAGTTCCGCCAGTGGCAGCGCATCGGGTACGTCCCGCAGCGCCTCGGCGCCGGGTCGGGCGTGCCCGCCACCGTCCGTGAGGTGGTGGCCTCCGGCCGGCTGGCCCGCCGGGGCATCCTGCGCCCGCCCGGCGCCGCCGACCGGGCCGCCGTCGACGCGGCGCTGCGGGCGGTCGGGCTCGCCGACCGGGCCACCGATCCGGTGTCCACCCTCTCCGGCGGTCAACAGCAGCGCACCCTGATCGCCCGCGCGCTGGCCGGTAAGCCGGAGTTGCTGATCCTCGACGAGCCCACCGCCGGGGTGGACGCGGCCAGCCAGGAGGCGTTCGCGGGCGCGTTGCGCGACTTCGTCTCCGACGGCGGGACGGTGCTGCTGGTGGCCCACGAGCTGGGCCCGTTGCGACCGGTGATCAGCCGGGCGGTCGTCGTCCACCAGGGCGGCATCTGTCACGACGGCCCGGTCCCGGACCCGGCCGGCCACCACGCCGAGCCCGACCACGACCACGTGCACCCGCACGGTCCCGACGAGCCCGCCGGGCTGTGGAGCAACTAACGATGGAACTCTTCCAGTACCCCTACATGCAGCGTGCCCTGATCGGCGCGCTGGTGATCGGCCTGGCCGCTCCGGCGCTCGGCATCTACCTGGTGCAGCGCCGACTGACGCTGATCGGCGACGGCATCGGCCACGTGGCGTTGACGGGTGTCGGCGCAGGCCTGCTCCTGAACCGCTCACCGGTGCTGGTGGCGGTGATCGTCGCCACCGTCGGCGCGATCACCATCGAGCTGGTCCGCGCCCGCGGGCGTACCTCCGGCGATCTGGCCCTGGCCCTGCTCTTCTACGGCGGCATCGCCGGTGGCGTCCTGCTGGTCGGCCTCTCGGACGCGACGAGCGCCAACCTCAACGCCTACCTGTTCGGATCGTTGCTCTCCACCTCGACCAACGACCTGATCACCGTCGGAGTGCTCGGTGCGGCGATCCTGATCACCATGATCGCCCTGCGACCGGCGCTCTTCGCGATCAGCCACGACGAGGAGTACGCCCGCGTCTCCGGCCTCCCGGTGCGCACGCTCAACCTGCTGATCGCGGTCACCACCGCGGTCACGGTCACCATCGCGATGCGGGCCGTCGGCGTGTTGCTGATCAGCGCGCTGATGGTGGTTCCGGTGGCCGCCGCCCAGCAGGTCACCCGGGGCTTCCGCAGCACGATGACCGCCGCCATGGCGCTCGGGTTCCTCGCCGCCGGCTCGGGTGTCTGGGTGGCCGCCAGCGCCGACACCCCGCCCGGGGCCTCGGTGGTACTGCTGGCGATCGCCTCCTTCCTGGTGATGGCCGTCGCCGGGACGATCTGGCGTAGGCGGCACCGCCGCACCGCGCCGGCGCTCGTACCAGCCCTGGAGCCGCACGAGGTCGTGCTGGACTAGCCGTGCCGGATCGGCGGATGTCGGTGGTATTGGTTACCGTTGCAAGATGACCAGCGCAACGGGCTACGAGGGTTTCGACGGAGCCAGCGAACTGCTCCGAGCCTTGTCCGCGCCCATCCGGCTGGCCATCGTCAGCGAACTCGCCGACGGCGAGCGGTGCGTGCACGAGCTGGTGGAGAAGCTGGGCGCCGCGCAGCCGCTGGTCTCCCAGCACCTGCGGGTGCTGCGCGGGGCGGGCGTGGTGCGGGGCTCGCGGCGCGGTCGGGAGATCGCCTACAGCCTGGTCGACGAGCACGTCGCGCACATCGTGGCGGACGCGGTCAGTCACGCGGGGGAGGGATCATGAGCGAGAGCAACGCCGCCGTACGCAACACCCGGCAGCGCTCGGCGGTGAGCGCGCTGCTGGGCGAGATGGAGGGCTTCCACAGCGCCCAGGATCTGCACGCGATGCTCCGGCAGCGCGGCGAGCGGGTCGGCCTGACCACCGTCTACCGCACCCTCCAGGGGCTGGCCGACGCGGGCGAGATCGACGTGATGCGCCCGCCCGGTGGCGAGCACCTCTACCGCCGGTGCAGCGAGGGCCACCACCACCACCTGGTCTGCCGGGCCTGCGGGCGGACGGTCGAGGTCGCCGGCCCGGCGGTGGAGAGCTGGGCGGACCGAGTCGCCGCCGAGCACGGGTACGCCGACGTCAGCCACACCCTGGAGATCTTCGGCACCTGCCCGACCTGTGTCCGATGACGGGCCTTCGGTTCACGCCGGTCCAGTCCGCGGGCGCTGAGACGGCGCTGCGCGACTGGCAGCACATCCACAACTCGATCATCCCGACGGCGCCCCTGTCGGCCGACGAGATCGCCGCTCGCGCCCAGCGCCACATCCTTGAGGTCGCGTACGCCGACGGGGTCGCCGTGGGCTGCTCGACCGTACGTCCCCCGGCACCCGACGCCGCGACCGTGATCGCCCGGGTGCTACCCGAGAGCCGCCGGCACGGCTACGGGGAGCAGATCTACCAGCGCGGGCTGGCCCGGGCCCGTGAGCTGGGCGCGCAGACCATCGAAACCGTCGTGCTGGCGTCCAACGACGAGGGCCTGCGGTTCGCCCGCCACCACGGCTTCGTCGAGACCGAACGGTACGTCCTACCGGGCGACACCATCGCGTTCGTGGACCTGCGGCTCGCCTGATCGACGCCTGGTTCCCGCCCTCCGGTCCGGCCACCGAATCGACGGGTGCCGGGCCGTCGTCGTTCGTGGCACGCTGTCCGACGTGAAGATCTACGCCGATCGGTTTCCGACCGCCGTCCGTCAGTTGCTCACCGACCTGCTCGTCGTCATCTGGGTGTACGCCGCGATCCGCGCCGCCCTCTGGCTGCACGACCTGGTGCAGAAGCTCGCCGTACCCGGGCAGAAGCTGGAGGGCGCGGGCAGTGGCCTCGCCGACAACCTCGCCGACGCCGGCGGCAAGGTACGCCGGGTACCGCTGGTCGGTGACGAGCTGACCGCGCCCTTCCAGCGCGCCGCCGACGCCGCCCGAGGGCTCGCCGACGCCGGCCGGGAGCAGCAGCACCTCGTCGACCAACTCGCCCTCGCCCTCGCCGTCGCGGTGCTGATCTTCCCGCTCGGTCTGGTGCTCTTCGGTTGGCTGCCGCTGCGGCTGCGCTGGATGCGCCGCGCCGGCTCGGCCGCGAAGCTCGCCGCCGTACCCGCCGGACGGGACCTGCTCGCGCTCCGCGCGCTGGCCACCCAACCGCTGGGCCGCCTCACCCGGATCGCGCCCGACGTCGCCGAGGCGTGGCGACGCGGCGACGACAACACCGTCGACGCCCTGGCCGCCCTGGAACTACGCCACCTAGGCCTCCGCCACAAATCCCGCTAACCCCCAGCCCTAACCCCGCGCCCGCACGCCCACCTTCGCGCTCGCCACGCGCCCTCGACGCACCCTCGACGCGCCCACCCGGGCCCACCCGGGCCCACGCCCTCGCCCCCGCCACGCGCCCACGCCCCGCCACGCGCCCACGCCCCCGCCACGCGCCCACCCGCGCCCACGCTCTCACCCTCCCCACGCGCCCTCCCCCCGCGCCCTCCCCACGCGCCCACGCCCTCGCCCCCGCCACGTGCCCTCACGCCGAGACCGTCACCCTCACCCCCGCCACACGCCCTCACGCCGACCGTCACCCTCACCCAGCCGCGCCCAAGCCCCCGCCCACGGGCGCGCCCTCACCCCCACCCCCACGTCCGCCCCACCCCGCCCGCACCCTCGCCCGTCGATCATGGAGTTCTGGTGGGCGACAAAGCACCCGTCAACCCCCATAACAGGCACCACAACTCCATGATCGACGAGATCGGGCGGTGACCGCCTCGCGATCTTGCACTTTCTGTGGTGACTAAAGGGGCATACCGTGCCGAGTTGACGACCGAAAGTGCAAGATCGGCGCGGACACCGGACCCGGGCCGCGGGGGCGGGGGGCGCGGGGGCGGGGGGCGCGGGGGCGGGGGGCGCGGGGGCGGGGGTGTGGCGGCGGCTCGGAGGGGCGGGTGCAGGCCGTTAAGGTCGTCGGGTGTTCTACTTCCTGATCGTCATCGCCGTCCTGCTGCTCGGCTACGCCGCCGTGCTGGTCTCCTTCGTCCGCCGGGGCAAGAAGATCCCGCCCGCCGCGTACCTCGCGCTGGCCGTGCTCAACGGTCTGATCCTGGCCGGGGTGTTGGCCTGGGCGGTCGCCCGCTGACGTGCCCCGCCCCGACCCGACCCGCGCCCCGCGCCGCCCCGCCCCGCGCCGCCCCGACCCGCGCCGCCCCGACCCGCGCCGCGCCGCGCCGACCCGCGCCGCGCCGCCCCGACCCGCGCCCCGAGCCGAGCCGCGCCGCGCCGCGCCGCGCCGCGCCGAGCCGAGCCGAGCCGAGCCGCGCCGAGCCGAGCCGCGCCGAGCCGAGCCGCGATCGTGCTCGAACCAGGAAGTAGTGGCCTCGGGGTCGGAGGGATGCCACTGGATCCAGGATCGAGCACGATCTCCCTGCCAACGCCGCGATCGTCCCCGCCGATGGGGCGGGGGACCTGTCGCGAACGTTACGGTTTCGGGGGGATACGGCGGCGGACGTCCTCGGCGGTGGACGGGCCGGGCTCCCAGCGGGCCACCCAGGGCAGTTCGGCGGACGGGGTGACGACGCCCTCCTCCACGCTCGCGTAGCGGCCTGCGAGGATCCGCTTGGCGGCGGCGGTGTCGACCGAGTCGGTGTTGTCCCAGAGGGCGGCGAACAGCGCGTCCACCCGAACGCGGGCCTGCCGGCAGAACAGGTCGGCCAGCTCGACGTTCTCCGGGTGGGAGTCACGTTCGGCGGACGCGCGGACGCAGACGGCGGACATCGCGAACAGCTCCGCGCCGATGTCCACGATGCGCCCGAGGAACGCCTGCTTGCGCTCCATCTTTCCCTGCCAACGGGACATCGCGTAGAACGTCGAACGGGCCAGCTTGCGCGAGGAGCGTTCCACTTGACGCAGGTGGCCGGCGAGGGGGCCGAACTCGGCGTACGCCGATGGGCTCTGGCCCTTGCCGACCGTGAGGGTCGGCAGCCACCGCGCGTAGAACGCTCCCGCTCGGGCGCCGGCGCGGGCCTTGCGGCCGAGCCCCGCCTCCGGGTCGATGATGTCGCCGGCCACCGACAGGTGGGCGTCGACGGCCTCCCGGGCGATCAGCAGGTGCATGATCTCGGTGGAGCCCTCGAAGATCCGGTTGATGCGCAGGTCGCGGAGCACCTGTTCAACGTTGGCCGGGCGTTCGCCGCGGGCGGCCAGCGAGTCGGCGGTCTCGTAGCCGCGCCCGCCCCGGATCTGGACCAGCTCGTCGGCGATCTTCCAGGCCATCTCACTGGCGTAGAGCTTGACCAGCGCCGCCTCGATCCGGATGTCGTTGCGGTCGTCGTCGGCGAGCAGGCAGCACAGGTCGAGCATGGTCTCCATGCCGTACGTGGTCGCGGCGATGAAGGAGAGCTTCTGGGCGACGGCCTCGTGCTCGCCCACCGGTCGTCCCCACTGGACGCGGTCGGCGGCCCATCCCCGGGCCACGTGCAGCGCCCACTTGCCGGCGCCCACGCACATGGCCGGTAGGGAGAGCCGGCCGGTGTTCAGCGTGGTCAGGGCGATCTTGAGGCCCTTGCCCTCGCCGCCGATGACGTTCTCGGCGGGCACGAAGACGTCGTGGAAACGGGTCAGGCTGTTTTCCAGGCCGCGCAGGCCGACGAACTCGTTGCGCCGTTCCACGGTGATGCCGGCGCTGTCGCCGTCCACCACGAACGCGGTGATGCCGCCGCGTCGACCTTCGGTGGCGGGCACCCGGGCCATCACCACCAGCAGGGTGGCCACGGTGCCGTTGGTGGCCCAGAGTTTCACGCCGTTGAGCCGGTAACCGGTGCCGTCGTCGGTCGGTTCGGCGGTGGTGGCGAGGCGCGCCGGGTCGGAGCCGACGTCCGGCTCGGTGAGCAGGAACGCGGAGACCTCCCCTGCGGCGAGTCGGGGCAGGAAACGCTGCTTCTGCTCGGCGGTGCCGAACATCTTCAGCGGTTGCGGCACGCCGATCGACTGGTGGGCCGAGAGCAGCGCGCCGATCGCCGGGCTGGCCGAGCCGGCCAGCATCAGGGCCCGGCAGTAGTGCAGGTTGCTGAGCCCAAGGCCGCCGTACTTCCGGTCGATCTTCATGCCGAACGCGCCGAGGTCGGCGAGGCCGTGGAAGACGGAGTCGGGGATGGAGGCGTCCCGCTCGATGGCCGCGCCGTCCACCTCGGAGGTGACGAAGGAGCGCAGCTGGCCGAGGAACTCCTCAGCGCGGGCCACGTCGTCCGGGTCGGAGCGCGGCCACGGGTCGATGAGGTCGAGCCGGAACCGGCCGAGGAACAGTTCCTTGCCGAAGCTGGGACGGTCCCAGGTGGACTCGCGGGCGGCCTCGGCGACTCGGCGGGCCTCCTTCTCCGAGACCTGGCCCGCCTCGGCGGGCAGCGGCGCGGCGGTGCCGGCCGAGGCACCGGGTTCGGGGGCAGGACCGGATTCGGGGCCGTCCGGTGCCGGTCGGCCGTCCTGTGTCGTGGTCACGGCTGCCCCCTCGAAGCTCGGTGCGGCTGCTCGACGTGTGCGACTAACGCCACGCTACCCCCGGTTGTTACCCAGGGGTAGCGTGGCGGGAACATCGACGAAGATCAGCCCACGCTGAGCGTGTCCGGGTCGTCGTCCTCGTCGTCGATGTCGTCGTCACCCCAGTTGCGGCGGGCGAACGGCAGGATCACCCAGAAGACGAGGAACCAGAGCCCGGCCAGCGCGCTCAACACGAAGGCGATCGGCCGGTCCAGCACGAAGTCGGTGATCAGCAGCACCGCGCTGACCATGGCGATCAGCATGAAGGCGAGGCCGCCGGTCGCCATGAGGTGCGCGAACCGCACCAGTTCCGGCTTGCGCCCCTGGCGGAACAGCGCCCGGTGGAACGCCACCGGCGAAATGATCATCGCGGTGGCGGCGGCCGCGGCGAGCAGGGCGACGATGTAGACGTCGCGCTGGAACTCGCTGGTCCGGGTGAACCCGTTGCTGAACGGCAGGGTGAGCAGGAAGGCGAAGAGGATCTGCACGCCGGTCTGGGCGACCCGCAACTCCTGGAGCAGGTCGGCGAAGTTGCGCTGCCAGCGTTGCTTCTCGGTCTCCTTGGACACGCGCTACCTCCGGTGAGACGGTACTGCCGGCGGTCCCGGCCGCCGGCAGCAACGCCAATGCCCCACACGACCGAGCGTGAAACAGGCTCACGACACCTGCCGTTCATCGTGCGGCAATGTCAGGACCCGCGACGGATCCGACCCACGTACCGGGCCTCCAGCGCATTGTTGTGCGCGTCCCCGTCCGGGATGTTCGCCGACAGGTAGACCGGAGGCCGCTCACCCGCCGCGAGCAGCCGGGCCACCACCTCCACGGTGACCTGCTGGGCCAGCAGCGCGGCCGTGATCGAGGAGACCGCGCCGACCGCGCCCCCGTCGGGCAGCGGCAGCGTCGCGTCGCCGTACGGGGCGCCGTTGTCGAGCACCACGTCGGCGAGGTCGGCCAGCTTGCGCCCGGACGGGTGGCGGGAGGTCATCCGGCCGGAATGCTGTGCGGAGGTGATCGCCACCAGCTGGTGACCCCGCTCCTTGAGCAGCGTGGCGAACTCGACCATCGCGCCGTTGACCCCGGAGTTCGAGGCGAGCACGAAGATGTCGGCGGGCCGTACGGGAGCCAACGCCCAGAGCCGGTGCGCCACCGCCGGGTCCCGTTCCAGCAGCGGCCCGAGCACGTCGGCCGGCTCGCCGCCGAGCAGCACCAGGTCCCGCAGGGCGATCCGGTTGGTGGGTACCAGCCCGCCGGCCCGGCCGGCGATCTCCATGGCGAGGGCCTCCGAGTGCCCGGTGCCGAAGGCGTGCACCACCCCGTCGGCGCGTACCGCCTCGGCGATCAGGTCGGCGGCCCGGCCCACGGCCTCGGCCTGGCTGGCGGCCACCCGGGACATCGTCTCGGTCACCACCCTCAGGTAGTCCCCGGCGCTCACCGTCATATGTCCTCCGTCCGTCTGTTGCGGGCGAACCACCGCACCGCGAAGTCGACCGTCGCCCGCTGGCGTACCAGCCTCGCCGTCCCGGCGCCCACCGGGCCGACGCGGACCACCGTCGTGGCATCGAGGTCCCGGCCCAGCGCGCCGAAGTCGCTTCCGTCGAGCCGGACGTCCTGCCACCACACCCATTCCCGGCCGCCGTCGGCAGTCCGCACCGCCGCGCCCAGTCGCTCGCGGACCAGGGCGGGACGGCGGTACTCGGCCAGGTGCAGCGAGGTGTTGACGCTGTGGTCGACTCCGAGCAGCAGCACGTCGGCGTCCAGGTCGTAGAGCCGGGCCAGCGGCGAGCCCTCGCCGAGCATGTCGGCCAGTTCGTGCCCCGCCACCACCTGCCCGGCCGACGGGCCGAGCGCCGCGAACGACACCTGGGGATGCGTGCTACGCATCGCCGAGGGCCAGCAGCGGACCGTCTCGGCGAACACGCCCATGTGCCGGCTCGGCGTGACCGCCGGGTCGAAGCCGGGCATCTCGGCGCGGATCAGCGGCCACCAGTCCACCGGCACCGGCGGGTTGCGCCACTGCGCGGGGTCGCTGTTGTCGGGGGTGTGGGTGGGTACCACGATCGTGCCGTCCGGGCCGAGCGCGTCACGCAGCGCCAGCGCCAGCGCCTGCGGTCCGCCGCAGACGTAGCCCAGCGGGCGCATCCCGGCGTGCACCAGCACCGTCGATCCGGGGCGTACGCCCAGCAGGCGGAGCTGCGCGGCGATCGACCGACGGGTGCCCGGCCCGCCGACGGGCGCGGTCACAGCTCTCCTCCGCCTGGCACGGCTCACGCCGTCCCGGCGACCCGCGCCAGGACCGCCTCGGCCAGCGCGTCGGGCGCGGCGTCCGGGATCCAGTGGGTCACCCCGGCCAGGGGTACGAAGCGATAGTCGCCGGTGACGTTGGCGGCGCACGCCTCGGCGGCGGTCCGGCCGATCGCGACGTCCCGGTCGCTCCACACGTAGGTGGTCGGTACGGCGACCGGGGCCACGGCGGCCAGGTCCGCGCGGGACATCGCCCGGTACCAGTTCAGGGCGGCGGTGAGCGCGCCCGGCTCGCGCATCGGGTCGGCGTAGCGGTTCACCCGGGTGGCGTCGCCCACCCCGCCCAGCAGCTTGCGCAGCGCCGTCGCGTGCCACGCGAGCAGCACCTTCTCGGCCTTGCCCGGCTTGCGGAACAGCGCGATGTACGACGACCGGGCCTTCTGCTGGCCGTCCGTGGCGAGCGCGTGTGCCATGGCCGCCGGGTGCGGCACCGACACCGCCGTCAACGTACGGACCCGCTGCGGGTGCGCGGCGGCCACCGCCCAGGCCACGACCGCGCCCCAGTCGTGGCCGACGAGGTGCACGGCGTCCAGGCCGAGCGCGTCGAGCACCGCGACCGCGTCGGCGACCAGTTCGGGAATCCGGTACCCCGCCACCTCGGCGGGGCGCGCGCCCGGCGAGTAGCCCCGCTGGTCGAGGGCGTACGTGCGCAGTCCGGCGGCGTGCAACGGCGGCACGACCTCGTCCCACTCGCCGCTGTGCTGCGGAAACCCGTGCAGCAGCAGGACGGGGACGCCGTCGGACGGGCCGCCGGTGCGTACCTCGAATGTCAGACCCCGCGCGTCGACCTGCATGATCGTCAGCCTACCCAGCCGTCGTCGCGCCGACCCGGATGCGCCGGCCGCGGGGACGCCCTGCTGGGCTGTTACCCCTGGTCGGTGCTAGCGTCAGCGAGACAACTTCACATCCGACAGGGGAGCGCACAGCGCTGAGAGTGCGGGCACGCCCGCAGACCCTCGAACCTGATCTGGGTAATGCCAGCGCAGGGAGTTCGGTCGACCTCCAGCCGCGCCGTGGGTCCGGTGCCACCGGACGCGCGGCGTGCGTCTTCTCCTGGTTCGTTTCACTGAACTGGGAGCACAGCATGGACAACACCACCAGCCGTTGGCGCACGATCGACATCGTGGTCGCCTCGGTGATCGCGGTCGCCTTCGGCGTCATCTTCTGGGCCTGGGGCCTGGTCTGGAGCGCCACCGAGGGCGCGTTCGCCTTCTTCCCGCCGGCGCAGACGCTGATCTACGGCGTCTGGCTGATGCCGGCCGTGGTCGGCGGGCTGGTCATCCGCAAGCCCGGCGCGGCGCTCTACTGCGAGACGGTGGCCGCCGTCGTGTCCGCGCTGCTGGGCAGCCAGTGGGCCGGCACGGTCATCCCGCAGGGCATCGTGCAGGGCATCGGGGCCGAGCTGGCGTTCGCCGCGTTCCGCTACCGCTCGTACCGGCTGCCGACCGCGGTGCTGGCCGGCGCGCTGACCGGCCTCAGCGCGGCCCTGTTCGACTTCTTCGTCTGGAACGCCGAGTACGCGCTGGGCGACTACCGCATCCCGTACGCGCTGCTCACCATCGTCAGCGCCACGATCATCGCGGGCGTAGGCGGCTGGGCGCTCACCCGCGCCCTGGCCAACACCGGCGCCCTGGACCGCCTCCCATCAGGCCGAACCCGCGCGCTGGTCTGACGCTGTCCCGTCCGACCCTGTCCCGTCCGACCCTGTCCCGTCCGACCCGGCCTCGTCCGACCCGGCCCCGTCCGACCCGGCCTCGTCCGACCCTGCCTCGTTGATCAAGAGGTTCGCGTCACCACGAGGCGGAATTCTGACACGAACCTCTTGATCAACAGCGTGTGGGGAACCGGGAGGAGGGGTTGTGGGGGTACTGCTGCGGGGTTTTGGGTGGCGGCACGCCGGGCGGCGGGCCTGGGCGCTGCGCGGGGTGGATCTCCGAGTGGAGGACGGCGAGCGGGTGCTGCTGCTCGGGCCCTCGGGAGCCGGCAAGAGCACCCTGCTCAGCGCACTGGCCGGGCTGCTGCCGGACGACTCCGGTGAGCAGGAGGGCACCGTCGAGATCGACGGGCTCGACCCGCGCAAGGGCCGGGAGCGGGTCGGCATCGTCTTTCAGGACCCGCAGTCCCAGTTGGTCATGGCACGCAGCGGCGACGACGTCGCGTTCGGGTTGGAGAACCGGGGCGTACCCGCGGACGAGATCTGGCCGCGCGTCGACGAGGCGCTGCGGCGCGTCGGCTTCCCGTACCCCCGCGACCGCAACACAGCCGCCCTCTCCGGCGGCGAACAGCAGCGCCTCGCCCTGGCCGGCGCGTTGGCGCTGCGGCCCAGCCTGCTGCTGCTCGACGAGCCGACCGCCAACCTCGATCCGGACGGCGCCACCCTGGTCCGGGGCGCCGTGTCGGGCGCGCTGGACGCCGACACCACCCTGATCCTCGTCGAACACCGGGTGGCTGAGGCGTTGCCCCTGGTCGACCGGGTGGTCGTCCTGGAGCCCGGCGGCGGCATCCGCGCGGACGGGCCACCCGACGCGGTCTTCGCCACGCACGGCGACGCCCTCGCCGCCGAGGGCGTCTGGGTGCCCGGCCACCCCATCGCGCCGCGCCGGGCCACCACCGCCGCCGGCGACGCGCTGCTCACCGCCGACCGGCTCGGCCTGCCGTCGCGGCTGGGCCCCACCGATCTGACGGTACGCGCCGGAGAGGCCCTCGCCGTACGAGGACCGAACGGCGCCGGCAAGTCCACCCTGGCGCTGCTGCTCGGCGGGCTGCTCAAACCGGGTACCGGCCGGGTCACCGCCTCGGCCGAGCTGGCCGACGCCGACCATCGCACTCCCCCGCACCGCTGGCGCGCCCCCACGCTGGCGCGGCGCATCGGGTCGGTCTTTCAGGACCCGGAGCACCAGTTCGTCACCGGCACCGTCTTCGACGAGCTGGCGCTCGGCCCACGCCGGACGGGTCAACCCGAGGCAGCGGTCAAGGCGACGGTGGCCGGGCTACTCGAGCGGTTACGACTGACCCGGCTCGCGGCGGCCAACCCGTACACCCTCTCCGGTGGGGAGGCGCGACGCCTCAGCGTGGCGACGGCCCTGGCCACCGCGCCACGCCTGCTGATCTGCGACGAACCCACCTTCGGCCAGGACCGGCGGACCTGGGGCGAGCTGGTCGACCTCTTCGCCGACCTGCGCGACGCCGGGCACGGCGTCGTCAGCGTCACCCACGACCCGGACTTCGTCGCCGCGCTCGCCGACCGCACCGTCACCCTGGAGCGGTCGTGAGCGCGGCGGCGCGCAACCGTCACCTCGGAGCGATCGTGAACGCGGCGACGCGCCGCTACCGACGCCGCAGCGCCGAACAGGAGCCACGCCGATGATCAGCATCGAGCCGGTCGCCCGGCCCGGAGCGCCGTTGGCCCGCCGCAATCCGGTGGCGAAGCTCGCCGCCGCGTTGGTCTTCTCGTTCACCCTGCTGGCCACGCTCGACCCGGTGGCACCCGCGGTCGCCATCGCCGTCGAACTCGCCGTGCTGCCGCTGTTCGGCCTGCGCTACCGGGTCCTGGCCCGGCGGGCCCTGCCGCTGCTGCTCAGCGCCGTCGGCATCCTGGTCACCCTGGTGCTCTTCGCCGCCGACCAGTCCGGTCGCGTCCTGCTGGACGCCGGGCCGGTGCTGGTGAGCACCGGGGTGCTGCTCACCGCGCTCGGCCTGGTGCTGCGGATCTTCGCGGTGGCCCTGCCCGGGGTGATCGTCTTCGCCACCACCGACCCGACCGACCTGGCGGACGCGTTGATCCAGAACGCGAAGGCGCCGGCGCGGTTCGCCATCGGGGCGCTGGCCGCGTTCCGGCTCGTGCCGCTGCTCGGACAGGAGTGGCAGATGATCAGCATGGCCCGCCGGGCCCGCGGCGTCGAGGCGGGGCGCAACCCGGTAGCCAAGCTACGACTCTTCGCGTCCACGGCGTTCGCGCTGCTGGTCGGGGCGATCCGCCGAGGTACCCGGCTGGCCGTCGCGATGGACGCGCGCGGGTTCGACGCCGGCACACCCCGTACCGTGGCCCGCCGGCAGCGCTTCCGGCTCGCCGACACGCTGCTGGTCGTCGGTGCGGCGGCGCTGGCCGGCGCGGCCCTGACGACGAGCATCCTGGCCGGAACCTTCCGCCCCCTACTCGGCTGACACCGGCCCACGCCGGCCGGCCGCGCGCCAGGCCGGTCGCACGCCAGGCCGGTCGCATGCCAAGCCGGTCGCATGCCAAGCCGGTCGCATGCCAAGCCGGTCGCATGCCAAGCCGGTCGCATGCCAAGCCCTCGCGCGCTGCGCCCCCGCGCGCCGGTCCCCCGCGCCGGCGTGCCGGGCCTGCGTGCCGGGCCGGCGGCAAGATCCGCGCAACTTCAGGGATGTAGTGGCCTCCCACACTGACGAGG
>NZ_JBFAOC010000030.1:0-21743 GCF_040675055.1 Micromonospora sp. NPDC049662
GTCCTGCCTGGGCCGGACGGACGGCCGGTCCCGGTCGCGACGCCGGACGCCTGGAGCGTCCTCTACCTCCCCCGCTCACCGCCTCAGGCGTCGCGACGGCGGAGCATGGCCCGACCGAGCAGCAGTGCGGCACCCGCCCACCCGGCGAGCAGCAGCAACCCGACCACACCGGGGTACGGGTCGGTGTCCCCGGCGAGGAAGTGCCCGCCGGCCACGCCGGGAAACACGTCGGCGATCCGGTTCAGGACGGTGATGTCCGGCTCCTGGAGCGACAGCGGCACGATCGTCAGGGTGGCGAAGAGCACGATGATCGTGAGCACCGCGCTGCGGAGGGCCGCGCCGAGGCCGAGCGCGAGGACGCCGACCAGGGCCAGGTAGGTGGCGACCGCCACGACGTCGCCGATCGTGTCGGCGGTGGGCGCGCTGCCCCAGTCGCCCAGCACCGGGCGGGCGACGAGGGCGCCGACACCGCCGAGCAGCAGCCCGAGGGCGAAGGTGACGGCGCCCGTCACGACGGCCTTGGCCAGCAGCACCCGACCGCGTGCCGGGGTGCACTGGAGGGCCGTCCGGATGGTGCCGCTGGTGAACTCGGTGGTGATGGCGAGCAGACCCACCGCCAGTACGGCGTACTGGGTCAGCTCGATCGCGTCGATCAACACGGTGCCGACGGTGACGATGCCGGCGTCGTCGGCGGGGTCGTCGTTGGTGTTGGAGTTGGCCGCGTAGATGGCCAGCTGTCCGGCGCTCGCGGCCATCACGAGCAGCCCGGCCACCATCGTCCACCAGGTGCTGCGTACCGAGAACAGCTTGGTCCACTCGGCGGCCAGCGCGCCGGGGAAGGGACGGGTAGGCGTGGCGGTCCGCGTGCTCATCGGGCGTCACCTCCGGTCGGCCCGCCGGCGTACTCGACGCTCTCGGCGGTCAGCTCCATGAACGCCTGCTCCAGCGACGCGCCGTGCGGGCTCAGCTCGTGCAACCGCACCCCCAGCTCGTACGCCAGGTCGCCGATCCGGTCCACGGTGCTGCCGGTGACGCTCAGCTCGTCCGGTCCGGCCCGCTCGACGGTGCCGCCGGTCGCGGCGAGACGGGCGGCGAGGGTGGCGAGCCCTTCGCGGTGCGGGCTGCGGACCCGTACGACGACCGCGCTGCTCGCGATCACGTCGCCGACCGGGGCGTCGGCGAGCAGCCGTCCCCGGCCGATCACGACGAGTTGGTCGGCGGTGAGCTGCATCTCGCTCATCAGGTGACTGGAGACGAAGACCGTCCGGCCCTCGTCGGCGAGCGAGCGCGTGAGCTGACGTACCCAGCGCACCCCGTCCGGGTCGAGACCGTTCACCGGCTCGTCGAACATCAGCACGGGCGGATCGCCGAGCAGCGCTCCGGCGATGCCGAGCCGCTGTCCCATGCCGAGGGAGAGGGCGCGACCCGGCTTGCCGGCGGCACGCCCGTCCAGCCCCACGGTGTCGAGCACCTCGTCGACGCGGCGGGCGGGGATGCCGTTGCTGCGGGCCATGGCCAGCAGGTGCGCCCGTCCGGACCGGGTGGGGTGGATGGCTCGGGCGTCGAGCAGGGCCCCCACCTCGTGCAACGGCCGTCGCAGTTCCCGGTACGACCGCCCGGCGACGAGCGCCTGCCCGGCGGTGGGCCGGTCCAGGCCGAGGATCATCCGCATGGTGGTGGACTTGCCGGCGCCGTTGGGGCCGAGAAAGCCGGTGACCCGGCCGGGCGCGACGTCGACGGTCAGGGCGTCGACCGCGACGGCCGACCCGAACCGTTTCGTCAACCCACGTAATGTGATCATGAGTTGACGCTAGGCGTCGGCCGCCCCGGCTCGCCGCGCCCGAACGGCACCCACCAGCACTGACTTTCGTCAGGTCGCCCCGGGTCAGCGGAGGTAGTCCTCCAGCAGCGCCGGGGTGAGTCCGGCCCGGTGGATGGCCTTCAACGCCGCCAGGAGGTCGTCCATCAGCGCCGGCCGGAAGTGCATCAGCAGCACGTCGCCGGGCTGGACCACCTTCTCCGCGGTCTGGTAGCGCACCTTGCCCTCGTGGACCGTCTCGGACCAGTGCAGGACCGCCTTCGCGCCGCAGTCCCGCGCGGCCCGGAGCGTGGTGCTGTCGTACTCGCCGAACGGTGGGCGGAACAGGGTCGCCCGCTGGCCGAACAGCGTCTCAAGTTTGTCCGCCGCTCCGCAGATTTCCTGCCTCTGGTAGTCGTACGACCGGCCGGCCAGCGAGTTGTGCCGGATGGTGTGGTTCTCGACGACCCCACCGGCGACCTGGATCTGGCGGAAGTAGACGTCGTGCTCCTGGGCCGCCGGTGAGTTCAGGAACATGGTGACCGGGATGTGCGCGCGGGCGATGAAGTCGGGCACCGCCGGCGGGCGGGCCAACCCGCCGTCGTCGATGGTGATGAAGGCGACCTTCTGGTCGGTCGGCAGACGGTGCCAGAACGGGATCGCACCGGTCACCGGCAGCGGCACCGGTTCCGGAGGTGGCGCTGCGGGGAAGGTCGGCGCCTGCGACACGTACCAGTCCAGGGTCCCGCGTGCCGGCGGGGCGGTCGGCGACGGCGAGGCCGACGGGGACGGCGTGGTGGACAGGATCGGTACGGCCGACGGGCTCGGCTGGGCCGCGATCTGCCGGGCGTGGAACGCGGGTCCGGCTGCGCAGGCACTCAGCGCCAGCAGGGCCAGAAGCGTTACCACTGCGGAGATGCGGCGCGGGTGGGCTGATGACACGCCCGGAAACATAGCGGGTCACGGTCGGGTTCCGCGTCCCGTGGCGATCTTCCCGGACGGTCTTGCCCGGCCGGCCTAGCCTCGGATCGAGTCGATTCGACCTGCGGAGGCGGCCCATGGCGCGGTGGATCCTGCAAGTGCTCGCCGTCGTCGGCTTCGGCGCGCTGCTGGGGTTCATCGGGCTGACGATGACCTGCAACCTGTTCGGGTTTGTCGACGCCGAGGCCCGCCGGTTGTCGAGGAACCTGTGGAATCGCCAGTGGGGGATTCCCGACCGTGATCCGGCTGAGTTACGGCACGGCGTCGGCTTCGCCGCCGTGCGGTTCCTCGTCGGCGGCGCCCTCCTGCTCCTCGGCGCCGCCGCGGTTATCGGGGGCATCGTGCTACTGGTCAGCGGGCCGCTCGACTGACCGCACCACGAAGGCGTCCGGCATCCGGAAGGTGAGATTGTCCGGGCACCACGGCGGACGGATCACCGTCACCCCGTCCAGCAGTGGCGCGGCCTCGGCCACCACGACGGCCGCCTCCATGCGGGCCAGAACGTCGCCGACGCACCGGTGCGCCCCCGCCCCGAACGCCAGGTGCCGCCGCGACCCGCGCTGCCCGGGAACGAAATCGTCCGGCGCGTCGACGACCGCCGGGTCGCGACCGGCGCGGGCCAGCCACAGCACGATGCTGGTGCCCGCCGGCACGGCCGTGTCGCCGAGCATGCCGTCGGCCGCAGCCACGCGCCGCCAGGTGACGATGGGCGGTTCGAGGCGCAGGCCCTCCTCGACGACGTCGGCCACCGCGACGTCACCGGCGCGCAGCGCGGCGCGTACCGCCGGTTCGCCGGCCAGCCGGTGCAGCAGCAGGGTGAGGAACTGCGAGGTGGTCTCCTGTCCGGCGACCAGCAGGAAGAAGAGCGCGCCGACCACCACGTCGGGCGGATGCCCGGCGGCGCGCAGTTCGGCGGCCAGGCCGCCGCCGGTGGCCGCGAACTCCCGCAGTACGTGGTGGAAGCGGCCCACCTCGGCGGCGAGCGCCACCTGCCGGTCGTCGTCCAGCGGCGCCCAGAACAGCTCCAGCGCCGCCCGCGCGAACTCCTTGACCGCGCCGACCGGCGCGTCCGGCAGGTCGACCAGCCGGGCCAGCACCAGCAGGGGCAGGTCGGCCGCGAGGTCCGCGTACAGGTCGACCGGCGCGCCGGCGTCGAGGGTGGCCCGTAGCCGGGCCACCCGCTCCCGGACCAGGGCCGTGAGCCAGGGGCGCTGCGCGGCGACCTTCGCGGGGTGCAGCGCGTCCGCCACGATGCCCCGGATCTGCGGATGGCTGGCTCCGGCGTTGTTCGCCAGGGTCGGCGGCAGCCGGAACCGGTGCCCGGCGAGCACCCGCAGCGCGGTCACCGGCATCGGGGTCACCGCATCCAGGGCGTTGTCCGGCCGGTAGCGCTCCGGGTCGGCGAGGACCTGGCGGACCAGCGCGTGGCGGGTGACGACGAGGTGGCGTACGCCGACGTGGTCGGTCACCTCGGCGACGTCCGGCCAGGGTGCCTCGACCGCGGACGCCCAGCCGGAGAAGAGCACGCCGACACGCTAGCCGGCGGCTCCGGGCAGGCCCGGGCGCAACCGCCAGACGGTGGTGCGCTTCACCCGTACGCTCTCCAGGGCCTCCGGCACCGGCACGTCGTAGCTGGCCAGCTCGTCGAAGCGATCCCGGCGCAGGAACGCCCGGCCGGGGTCACCGACCAGGGCCGGCGCCCCGGCCCGGGTGGCGCGCAGCAGGAACCGCAGCACCCGGCGGGCCATCGCGTCACTGTAGAAGACGTCCCCGGCCAGCACCACCTCGGCGTCGCCCGCGTCGCCGTCGAGGATGTCGGCGAACTCGGCGTCGACGCGTACCCCGTTGGCTTCGGCATTGAGCGCGACGGCCGCGACCGCCAGTTCGTCGACCTCGACGGCGCGCACGGACGCCGCGCCGGCCCGGGCGGCGGCGATGGCCACCAGGCCGGAGCCGGAGGCGAGGTCGAGCACCCGCCGGCCGGCGACCAGCTCCGGATGGTCGGTGACGTAGCGGGCCAGCGCCTGCCCGCCGGCCCACGCGAAGGCCCAGAACGGCGGCGGCCGGTCGGTGGAGAACTGGCCCTCGGTCAACTCCCAGAGCCCGATCGGCTCATCCGCCTGGTGCAGACGCACCTCGGGGACGAAGGGGACCGGGGTCAGCCGGGCGTGCAGCCGGACGAACGTGCTGGAGAGCTCGGACACCCGCCCGATTGTTCCAGCGACCCGACGCCCGGCGTGTCGCGGGGCAGTGGTGACGGGTTCACCACTGTCGGTGAAATGACCCCTCATCCTTGTCGTCCGGTGCGAAGACACCCCTCTGTGTGATCCGCCCGTTTCCTCCTAGCGTTTCCCTACAGGGACGAGAAGGAACGAGGTGGTGGTGATCGTGTGGCGGTACGCGCTGCGGCTCGGGGCGTTGGTTGCCGGCAGCGCCGGGGTGGTGCTCACCCTGGCGGCGCCGGCGCAGGCGGCGTTCGCCACCGAGATGGGCGGCCTGCCGGCCCGGTTCACCGCCGGCGACCAGGTGCGCACGATCTCCGCGGTGGTCTCGCAGACGGACCGGCGCGGCGGCTGCGCGAAGGTGCGCTGGTCGATGGTGCTCCGGGTGCAGGGCATCCGGCTCGACCAGGTGAAGATGGACCGGGTGGAGGAGAACGGCGACTTCCCGGTGGAGATCCGGACCGAGGGTGACGTGGCCCGGTTGACCGACCGGCAACTCGACCCGGGCACCCTCTGCCCGGGACGCACGGTGACCGCCCGCTACCGGGTGGCCTTCGCCGAGGACGTCACGCAGGGGCGGGTCACCCTCGCCGCCGAGGCGTACGACGCCAACCTGCGCCTGCTGGCCCGCCAGACCGCCACCCGATCGGTGGTGGGAGCGAGCGGCGCCGGCGCCCGTACGCCGACGCCGAGCCCGACCCCCGCGCGGCCGAGCGACCCACCGAGCGAACCGGCGCAGGAGGAGAGCACCCAGGCCGAGGAACCGGTCGCGGAGCAACCGGTCGACGCGGCGCCACCGTCGGCCGGCCGTCCGGTCGCGCAGACCGGCGGGTTCGGTGTGGTGCAGGCGGCGTTCCTGCTCGGCGGGTTGCTGCTCTCGCTCGGGGTGGGCCTGCTGCTGCGACTGCGCCACCTGACCCGCGCCGCGAACAAGGAGACCGAGGACCCGCCGCTGGACCGGCTCTGGGAGCGGCCCGCGCCGACCGGGCGCTGGCACCCGGCACGCCGCTGATCGGGGGTTGTCGGGGCCGGCGGGGAACCGCCGGCCCCGACGGTGTCACTTCGCGAACGCCTGGAACTCGGCGATCCTGACCTGGGCACGGGACGGGCTGGCCGTGGCGCAGTCCGTCGTCGTGGCCGGGTCGTCGTCCTGCTCACCGGCGTACTGCGGTCCGCCGGTGCACTGGCTGGCCAGCACCTCCAGGCGCAGGTGGGTGGCGACGGTGGTCGGCACCGCGAACGTGCGCAGGTTGATGTCGCGGCTGTACGCCCGGTACGCCCCGCCGGGGAACGCGTCGGCCGCGCTGGTGTAGATGCGCCGCCAGCGCGCCGGGTCGGCGCAGTCGGTGGTGGTCGCGTCGCAGGCGGACACGGCGAACGAGCGCAGCGCGCTGAGCGCGTTCTGACTGCCGGTGTCCGCGTCCCCGACGATCGCGGGCCGCAGCATCGCGCTGACGTTCACGCGCTTGACCACCTGCGGGGCGTCACCGGCCAGCGCCACGGTGAGCTGCTTGCCGGCCACCCCGTCCAGCGAGGCCCAGTTCGTCGCCTCGGTGTCGTCGGCGACCCGGTCCAGGTTGACCCCGTCACCGCTGATCGTCGCGCCGGACGCCGTGGACGCGAGGTTGCGGCTCATCCGCAGGTCCACGTAGCCAGCCTTGCCGGCGTCGGCGACCACGCTGAGCCGCTGGTGCCCGAAGCCGGGCGCGACGGCCAGCAGGTCGTACGTGCCGGCGACCATCTCCACCGTGTCCGGGATCGGCGTCGCCGGGTCGGTGTCGGCGATCGGTACGGCCCGCGCCTCGTACGCCCCGACGTACACCCGGATCGGCGCGTCGGCGCTGTCCCCACGGGGGCGCAGGGTGAGCGTCGCGTTGCCGCCCCGTGGCGAGGCGAAGCTCGGCGTCGGGTCGGTGTCCGCGGCGCCGTTGGTGGCGGCGTCCCGGCCCATCCCGGAGCGGGCGAACTCGGCCCAGATCAGGTCCTGGTTCGCGCCACCGAAGCGCAGCAGGTCGGCGGTGAGCATGTTGTCCCGCATGTCCAGCATGCTGACCTGGCTGGCCGCCTGGAGCAGGAACGAGTCGAAGACCAGTTGCGACCAGCGCCGGTTGCCCGGGCACCGGTCGGCCGGAACGGTGCCCTGCGCGCACTCCCGCTGCCGCTGCGGGGTGCCCAGGCCGTACCGCTTGACCAGCGCGGCACGTACCCGATAGTTGGTCGCGCCCCAGATCTCCCCGTCGGCGTGCACGGCCGGGCCGGCGGTGTTGTAGCCGATGTCGGAGTAGTTCAGCGGGCTGCGGCTCAGGTCGTAGTTGCGGATACCGCTGACCAGGTTGCCGGTGACGTAGCCGCCGGTGACGAAGGGCGTTTCGCCGGGAGCGCGCAGGCCGTTCTGGTAGAGGTACTCCGCGGCCATCAGGTCGCCCCACGACTCGCCCATCGCGCCGCCCTGGTGGCCGCTGATCCCGCTGTCCGGGCCGGCGATCATCCGGTTGGTGATGGCGTGGGTGTACTCGTGGCCGATCACCGTCATGTCGTAGTCGCCGTCCACGCACGGCGGGTACGGGCCACCGGCCTGCGGCTGCCACAGGTACATGTTGGTGGTCGGCGGCAGACCGTCGCGCGGGGTGCCCTGGTTGGCGTTGTTGCGGTTGCCGGTCAGCGCGCCCTGCTGGGCGCGGCCCTGCTCGGCGTCGCCGCCGAGTCCGGACGGGGTGAGGTTGACCGCCTGGAGGTTCCACGCCGACTCGGTGAAGCCGAGCTGGTACGCCCAGTCGTGCATGCGGTTGTGCATGACGAACAGGTTCGCGATCGCCGCGTCCGCGTCGTTGCGCTGGGTGGACGTGAACACCTCCGGGTTGCACCTCGCCTGGTGCCACTGGTCCGTGAACGGGTACTCGTAGCGGCGGTCCGGGCTGGGTGTGGCCGGCCCGACCGGGGTGTTGTTGCCCCAGGAGAGCACGGTGTTCGCCGAGTTGCCGCGCGAGGTGAAGGTGGGTGTGCCGGTCGCCGCGTCGACGTCCCACGGCTGCCCGGTGGCCGGGTCGCGGAACGCCGCCTGGCAGTCGGGGGCCGGGTCGCCGCACCAGCGGACCCGGGGGTCCTGGCCGGCGGCGAGGTCGCGGGGCGGGGTGGCCGGGAAGACCGCCCAGCTCGGGTTCTCCGAGTCGAAGTCGACAAGGTCCTCGCGGATCAGCACCTTGCCCGTGCTGCCGTCCACGTAGCTGGTGAACGCCGCCGGGTGGTCGGCGTCCGCGCCGATCATGGTCACCTCGTAGGCGGCCCGGGGTCCGTCCAGCGGGGTGGGCACGGCCACGGCCCGAACGGTGTGGTCGGCCACGGCCGTCGGGCTCAACCCGGCGTCGGCGAGCGCGTCGGCGTACGCCTGCTCGGCGGTGCGGGTCGCGGGCGCGGGCGCGCGGGTGTCCCGGGCCAGCGAGGAGTTGACGGCGAGCACCGAGCCGCCGCTGACCGCGAGCGTGACCAGACCGTCGTGACCGGCCGGCAGGTCACCGAAGCGTTGCCGCAGGGTCACCACCGCACCGCTGCCGATCGGCCGGACCAGCACCCGGTCCAGGTCGGCGACCGTCGCGGCGTCCATGCCGTACAGGTCGCGGTTGGCGGTCAGGTAGGCGCGCGCGGCGGCCTCCGGGTCCGCGGGCAGTCCGGTGGCGAGGGGGGTACGACCGGGGCCGAGCGCCTGGGGGGTGCCGAGCCGGTTCCACCGCGCGTCGGGGTCCGCCGCGCGGGCCAGCCCGCGCTGCCGAGCGTCGGGTGCCGCCGTACCGGTGCGGTTGTCGAGGTCGGCGGGCTGGTGCCCCTCGGCGAACGGCCCGGACGTGCGCTCGGCGGGAGCGGCGGCGGGTGCGGCGTTGCTCGTGCCGGTGGGTAGCAGCGCGGCGAGGGTCGCCGTCGTCGCCAGGACGGCGATGAGCCGGCGTCGACGCCGGCTCATCGGGGGTGACCACTCCGGTTGTGGCACGGGACCTCCTTGTGGGAGCGGGATGGCCGGCGGCCGCCGACCGACGATGCGCGGTGACGCATGCGCATCTGTGGATATCAGTCGGCCGAGGAAGCGGCAAGGGTCCCGGGATGGTCGGCGCGCCGAATGATCGCCTGGCGGGACCGGCGCAAACCCCTCTGGCGCTGTGGGGGAGCGCCGGCGGCGCCGGGGCGTGCCGGCTCACCCCGGTCGTCGTGTTCGGTCTGATCCCGGTGATCGACCTGCTCATCGGCGACGACCGGCGCAACCCTCCCGAGGAGGCGGAGCCCCGGCTGGCCGCCGACGGCTACTACCGCTGGCTGACCTACCTCTACCTTTCGGCGCAGTACGCCGTGCTCTACGGCCCGGCGGTGCTGCCGTTCCTGGCGCTGCAGGCGGTGGTCGGCTGCTCCCTGCTGGAGGTTGTCAACTACCTGGAGCACTACGGGCCGGCCCGGCAGCGCGCCGCAACCGGGCGCTGGCCAACACCGGACCCCGATGGTGACGGCTCAGTCGCCGGACCCCGGCGGTGACGGCTCAGCCGCCCGGCGGTGACGGCTCAGCCGCCCGGCGGTGACGGCTCAGTCGCCGGGCGCCCAGTCGGGGTCGCGGCCGAAGGCGGCCAGCAGGTGATCCTGCTCGTCGGCGTCGGCGGGCACCCGCGCCGCGTCCCGGACCAGCTTGTCGCGTCGGTAGTCGTCGACCCGGCCGGCGAACCACTTGGCGCACACGTGCACCGCGTCCGGGTCGAACCGTGGGTCGGCGCCGATCGCCACCGCCAGGTCCCAGCCGTGGATCAGGTGTTCGGCGAGGAGCTGTTGGACGTACTCGGCGGCCGGGGTCGGGCCGGCCGACAGGTGCACGGTGCGGTCGATCGTGCCGGGGTGGGTGACGGCGATCTCGGCCTGCGCGGCCGCCTCCCGGGCTGTCCGGAGCGGGTCGGCGCCGAGCTGGTCCCCGTCGAAGCGGTCGCCGACCTCGTCGATGGTGCGACCGGCGAGCAGGGGGACGCTCCACCGGTCCTCGCCGACCACGTGGTTGACCAGGGTCCGGACGTCCCAGTCGGAGCAGGGTGTCTCCTCCGACCACTGATCGGGCCCGATCTGGTCCACCCGCTCGACAAACTCGGCCAGGCTCCGGCGGTACGCCTCCAGCAGATCCATGCCGTCGATTGTTCCGTTCGGCACGCCGGCCCGAGCCGTTTTGCCCGGCCTGGCGTATGGCGCGGTCGGCCGCTCAGTCCAGGTCGGTCGGGTCCAGACCCAGCTCGCGGGCGGTGACCAGGCGTACCCACTCCCCGAACTGTCGCCGGGAGATGACCCGGTCGTGCACCGCGAGCTGCACGGCGAGGCCGTCCATCACCGCGCTGATCCGCCAAGCCGCCCCGTCCGGGTCGGCGCACTGGAAGGTGCCGTCGGCGACTCCGGTGGAGATCACGGCGGCGAGATCCTGTCGCCACCGTAGGTCGAGCCGGCGGGACACCTTCTCCAGCTCGGGGGTGCGCAGCGACTCGGACCAGCCGTCGATCCACATCGACCAGGAGGTCGCCCGGCCGGCGGGGGTGTACAGCTTGAGGATCCGGCGGAGCTTCGTCAGCGGTGGCGCGGAGGAGCGGGTGACCGCGTCCAGCCGGGCCAGATCCTGCTCGACGGCGTACGCGAAGGCCTGTGCGAGCAGCCGCTCCTTGGTGGCAAAGTGGTAGAACACCAGTGCCTGGCTCACCCCGGCGGCCTGCGCCACGTCGGCGGTTCGTGTGTTGGACAGACCCCGCTCCACGATCACGTCGCAGGCCGTGCGCAGCAGGGCATCCAGGCGGATCTCGGCCGCACGTCTCGTCACGACCGTTACCGTAGCCCATCGGCCCGAACACGAACAGTTACCGCTACCGTCCGATTCGTGGGGTAAGAGTCGGAAGTTGGACACTTGCCGACGGGTGCCGTGGCTCGTTCTCCTGATCGAGTTCGGCGAGGTGGGCGGCGTGCCGTCGGAGTGCTCCGCTGGCTGTTCGCCGCGCCGGCGCCCGCCGTCGGATGATGCCGGAGTGTGACGGTCGAGGGTCAATTGAGACATCAGGTCAGCTGACTAGGAAGCCCGCCTGCAGTGGTGGCCATCTCCCCGTTCGGCGTCGGACCGGGCGGGATGGGACGCGCCGACACGGACCCCGATTTGGCAGTCGTTCGCCGGCTCGGCTAAAGTTCTCATCCGTCACCCGGGAAAGCCGGGGGCGTGCGGACGTAGCGCAGCTGGTAGCGCATCACCTTGCCAAGGTGAGGGTCGCGGGTTCGAATCCCGTCGTCCGCTCGGAGCTGCCGCCACGCATGACGGGGGCAACCTCGGTGGGGTGGCCGAGAGGCGAGGCAACGGCCTGCAAAGCCGTGTACGCGGGTTCAAATCCCGTCCCCACCTCGGCAAGGAGCACGGGCGATTGGCGCAGTGGGAGCGCGCTTCCTTGACACGGAAGAGGTCACTGGTTCAAACCCAGTATCGCCCACCAGTTGTACGACGTGATCGTTGAGGCCCGTCACCGGATCCGGTGACGGGCCTCAACGCTGTTCCAAGAGAACTGGCCGCCCGCCGTCACCAAACAGACCTACTCGCCGGCGCGGAGCACCTCGCTCAACCGGTCGCGCCGTCGCAGCGCCGACTCGACGGGTACGACGGTGGCGGCCGCCGCCAGCAGCGCCGTGCCCAGCAGGGCGAGCAGCCACCACGGCAGGATCGCCGCCGGGTCGTCGGCCTGGCCGGTGAGCAGCCGCAGGTCGAGAGGGCCGAGCGTCGCGCGTGCGAGCAGGGCCCCGAGGAGCGGGCCGCACACCGCGACGACGGCGACCGGGGGCAGCAGCTCTCCGGCGGCCACCCAGCGGGCGTCGCGTGGCCGCAGCCCGAGGGTCCGCAGCCGGGTCAGGGTCTGCCATCGTTCGGACGCCCCCGCGGCGGCGGCGAGCGCCAGGCCGAGGAGCCCCAGCGCCAGCAGCACCGCGGCGGCGGCCCACGCCAGCCGTAGAAGCCCCGCGGTCAGCGGAGCCGCTCGCTGCGTCCGCAGGACGTCGGCGCGCGACACGACATCGGCGGCGACGCCGCTGTTCGACACCGCCCGCGCCGCGCCGGGACCGGTCACCCAGACCGTGTTCGGAACGGCGGGCAGGCCGGCGTCGGCGAGAGCCGCGGCGTCCACGAGCACGACGTCGTCGGCGCCGCCGACCGAGGGCGCGGTACCGACCACGGTGAGGTGGATGGCCGGGGCGTCGGCCCGGGGTAGCTGCAACCGCGTGCCGGCCGGCAGCTCGCCGTCGCTCGATCGGACCAGCGCGGGGACCTCTCCGGGGCCGGGACCGGGCGTCGTGAGCCGGGCCAGCGCGGGCGCGTCGGGCAGCGGGGTGGTGGCCAACAGGCGCTGGAACGCTTCGGCGTCCACGATGACCAGGCGCGGGGCGAACGGTGTCGAGTCCGTGAAGACGCGCGCCGAGTCGGTGACCTGCGCGACGACGACCTGGCCGACCCCCGGAGCGGCGGCGATCCGTTCGGCGATGGCGGGCGTGCCGGCCTTGGCGTCCGCGGCGACGTCGAGGCGGGCGTCGGCGCCGACAATGCTCCACGCGCCGTCGGCGAGGCCCCGGGTGACGGTGGAGCCGAGGATGAGCGCGAACGACGCGAGCGCCGTGGCGCTCACCAGCACCAGTAGCGGCAGCGTGCGCCCTGCCGTCGTGACCGCCCGGGCGGCACCGAAGACGGCCAGCGGGCGGCGCGAGCGCAGGGCCTGGCGGAGCGCGAACCGCGCGCCCAGCGGGAGCAGTCGGATCAGGACGAGCGCGCCGACGAGCGCGCCCAGTGCGACGGCGCTGACCGGCAGGATCACGTCCCCGGTCACCTCGCCGGTGTCGCCGTCGGAGGTGACCGGCAGGAGCCCGCGCTGGTGCAGTGTGACGAGGGCGGCGACCGCGGCGATCAGGACAGCGGCCTCCACGACGGCGCGGCGCAGCTGCCCGGTGGCCCGCAACCAGCGCCGAGCGGACGGGTTGGCGGGCTGACGCCGGTCCCGGCTGGCGCGGCCGGCGGCGAGGGTGCCGAACGCCGGCCCGGCGACGGCGCCGGCCAGGACCACGGGAATGGCCCAACTCCACGAGACGCCCGGCGCCACCACGCGGGCGAGCGCGAGCCCGACCGCGGCGGCCGACAGGGACACCACTGTGGACTCGAGGGCCAGTTCCGCGCCGAGGTCGGGTAACGCCGCACCACGCTGCCGGGCGGTGCTCAGCGCCAGGGTTCGGCGGCGGACCAGCAGGTCGGCGGCGAGCAGCAGGACCAGGACCGTGGCGGTCAGCACGCCGGTGAGCAGCACGGCCGCCTGCGCCCGTACGGCGCTGACCCGGGCGCGGGTCGCGCGCAGGGTGGCGTCGAGCTGCGACTCCCACTTCAGGGAGTCGTCGCGGGCGCCTGACGAGCCGGAAGCCGCCTTGAGCGTGACCACCTGGTTGACCAGGGTCGCGCTGGTGGCCCAGGTGAGCGCGTCGGGGTCGGGGGCGAAGTGGACGGCGCGCCGCAGTTGGTCCTGGTCGACGGCGAGCCGGGCGTCCGGCAGCGAGTCGCGCGACAGCAGACCGGCGAACCGGGTGATCCCCACGCCGTCCGCGCCGGGCACGGGGCGCAGGAGCGCCGGGGCGAGTCGCCAGGCGGGGTCGGCGGTGTCCGTGGGTCGGTAGATCCCGCTGATCCGCAGGTCCTTGTCGCGCCCCCGGCTGTCCTTGGCCGGGATCCGGTCGCCGGGGCCGACATCGAGGGCGGCGGCGTCCGCCTCGGAGATGCCGACCTGCACCGGCCAGGGCGGTCCCTGGTAGGGGACTTCGACGAACCCGTCGGGGACGGCCCCGGCGGGCGCGTTTCCGGCGATCCAGGTCACCTGCGGGCCGCCGGCGTCACCGGCCAGGTAGGTGAACTGGAAGGTACGTGGCGTGGTGCCGTCGGTGATGCTCAGGACCGGGCCGTCGACGACGGCGATGGGCGGGAGCAGCGCGGCGTCCAGGTCGGGCCCGAGCGCGTACGTCGCCCGGACGCGGAGGTCGTCGACCTCCTTGGCGAGGCCTTCCACCCGCACCCGCCCACCCGTCGGACCGTCGTCGCGTTCCCAGTCGGCGTGTGCGAGGACGTTCGCGTCGTCACTGCCGCGGCGGACGCTGTCCTGGACGGTGTCGTCGGCGGCCGCGCCGAGCAGCGCCGGCACGGCCCCGGCGAGCAGCGCGACAGCCGCGATGACGGCTGCGGAGAGCAGCAGCGGGCCGGCGTCGGCCCGGCTCCGGCCGCGGACGCTGGGCCAGTGCGGCGCCGGGAACCGGCGGGTCAACCGCTTCACGGCGCCACCCGCAGGTGCGCGGCGTCGGCCCGGCGTACCTGGATGCCGACCACGATGGCGACGGCCAGCAGACATCCGGCCAGCAGTACCGCGAGCAGCGTGGCCTCGGCCGGCCACGGCCAGTGTGGCTGGGCGGCCGGGACGGGCGCGGCGCCGGTGTCGGAGCGTACGAGCAGGGGAGCGACGAGGCGGGTGGCGAGCGCGCCGACGGCCGCGCCCGCCGCGAGCAGCGGCAGCAGAACGCCGGCGTGCTGGCCGAGCAGCACGGCCCGGATGCCGCGCCGGGACATCCCCAGGCCGCGCAACCGCGCCACCTCGACGGCCCGGAGCTGCAGGTCGCAGGTCACGTGCAGGACGACGCCGGCGAGCAGCAGCAGGGCCGCGGCCGGTACGACGAGCCGGAGCGCGCCCGGCAGCCCGGCGCGCAGCGGGCCGCCGAGGAGTCGGGCGGTCTCCACCTCGCGGGTCGTGACGGTGCCCAGGTGCAGGGCGGTGGCCCGCTCGGCGGCGCCGGGGCCGGCCGGGTGACCGACCCACCAGGCGTCGACCGGGAACGTGAGGTCACCGGCGAGCACGCGCGCGCGGGACAGCGCGTCCAGGTCGGCCAGGACGGCGACGGCCCCGGGGGCGGACGGTACGGCCGGTACGACCTCGGAGACGACGACCGGGACGGGCGTGGTGCCGACCGTGACGCTGAGCTTGCTGCCGGGGTGGACGCCGAGCTCGCTGGCGAAGCGGGCGGAGACGGCGACCGGCACCTCGCCGGGGTCCGGGAAGGCGCTGGCGACGAGGGTCCGGGCGGCGTCGTCGGCGCCGTCGAGCTCGACGGTCGCGGCCATCCGCAGCGCGGTTCCGGTCGGGGTGGGGGACAGCCGGACGTTCAGGTCGCTCAGCTTGCTCGGTACCGGTGGGGCGGACGTGGCGGTCCAGTCCGATCCGTCGGTGGACGCCGCCTCCGGCACGGTCAGCGTGACGGCTACGGCCACTCCTCCGCCGGCCACGGGTTCGTCGCCGAAGTCGACGGCGACCGGTAGGGCGACCGCGACGAGGCGCAGCCCGTCGGCCGTCGCGCAGGCGGGTAGCCGCACCTCGCGGCCGTCGAGCGGTACGGCGGGACCGGTGCAGGACGTGCGCAGACCGGTGACGTCCTGCAGCAGCAGCCGGGGTGTCACGACGAGCGGGGCGTCGCCGGCCGCCGTTCCGCTGAGTACGAGGGGTGCGCCGGCCGGGACGGCGAGACCGGTGACCCGGGTTGGTGGTGCCAGCGCGGCACCCACGTGCGCCCATTCGCGGTCGCTGTCCAGCGGCCCGCGCAGCAGCGCGTCGGCGCGGGTGGTGTCCACGGCGACCAGGCGTGGCGCTTCGCCGGAGGTCCCGAGCCACTGACCGACGGCGATACCACGGTCGAGGACCGGACTCACCGCCCCCGCGGTGGCCGCGCTGACGAGCGCGCCATCGCCGGCCGAGGGCGACGTGCTGAGGGTGAGCGCCAGGTCGGTGCCGACCGAGAGCGCGGCCTGGTCGCGCTGCGACTGGTGCCAGGTGGCGTCGAAGGCCAGGCCGAAGGTTCCGGCCGCGCAGGCCAGCCCGACGAGCAGGCCGGCGGCGACCGCCTGGGGCCGGCGGGCGCTCTCGGCTACCGCCAGCGGAAGCGCCAGCCCGCGGGCGCGGTAGGCCAGGCGGTCGGCGCCGCGCAGGGCGGGCAGCACCACCCGGAGCGCCAGGGCGGCGCCAGCGGTGAGCAGCAGCGCCGGAGCGAGCACCCGGACCGCGTCGGCGCGCGGGCTGGCGGCGGTGGGCTGCGCGTACAGCTGCCACCATCCGACGGCGGCGAACACCGCGAGCAGCAGGTCGGCGCCGGAGCGGGCCAGCAGCTCGCGGCGGGTGCGCCGCTCGCCGGCCGCCGGGACGGGACGGATCGCCAGGACCGTGAGGACGGCGGTGAGCATCAGCGTGCCCCCGGCGACCGCGAGCACCTGGACGCCGGTGATGGCCGGCCGGACGGTCAGGCCGGCGTCGTCCAGTGGCGGCAGGTGGGTCAGGCCGGCGTGCAGGGCCGACGAGGCCGGTATCGCGAGCGCGATGGCGACGGCCGCGACGAGCCCGCCCTCGAGGGTCGCGGTGGCGGCGAGTTGACGACGGCTGGCGCCCAGGGCGGAGCGCAGGGCGGTCTCGTCGGCGCGGATGCCGGCGGTCAGGCGGCCGGCGAGCACGAGCGCCGTCGCGGCCAGGACACCGCCGAGGACGGCGATCGCGAGCACGACGGCGGCGGTCACGTGCCGTTGGTCGTCGGCCGACCGCAGGGTCAGCGACAGGTCGGTGGCGACGCGGGCCAGCTGGACGCGGTCGCCGAGGGCGCCGGCCAGCCGTCGGTCGGCACTGTCGACGGCCCCGGCCAAGGTCTCCAGGTCCCGACGGTTGGCGTGGCTCAGGTCCGGATGGGCGGTGACCTCCAGGCGGTCGACGGTGGCACCGGTGGTGACCAGGTCGGCGAGGTCGACGAGGAACGGGCCGTAGGCGTTTACCGGTTGCAGGAAGCGACCGTCCCGGTAGCCGGTGGCGGACCCGGCCGCGGCCAGCGGGTCGCGGTCCCAACCGCGCCCGGACAGCGGGCGTACGACACCGACGACGGTCACGTCGATGGCCGGGACGGGCGGGTGGGCCAGCTCGGCGCCGAGGTGCACCCGGCTACCGGGAGCGAGGCCGAGCAGGTGGGCGGTGGACTCCAGGAGCACCGCGTCGCCGGGGCGCTGTGGCCAGTGTCCGGTGACCAGCTCGGCCCGGGTCGGCAGGTCGTCGAGCCCCGACAGGTACGCCTGTGGGCCGACGGTGGTGCCCGGGGCGAGCGCGGGCGGTAGTGCCCGCAGCACCGTCGACGCCCGCGCGGTGGTGGTCAGCGGGAACGGCGCCAGCGCGGAGGTCACCCCGGCGCGGGTGTCGGCGAGGACGGACGACGCGTCGGGGCCATCGACGGAACCGGTGTAGACGGTCGCGTCGACGGCGGCGGGTTCGGCGCGGGCCAGGGCGACCTCCAGGGCCCGCTCGGCGGTGCGGGTGACCAGCAGCGCGCAGGTGCCCAGCAGGGTCGCGCCAATCGTGACGACCCCGAGGAGGGCCGCGAGTAACGGCCACTGCGCGCGGGCGCGTCGGCGGACGAGCCTCAGCATCGTCGTGTCACCGGCCGTCCGACACGGGCTCGTACGCCTGCTCGGCCGACTGTTCGTCGAGGTGCCCGTCGTGGATCCGGATCACCCGGTCGGCCAGGGCCATCATCACCGCGTCGTGGGTCGACACGAGCACGGTGACGCCCTCGGACTCCGCCACCCCGCGCAGCAGGGCCATCACCGACAGGCCCGTCTCGGCGTCCAGTTGGCCGGTGGGCTCGTCGGCGAGCAGGAGCCGGGGCGAGGCGGCCAGCGCGCGGGCGATCGCCACCCGTTGCTGCTGGCCGCCGGACATCTCGGCCGGCCGTTGCTGGGCGTGGTCGGCCAGGCCGACCAGTTCCAGCAGCAACTCGACCCGCCGCTCGCGCTCGGCCGGGGCGACGCGGGCCAGCCGTAGCGGCGCGGCGACGTTCTCCGCGGCCGACAGCACGGGGATCAACCCGAAGTTCTGGAAGACGTACGACACCTTCTCGCGCCGCAGCCGGGACAGGCCGTCCTCGTCCAGCGTGGTGACGTCGGTGCCGTCGACGTGCACGGTGCCGGCGTCCGGGCGGTCCAGGCCGCCGATGACGTTGAGCAGGGTGGTCTTGCCCGAGCCGGACCGGCCGACGAGCGCCACCATGGAACCGGCGGCGACCTCGAACGACACGCCGCGCAGGGCGTGCACGACGGTCGGTCCGGCGCGGAAGCTTCGGTGCACGTCCCGAACCCGCAGCAGCGGCTCGCTCATTCGCCGCTACGCGAGTCGGAGCGGATCGTGATGTGGTCGGGTTCCAGGGCCAGCCGGACCCGTCGGGTCAGCGCCAGCGCCTGGCGGAATTCGCGGGGCACCTGGACCCGCCCGGCCCGGTCCATCACGGCGTACTCCTCGGCGGTCATGTGGGTGTCGCCCTCCGCGTTGGTGGTGGTGCGGCGCAGCACCTCGCTGCTGGTGCGACCGTCGCGGATCGCGACGGTCCGTTCGACCTGGCCGCTGACCTCCGGGTCGTGGGTGACCACGACGACGGTGACGCCGTAGCGCCGGTTGACGTCGCGTAGTACGCCGAAGACCTCGGCGGACGTGGCGGCGTCCAACTCGCCGGTCGGCTCGTCGGCGAGCAGGACCCGTGGCTGGTTGGCCAGGGCCACCGCGATCGCCACCCGCATCTGCTGCCCACCGGAGAGTTGGCCGGGGCGGCGGTCGGCGCAGTCGGCGACGCCGAGGCTGTCCAGCAGTTCGGCCGCGCGCTCCTGCCGCTCCTTCTTCGCGGTGCGGGCCGCCGTCATCGGCAGGTCCACCATCTCCCGCGCGGTCAGGTACGGGATGAGGTTGCTCGCCGTCTGTTGCCGGACGAACCCGACGGTGTGCCGCCGGTACTCCACCCGGTCCGCGCGGGACATCGCCAGCAGGTTCCACGTGTCGACCCGGACCCGTCCGGCGGTGGGGGCGTCGATGCCGGCCAGGATCGACAGCAGCGTCGACTTGCCCGATCCGGAGGCGCCGACCACGGCGACCAGCTCACCGCTCTCCACGGCCAGGTCCAGGCCCTGGAGTGCCTGCACCTCGACCGAACCGGTCTGGTAGATCCGTACCAGGTTCTCGCAGACGATGAGCGCGTCCCGACCGAACTCGGGTGCCCGCGCGGACGGCTGCGGCAGGGACAGCGGTGTGGTGGACATTCCCAGCAGTCTCGCAACCGGCGGCCTCGTTGACCATGCCCCTCGTGCGGTTATTTCGGGTTTGGCACGAGGAGCCGCCGTCGACCGGTCAGAAGGTCAACAGCCGGAACTCGCCCACCGGCCGGAAGCCGAGGCGGCGGTAGATTCCCTCGCCGACGGGGGACGAGGTGAGGGCCGCCGTGTGGGCGCCCCGCTCCCGGGCCAGGTCGAGCGCGGCCCGGGTCATGGCGGTGCCGATGCCCTGCCGGCGCTGCTCGGGCTGTGTGCCCACGAAGTAGAGGGTGACCAGACCGTGGCTGAGCCAGGCGACAGCCGTGCCGACGATTCGGCCGTCGGGGAGGCGACCTGCCAGCCGGATCACCGTGCCGTCGCCACTGAACGCCTTTTCCCGTTCGATCGTCGCCGGGACACCCTCGGCCGGGATGCCGGACACCCGGGCGTAGGCCGTGACGAAGGTGTCGAGGTCGTCGGTCTCGGTGATGTGCACGCCGGTGGCCGTCGGGGCCCCGGCCGCCGTGGTGAGCGCCCTCGTCATGATCGGCATGCGGGCGACCTCGGTCGCGCCGAGGGCGACCAGGCCGTCGGCGGTGCCGACGTCGCTGTCCGGCCCGACCCACCAGATTCGGGGTACGCCCCGCAGGCGTCGCCGGGCCTCGACGAGCGCCTCGCCGGGCGTCGGCCCGGCCACCCGCAGCACCCCGTTGAGGGTGGCGTGCGGCACGTCACTGCGGTAGGTCGGCAGGTCCGGGCCACCGCCCGCGCCGATGTTCCAACCGAGCAGGTACGACCGGTGGGCGGCCAGCACCGTGTCGAGGGACTCCATGAGCGCGATCGTAACGCGGGCGCGTGCCGGGCCTGACCAGCGGAAACGGAAACAGGCCGGCACCCTCGCGAGGAGGTCGCCGGCCCGTTTCATCCGAGCCCTTCACAGCGGCGGGGCGATGTCCCGCCGCTCCTCGACCCGGCGGTACTCGACCGGCTGCTCGGTGGTGGTCACGACCGCGCCACGGCGGCGCTGGAAGATCAACGCCGTCATGATCAGACCGAGGACGCCGGCGCCCATCAGGATCCAGCCGACCACGTCGAGGTTGATGCCGCCGACGCTCGCGTCGAGGGCGAAGGTGAGAATCGCGCCGAGCGCGATCAGGAAGATGCTGGTGCCGATACCCACGACAGCCTCCTTAGGGGGTGTGGTGTGCTGTCGAGGTTCATCAGTACCCCGCTGTCGAGCAGCGCAATCGCGGTCGCCCGAGGGCCCCGCGCCGGCCGATCTTGGCATCGGGTAGAGTTCGCTCCGTTGCCGGCGGTAGCCGGGGACGTGCGGACGTAGCGCAGCTGGTAGCGCATCACCTTGCCAAGGTGAGGGTCGCGGGTTCGAATCCCGTCGTCCGCTCGCGATCCGTCTCGACGGGCCTGACCGCCGGGTTGAGCGGGCACCATGGGCGATTGGCGCAGTGGGAGCGCGCTTCCCTGACACGGAAGAGGTCACTGGTTCAAACCCAGTATCGCCCACCATCTCTTTGAGCACGTCAGCTCGCCCGTTATCGGATCTCCGGTAACGGGCGTCTTGCTTCTGCTGCGCCTCAGCCCTTCTTGTCTATCTTCTCCGCCGCGTGGCGCAGCGCGCTGACGAGTTCAGGTAGGTGCGCGTCGGGAAAACGGCCGGACATGCCGATCGCGGCGTACGGTGCCGAGCCGACGGTGACGGCGACGGTGCGTTCGGTCTTGCCGGAGCGCAGGGCGAAACCGGCTTCGCGGATCTCCGCAAGATCGGCGAGGACCTGCTCGACCGGTATGTCGTTCGCGCTGGTCGCCCACATGGCGCGGACGTTCTCGTCGTCCTGGTCGGCCAGGAGGGCCATCCCGAGCCCGGACCGGGCGACCGGGAACAGGCCGATCCGGCCGAGGGCCGTGCTGGTGTCCATGCCCGGGTCGGCGTGGTAGAGGTACGACATCTGGTCGCGCCAGAGCACACCCATGGCCACGGTGTGACCGTGGACGTGCAGCTCGCCGAGGGGCCCGAGCGCCCGGCGGATCAGGCCGGACCCGAAGAGGCTCTGCGCGGCCAGGGCATGGATTCCCGGGCCGGGACGATAGCGGCGCCGCTCGTCCTGTTCGATCAGCCGGATGTGCGCGAGGGTCTTGAGCAGCCGGTTCGCCCGTGACGGCTCCAGCCCGAGTCGTCGTGCGACCTCGCGTGAGCCGAGGGCCTCAGCGGAGCTGGCCAGCAACTGCAGGCAGTCGAGCCCATCCTGGAGCGACTTGTTCGGCTGAGACGGCAGCATGTTGCATTTATAGCATCACTCTGAGCGCCGACGCTACGGGATCGTGTCGCGTAAGTTTCGACGGAGTGTCTTGACGGTGCTATTACTGCACCATTACGCTCGCCGCACTTGACCAACGATCCCGCCTGGTCGCCGCAGTCGACCCTGCTAGAGCAGGCGCGATGAGTGCTGCCCGGGTCGGTTTCTCACATCACGGGGTGGGTCCCGGCGGGTTGCCGCCATGGACGGAAAGGCGCCACATGCTGCGAACCGTGGGGGGGCGGGGCGGGCGCCCCCCCCCCCCCACACCACGCCACGAAAAACAC